>JALSRZ010000050.1 GCA_026984515.1 Thiohalobacter sp. | reverse complement strand
GCGTTCACTCGGTCGGGCTGCTCGACATAGTGTCGACTATGCCTGCGCGGCCCTCGGTCGCGAACGCCGCTGATCACACGACCTGCCACCGCCTCGCTACGGAACCCGGTGAGAAATGCGGGCTAGCCTGGCCTACCTGCGCCGCAGCAGCACATACACTGCCCCCGTGCCACCGTCATACGCTCGCGCAGAACAGTAGGCGAGCACTTCATCACGCTGGCGCAGCCAGTGGCCGACTTTCTGTTTCAGCACCGGACCCCGGTGCCTGGAACCCAGCCCCTTGCCGTGGATGATGCGCACGCACTGGATGCGTCGTCGCCGGCATTCGTGCAGGAAGCCGGCAATGGCATCGCGTGCAACCGGCACCGTCATGCCGTGCAGGTCCAGCTCGGCATCCACCACGATCATGCCGCGGCGCAGCTTCTTCAGCATGCGGCGTTGCAGACCGGGGCGGACATAGAGCAGCTCCTCGCCGGTCTCGATATCGGCGGGGTCGAACTGCTCGGAAAGCATGTCGCGCAAGGCTTCGGCTTCGTCCATTTCCCGGAATACCGGGCGCGGACTGATGGCGCGCCGGGTGGGTACAATACGATCATTGCGCACCGGTTTGACCTCGCCCACACTGCTGCGGAACAGCCGGATGTCCTCGCTGTCGGGTTTTTTCATGCACTCGACGGTAAGGGCAAATACCCGATCATTCAATTCTTTTTTTAGCGGGCGAATGATGGGCGTCGCCGCTTATCTCCGGTATTATTCCGGACCCATGCATATTCTCATCAGCAATGACGACGGCTACCGGGCTCCCGGTCTGCGCTGCCTGGCGGATGCCCTGCAAGGCGTGGCCGACGTCACCGTGGTGGCCCCGGACCGGGACCGCAGCGGTGCCAGCAACTCGCTGACGCTGGACAACCCGCTGCGGGTGCGCAAGGCCGGCAATGGTTATACCTGCGTAGAGGGCACCCCGACCGACTGTGTCCACCTGGCCATCACCGGCTTGCTGGAAAAAGAGCCGGACATGGTAGTATCCGGTATCAATGCCGGCGCCAACCTCGGCGACGATGTCATCTATTCCGGTACCGTGGCGGCCGCGATGGAGGGCCGGTTCCTGGGCCTGCCCGCGATTGCGGTTTCACTGGTTTCCACCCGCATGGCGCATTTCGACAGCGCTGCACAGGTAGTCCTGACCCTGCTGGACCGGCTGCGCTGCGAGCCGGTGCCCCCGGAGACCATTCTGAACGTGAATGTGCCCGATCTCCCGTTTGAAGAATTACAGGGCTGGCAGGTGACCCGCCTCGGGCACCGCCACAAGTCAGAGGCAGTGATCCGCGAAACCGACCCGCGTGGCCGGCCGATCTACTGGGTCGGTCCGGCCGGCAGCGAACAGGATGCCGGGCCGGGTACGGATTTTTATGCGGTGCGCAACGGCTTTGTGTCAGTTACGCCGATCCATGTGGACCTGACCCGCTACGATGTGCTGGAGCAGGTGAAAAGCTGTCTCGGCGCAGGGCCCCTGGGATGATAAAACCACAGGGCATCGGCATGACCTCGCAACGTACCCGGGACCGGCTGGTACAGCGGCTGCGCACCGAAGGCATCCGCAACCCGGCGGTACTGGATGCCATTGGCGCCACCCCCCGACACCTGTTTGTCGATGAGGCGCTGGCGAGTCGCGCCTACGAAGACACCGCCCTGCCGATCGGCCTTGGTCAGACTATCTCCCAGCCCTACATCGTTGCGCGCATGACCGAACTGTTGCTGGAAGTGTCGCCCGGCAAGGTGCTGGAGGTAGGCACCGGTTCCGGTTACCAGGCGGCGGTCCTCGCCAGACTGGTGGACAAGGTCTATTCCACGGAACGGATCGAGGAACTGGCCAGCCAGGCCCGGCAGCGTTTTCGCAAACTGGGTTACCGGAATGTGCGCACCCAGCACAGTGACGGCACCTGGGGCTGGCCGCAGTTTGCGCCCTTCGATGCCATTATCGTGACCGCAGGGGGAGAGGAGATTCCCCAGGCCCTGCTGGAGCAACTGGCGGTAGGCGGCCGCCTGGTGATGCCGCTCGGCGGTCGCACACGACAGACCCTGGTAACGGTTACCCGGACACCAACGGTCTACGAACGGGAGGACCTTGAGCCCGTTGTTTTTGTCCCCCTGATTGGAGGTGCCGGCTGATGAGGCTGTTTACACGCTTGTACGACATGACCCTCAGCTGGTCGCGTCATCCGCACGCAGTGCGCTACCTGAGCGCACTGAGTTTTGCAGAGTCGTCGTTTTTTCCCATACCACCGGACGTCATGCTCATGCCGATGAGCCTGGCCCGGCCCGAACGCGCCATGCGCTTTGCCACCATCACCACGCTGGCCTCGGTAGCCGGCGGCATGGCAGGTTACGCCATTGGCCATTTCGGTCTGGACCTGATTGCGCCCCTGATCCAGGAAGGCGGACGCTGGGCCCATGCCTATTCACGGGCGTCCGACTGGTTTGCGGAATGGGGTTTCTGGGCTGTCCTGATTGCGGGCTTTTCACCCATCCCCTACAAGGTGTTCACCATTTCAGCAGGTGCGCTCTCCATGGTTTTTATACCCTTTGTACTGGCCTCCGCGGTGGGGCGGGGCGCCCGTTTCTTCCTGGTAGCGGGTTTGCTGTCATGGGGCGGCGCGAGCATGGAGCAGCGCATCCGGCTGTATGTCGAGCGCATTGGCTGGGGGCTGGTCGGACTGGGGGTAGTAGCCTATCTGGTTATTCGCGCATAAGCACAGGCTGGGGTGGAGCCGGCTGCTGTTACTGTGCCTGTTGTGCTCCTGCGCTTCGGAACCGGTCAAGGCGCCGATCGGTGACCGCACCCAGCGGCCGGTCAGGCACCCGGACAGTCACCGCGTGCGGCAGGGCGATACCCTGTACTCGATCAGCTTTCTCTATGGCATCAGCGTGGACGAGCTGGTGGCCTGGAACCGGCTGCACAAACCCTACACCATTTTCAAGGGACAGAAACTCCGCCTCAGCCCGCCACCGGTAAGCAGAAAGAAAACCGTTCCTGCGCCTGCACGACCATCACCGCACGCCAGCAAACCCAAGATCTACCATCCGCCGGCGCCCGCGAAGAGAAAACCGCCAAACCCGGGCCGGAGCCGCGCGGAACCGGTGGTGCGCACGCATGCCCTGCCGGCCACCGGCAGCAAGGTGATCTGGTCCTGGCCTGTAAAAGGGGTCCTGCTCAGCAAATACAGTGCAAAAAGTGTGGGTAAAAAGGGCATTGATATTGCCGGGAAAACCGGTGACCCGGTACGCGCGGCGGCAGCCGGCAAGGTCGTGTATTCCGGGAGTGGACTTGGTGGCTACGGTAGGCTTATCATCGTCAAACATAATAAAGATTTTCTCAGCGCTTACGCACATAACCGCACGTTGATCGCCAGGGAAGGGCAATGGGTAGGGAAGGGCGAGATCATCGCCCGCATGGGACGCAGCGGTACCGATCGCACGCAGTTGCATTTTGAAATTCGCAAGCGGGGCCGACCGGTCGATCCACTGCATTACCTGCCCGCACGGTAAAGGTCGCAGCGCCAGGAAACGCCGGTGACACTGGGTTCACCGGGACATCAACCAGCAAGGGGAGATGTATGGCCAGAAAATGCCAGCACCTGGACGGCGTGCAGGACAACGTAACCGACATTCATGCGGTTACTACGCTGCTGAAGTCACAGCGAAAAAAGACCCGTGATTCCAGTGAACCACCCGAATCGAAAGCCCATTTCGACGCCACCCGCCTGTACCTCAACGAGATCGGTTTTTCCCCGCTGCTGAGTGCCGAAGAGGAAGTCTACTACTCGCGCCTGGCGCAGAAGGGTGACGAACAGGGCCGCCGGCGCATGATCGAAAGCAACCTGCGGCTGGTCGTCAAGATCGCGCGCCGTTATATCAATCGCGGACTGGCCCTGCTGGACCTGATCGAGGAAGGCAACCTGGGCCTGATCCGCGCCGTCGAAAAATTCGACCCGGAGCGCGGTTTCCGTTTTTCCACCTATGCTACCTGGTGGATCCGGCAGACCATCGAACGCGCGATCATGAACCAGACGCGCACCATTCGCCTGCCGATTCACGTAGTCAAGGAACTCAACAGCTACCTGCAGGCCGCACGCCGCCTCGCGCAGTCGCTGGACCATGAGCCCAATGCCGAGGAAATCGCGGAACTGCTGGACAAGCCGCTGAAAGACGTCAAGCGCATGCTCAAGCTGAACGAGCGCGTCACGTCCGTGGATGCCCCCATCGGCCGTGATTCCGACAAGTCGCTGATCGATGCCATCCCGGATGAAAACAATCCGGATCCCAGCGACCTGCTGCAGGATGCCGACGTCCTTGCCAACCTGGAACTGTGGGTTGCACAGCTATCCGAGAAACAGCGCGAAGTGGTCGAACGCCGCTTTGGGCTGCACGGTTACAAGATTTCCACGCTGGAAGAGGTCGGTACCGAAATCGGGGTGACCCGCGAACGGGTACGGCAGATACAGATGGATGCACTGAAACGGCTGCGCGAAATACTGGAAAGCGAAGGTTTCTCTTCCGACACATTGTTTGACTAGCCCGGAATTCTCACCGGGTTCCGTAGCGAGGCGGTGGCAGGTCGTGTGATCAGCGGCGTTCGCGACCGAGGGCCGCGCAGGCATAGTCGACACGATGTCGAGCAGCCCGACCGAGTGAACGCCGCTTAGCGCGCGGCATGACGCCGCCGCCGCAGGAAGTCGGTGAGAAATGCGGGCTAGGAGCCTGTTAAGCCTCCGTGGGGGATTGCGCCTGCAACAGCAGCGCTGCCACCACGCGCCGGTTTTCGGATAACAGGATATTATAGGTTCGGCATGCAGCCGGGGTATCCATCACTTCCAGGCCGGTGCCGGTCGACAGCACGCAGGCGCGCAGTTGCGCAGACGGAAAGCACAGCCGGGAACCGGTTCCGAGCAAAATAATCTCTGCCTGCAACGACAGCAGGCTTTCAATATCCTGTTCAGTGAGTTCGTCGACCTGGCGGGGACGCCAGTCCGGGAGCACGCGATCCGGTGTCAGAATCAGGCTGCGCGTATAGCGTTGCGCGCCGACCGTGACCTGTTCGGCGTCGCAGGCCCTGACCATCAGCGCACTGTCGCAGTCTTCACGGGCAAAATGCATGTCCCGGAGCTTACCGGTCCTGCTTGTTACATTCCAATATTTTCAGTACCCTACGCGCTTTATTTTTTCGAAATTGATCACTGCCCAACGACCGTTTTCGTGGACGATTTTCCCAGAATCAAGCGCTTGCCGCCGTATGTCTTTAACATTGTCAATGAGTTGAAGGCCGCTGCGCGCGCGCGCGGGGAGGACATCATTGATTTCGGTATGGGAAATCCCGACCAGCCGCCCGCCCGGCATATCATCGACAAGCTGACCGAGGCCGCACAGCGCAGCGACACCCACCGCTATTCCATGTCCAAGGGGGTTCCGCGCCTGCGCAAGGCCATCTGCGACTGGTACCAGCGGCGCTACGGGGTCGAACTGGACCCGCAGACCCAGGCCATTGTCACCATCGGGTCCAAGGAGGGGCTGGCGCACCTGGCGCTGGCAACGGTGGGTCCGGGGGATGCAGTACTGGTGCCGAACCCGGCCTACCCCATACACCCCTACGGTATCGTCATTGCCGGGGCGGACATACGCCACGTGCCGGTGATCGGAACCGAGGAAGCGTTTTTCGAGGAGCTGGAAAAAGCCATCAAGGATTCCTGGCCCAAACCCAAGATGCTGATCCTCAACTTTCCGGGTAACCCGACCACCCAGTGTGTCGAACTGGAATTTTTCGAGCGCGTGGTTGCCATCGCCCGCGAACACCGGATCTGGGTGGTGCACGACCTGGCCTACGCCGACCTGGTCTATGACGGCTACAGGGCGCCGTCCATCCTGCAGGTGCCGGGCGCCGAGGACATTGCCGTCGAGTTCTTTTCCTTGTCCAAGAGCTACAATATGCCGGGCTGGCGGGTCGGTTTCATGTGCGGCAACAAAACACTGGTAGCGGCGCTGACGCGTATGAAATCCTACCTGGACTACGGTATGTTCACACCGATCCAGGTGGCCGCCATTGCGGCACTGGAAGGTCCGCAGGATTGTGTACGGGATATCGTGAACATGTATCGCAGTCGGCGCGACGTGTTGTGCGATGGACTGAACAGCATCGGCTGGAAGGTGGAAAAACCCCGCGCAACCATGTTCGTCTGGGCGCCCATACCGGAACCATACCGCGCACTGGGTTCACTGGAGTTCACCAAGAAGATGTTGCAGGAAGCGAAAGTCGCGGTATCCCCCGGCATCGGCTTCGGTGAATATGGAGATGGATTTGTGCGCTTTGGCCTGATCGAAAATGAACATCGTACCCGCCAGGCCATTCGTGGCATCCGGGACATGTTCCGTCATGATGAAAAACAAACCGCGGCAGCGGACGAGGGGGTTTCTTGAAACCGGTAAGGGTAGGACTGTTGGGACTGGGAACGGTTGGTGGTGGCACGTTCAATGTATTACGCCGTAATGCCGGGGAAATTGCGCGACGCGCGGGTCGTGGTATCGAGATCACGCACGCCGCTGCACGGGAATATGAGCCGGCCGGTTTACCGGGCATCGATGCGATCGAAGTCGGTGACGACGCTTTTGCGCTGGTCGAAAATCCGGATATCGATATCATCGTCGAGCTGATTGGCGGCTACGAGCCGGCCCGCGAACTGGTGCTCAGGGCCATTGCCGGTGGCAAACACGTGGTAACCGCCAACAAGGCGCTGATTGCTACTCACGGCAACGAGATATTTGCCGCGGCGCAGAAGCAGGGGGTCATGGTGGCCTTCGAAGCGGCGGTCGCCGGCGGTATACCGATCATCAAGGCCGTGCGAGAGGGCCTGACCGCCAACCGTATCGAATGGATCGCCGGTATTATCAACGGGACCGGTAACTTCATCCTCACCGAAATGCGCGACAAGGGGCGTGACTTCGCCGACGTGCTGGCCGAGGCGCAGGCGCTGGGTTACGCGGAAGCAGACCCGACCTTTGATGTGGAAGGTATCGATGCCGCACACAAACTGGCGATACTGGCTTCCCTGGCATTCGGCATTCCCCTGCAGTTCGACCGGGTCTACACCGAGGGGATCGGACACATTACCCGCGATGACGTGAGCTATGCGGGACAGCTGGGTTACCGGATCAAGCACCTGGGGGTTACCCGGCGCACCGGGCAGGGTGTGGAGCTGCGCGTACACCCGACACTGATCCCGGAGAAGCGCCTGATCGCCAACGTGGACGGCGTCATGAACGCTGTACTGGTGCAGGCCGATGCCGTGGGTCCGACGCTGTATTACGGTGCCGGTGCCGGCGCTGAACCGACTGCGTCGGCGGTAGTGGCCGACCTGGTGGACGTCGCCCGCACCATGACCGTTGATTCGGAAAACCGGGTACCGCACCTGGCCTTCCAGCCCGACTCGCTGTCCGACCTGCCGATCCTGGGCATGGACGACGTGGAAACCTCGTATTACCTGCGCCTGTGCGCTTCGGACGAAGCCGGTGTCATGGCCAACATCACCCGCATCCTGGGTGACAGCGGTATCAGCATTGAAGCCGTGATCCAGAAAGAGCCGCCGGAAGGCGAACAGCAGGTCCCCATCATCATGCTGACGCGCCGTGTGCGTGAGCAGCAAATGAATACCGCGATACAGCAGATCGAGTCGCTGGCCTCGGTAAAGGGTACAATCACGCGCATTCGCATGGAACACCTGGGCAAGGACTGAACGCGATGCACGGCCCCGTGCGCGAGTGCTGCACCCGGGCCGGGCCTTGCCCGTAATTAACGCACTACATCACAATATTTATATAACTATTTGTATTTATAGGTAAATAACCATGCCATTCCGTCCCCGTTATACCGGTTTGATCGACAAGTACCGGGATCGTCTGCCGGTACACGATGACACCCGCGTGATCAGCCTGGGTGAAGGCAACACGCCACTCATCCGTCTCAACAATATTCCGCGCGCTACCGGCAAGGACGTGGATATCTACGTCAAATACGAGGGCCTCAACCCGACCGGTTCCTTCAAGGATCGCGGCATGACCATGGCGGTCACCAAAGCGGTCGAGGAAGGCAGCCGTGCGGTGATCTGTGCCTCGACGGGGAACACCTCCGCGTCCGCTGCCGCCTATGCAGCACGCGCGGGCATCACGGCCTTTGTGCTGATACCGGAGGGCAAGATCGCGCTGGGCAAGCTGGCACAGGCAATGATCCACGGTGCCGTGGTACTGCAGATACGCGGCAATTTTGATGAAGGTATGCAGCTGGTCAAGGACGTGGGTGAAAACACCCCGGTGACCATCGTGAATTCCATTAATCCCTTCCGCCTGCAGGGGCAGAAAACAGCGGCGTTTGAAATCATCGAAGAGCTGGAGCGTGCGCCTGATTATCATTGCCTGCCGGTTGGTAACGCCGGCAATATCACGGCCCACTGGATGGGCTACAGCGAGTACTACGAGCACGGTATCGTCAACCAGCGACCGACCATGGTCGGTTACCAGGCCTCCGGTTCCGCACCTTTCCTGCGCGGGGAAATGGTCGATAACCCCGAAACCGTGGCGACCGCCATCCGCATCGGCCACCCGCAGTCCTGGGACAAGGCCTGGAAGGTACACGAGGAATCCGGGGGCTGGTTCGATGAATGCAGTGATGCGGAAATTCTTGCCGCACAGAAACTGCTGACGGAAAAGGAGGGGATTTTCTGTGAACCGGCATCGGCCACGTCACTGGCCGGGGCTCTGCGCGATATCCGCTCCGGCAAGATTCCCGAAGGCAGTTCCATCGTCTGTACCCTGACCGGTCACGGTCTCAAGGACCCCGACACCGCGATCAAACAGTGCACCGAGGGAGTGATTACCGTCGATGCCAGACTGGAACCGGTACGCGCCGCCATCGTGGGGAACCTGGGCTGACCGCTTCGGTCAGCCTGCTCGTACCCGGGCTGGCGGCCAGCTTTCCAGGCTACGCAAACGACCGTTTTGCCCCTGCACCGGCACTGTCCCGGCTGCTGGGCCGCGCCCGCTCACATACCTTCCCGGCCGATACCCTGGAGGCAGCGGCAGTATCCCTGTTCGATATCCACACCCGGGACCGTCCGGTGCCGGTCGCACCTTTTGCCTGGCTGGGTGATACCGGCCAGGCGCCCGCCGGTTACTGCCTGTGTGCCGACCCTGTGCACCTGCGCACCGATACCCACGGTCTGGTGTTGTTCGACACCTCCAGTTTTTCCCTGTGCGGGGAAGACCGCGCGGCATTGCGCAACGTCGTGGCTGATTTCCTGCACCAGGATGGCTGGCAGCTGCAGGCCGGCCGTTCCGGCCGCTGGTACCTGCGCGGGGACAGGCAACAAGACCTGGACACCACCCCGCTGTCCTGGTTGCGCGGCCGTTCCGTTGCCGGGTTCCTGCCGCAGGGTCGGGATGCACCGGACTGGCGTCGACGTTGCAACGAAATCCAGATGCTGATGCATGCACACCCGGTCAACCGGCGGCGCGCCGAACAGGGCTTACCGCTGGTCAACAGCCTGTGGATCTGGGGCGGCGGTGTATTACCGGAACCGCAACAGCACGGTGTGTTGAACCAGGTGATGAGCAACCACCCGGCCGTGCAGGGGCTGGGGGCCTGGAGCGGCGCGCACAGTGTGCCGGTACCGGAGCGTGCCGCCGGGTTGTGGCAGGGTCCAGAGCCGGGTGGACATACGCTGGTGACCCTGGAAGCACTGGATAGTCCGGCCGCGTATGAAGACGTTGAGCACTGGAATGCACTGCTGGAAAGTTACGAGCGCGACTGGTTCCAGCCGTTGCTGAATGCACTTGCGCGTCGCAGGCTGCGCAGCCTGGACATCCTGCCGGTCAACGGCCGACGCTACCACCTGTCACCTGCGGGCCTGTTGAAAATCTGGAAAGGTTCCGCTTGCTGGCGGGATGTGCTGGCACAGCCGTGAAAAAAGCCACAGGCTGCCTCTCCGGGCAGCCTGTGGCGGATTGCCGGAAACCCTTACTCGGAATCCGTTGGATCGTTGAACAATAACGGCAGCTTGATATTGCCGTGACCGTTCTGCGGGTAGTTCTCCGCCTGCGGATCGCCCGGGTTCAGGTTGGAGGCCGTGTCGTCGGGCGGAAACAGCACCAGGGATTCCAGGTAGGCAAGAACGGCCTTACGCCCACGGGAGCCCAGGTGTTCGTACCGGTGCCGGGATGATTCGGCTTCGCCGCCGTGCCGCAGAATGACTTCGTGCAGGTTGATACTGCGTCCGTCGTGCCCGTAGGGCGGGGTGGAACCAACGCCCCAGAGCGGCTCGGTCATGAATTCCTTCTGGTAGGTGCCGTCGTAATTTCTCTCCCAGAAAGCCGGGCCCAGGTCGTGGCGTTTGAAATCCGCATAGATATTCTTTACCAGGAATGTACCACCTCGCGGTAATTTCTGTGTTGGGTTGCCACTGCCATCGTCGATTTCATCGTACAGGGTGGTTGCGGTTGCGAACAGGTTGTTGAAGATACCCCGGTCGGCATCATAGACCGTCTCTACGCTGCCGACACGACGATCCCGGTCGATACGCATGTCCGGTACGTGGCAACCGGTGCAGCCAATCTTTTTCAGCAGTCGTTTGCCACGCTGCTCCTGGAACCCCTGCTTGCCGGTAGCCGGCGCAAAATAATTGAGCAGGTAGAATTCCAGGTGATCGACCAGGCTGACCGGGACTTCGTTGACAACCCCGTCATGGTCCGAGTCATCGAATTCATCCACCACCGGCGGGGCTTCAATACTGTCTGTGGAACCACTCAGCAGCATGCCCGCCGGAGTGATCACGTCGGCACCATTGGCCGCAGCGAGCAGGTCAGGGTCAGGCGCTTCCATGCCCATTTCCGCGTTTAGCGCCCCGACGATAAACTCACGCATGGATATAGTGCCACCCTGTGCAAAGAATGGCCGCACGCGCAGATCGTCATTCACGCCTTCCACTGCACTGGTGTCTACACTGCCATCCGGGTTTGCCGTGATCGATCCGTAACGGACACCCTTGCTGGCCAGGGAAACGGTAACCGGGCGGTTACCCGCCGCGGCGTCAGCGATGGCCTGGTCACGCGTGGCACGCAGCGCCTGCGTAATTTCATCGCCTATCATCTCGACCAGTCCCAGCCCGTACAGGTGCGGGGTGTCGCGTGAATCCGGCCGGGTAAAAACTTCGCCGCCGAAGCCGGCGCCACCACGGGGGCGCGCATGGCAGGCGGCGCAACTGTCCGCCAGTCCGGCACCCAGTGAAGCATCGGTGTTGAAGTCGCCGACACCGTCATTGGTCCTGGGCCCCATGCCTTCAGCCAGGCGGTACTTGCGCTGGAAGAGTTGCCGGCCGCGCCGGATGGAACGGAAGGGATCTCGCTTGATGATGTACAGGGAGGAGGTGGGAGTGTCGAGATCTCCCCGACCTGCGCCGACCTGTTCCGTCAGGGATTTGTGACTCCCTGCATTGATAGTGTTGGGTGTCTGGGTAATGTCGGTGATTCCGGCAGTGGCGGGGAGGCTGAGTACAGCACCCCCCAGTACTGCCAACAGTGCACGTGCGTGATAAGGTCCTGGCATTCCTTTCTCCTCGCTGGATGATGAACAATGGCTGTCGATCTCCATGACAACGGGCACACCGGTCGCGTCGTGCCCGGCAGGTTACGCATTTCCGCTGTACAGTGAAAAACCCCGCACATACACGGAAATAAACCCGGGCACTACCCTAACTCAGTTTTGAGAGTGAGCGCTATCTGACTGTGCAGCCAAATATTTCTGGCCTGTTGGCAAACCGGGGAAAGACGGAAGGTAGAGGGGGTAATGGACGTTTGGCTAATGCATCAGTAACGCAGTACCGCTGTGCTCAGGGCGTATCCGAGAGCGGGTCCTGGATGAGCGGCGTACGTCCCCTGGCGATGCGGTGTTTATCGAGGGACTTGCGAAACAGCTGAATCAGGTTGCTGGCCGGACACACGCGCTGGAAGGCCATCAGGATCAACTGTGAACGGTTGCTGACCTCAAACTTTTTGAACAGGCGTCCGAGGTGCAGCTTTATACTTTGCTCCGAAAGACACAGCTCGTTGGCGATTTGCCGGGTCGACAGGCCTTCCAGTACATACTTCAGCACATCCGCTTCACGCCGGCGGTGCAGGCAACCACCCGATGGTCTTTCTGGTCGGAGATGACCCGGATCAGGCCATCGACATAGATGTCCCGGTTGGCAACGATAAAGATGCGGACCTCCCTGTGATCCTGGCCTTCGTCGCTGAGCCCTGCCAATGTGCCGGCTGAAATTTCATTCATACTGACGTCGCTCCTTCAAGAAAACCGATGAGGCCTGCAGGCCGGGTACATCCATATGGGCAACTGCCCGTGCGGCAACGCGCACCAGCAGCGAAACGACATTTACAGCGCGCGGGGTAGCGGAGAATACGCAAACTTCCTTTTCTTGTTTTTCCATGCGGTTTTGTGTGTGCTATCAGGCACAATTAAAGCATATTCCGCATTAATGTCCACACTTCGCAGGCGATCCACTAGAATGGCGCGAGATCACTACAGGCACGCCTGCTTAAACCGGTACAAGATGAAAAATATCATTCACAGACAGTTAGTTGAGTCCACTTTCCAGGCACTGCCCGAGGTGCTGCACCCGGTACTGAAGCGTGTATATGCAGCGCGCAGCATTCACTCGGACAAAGATCTGGACAACCGTCTAGCCCGTTTGCATTCGCCCACTGAACTCAAGGGCATCCAGCAGGCCGTCACCCTGCTGCAGGAGGCACTGGAGAAGCAGGAACGAATCCTGGTAGTGGGTGACTTTGACGCGGACGGTGCCACCAGCAGTGCGCTCATGGTAGCGGCACTGCGGGCGATGGGCGCACACCACGTGGACTACCTGGTGCCGAATCGATTTGAATTCGGCTACGGACTGACTCCCGAGATTGTTGCCGTGGCGGCTGCTTCCGGGCCGGACCTGCTGGTCACTGTTGATAACGGTATATCGAGCATCGAGGGTGTGGCAGCTGCACGCCGGCTCGGCATCCGCGTACTGGTTACCGATCATCACCTGCCGGGTGATACGCTGCCGGCTGCGGACGCGATCCTGAACCCGAACCAGCCGGGCGACCGCTTTCCCAGCAAGCACCTGGCCGGGGTCGGTGTGGCATTCTACCTGCTGATGGCCTTGCGCAGCCGACTCCGGGAACAGGGCTGGTTCGAACAACAGACGGTGCCGGAACCCAGGCTGGCGGAATACCTTGACCTGGTGGCGCTGGGTACGGTGGCGGACCTGGTCGTGCTGGACCATAACAACCGGGTGCTGGTGCGACAGGGCCTGCAGCGCATACGGGCCGGCCAGTGCCGGCCGGGCATCCGCGCCTTGCTGCAGATCGCCGGGCGCAGCCTGTCGCGCGTGGTGGCCGCCGATTTCGGTTTTGCCGTGGGACCGCGCCTGAATGCCGCCGGTCGACTCGATGACATGTCGATCGGGATCGAATGCCTGTTGAGCAAAGACGAAATCACGGCGCGCCAGCTGGCGGAACAGCTCGACACACTGAACCGCGAACGCAGGGAAATCGAAGCGGACATGAAGACCCGTGCAACGGAGTACGTGCAGCGGGTACATGTCGAGGAAGCACAACTGCCGCTGGGCCTGTGCCTGTTCGAACCCGACTGGCACCAGGGTGTAATCGGTATCCTGGCTTCCAGGATCAAGGAACGTTTTCATCGCCCGGTGATCGCCTTTGCGCGTTGTGGTCCGGACCAGTTGAAAGGGTCGGCGCGCTCGATCAGTGGGCTACATATCCGCGACACACTGGATGCTGTGGCGGCCCGGCACCCGGAGCTGTTGCAGAAGTTCGGCGGCCACGCCATGGCGGCCGGGCTGTCGCTGGCGGAACACCGGCTGCCGGAATTTGAGGCGGCTTTCCTGCAGGAACTGGCCGCACGCCTGGACGAGCACTCGCTGGCCAGCGTACTGGAATCCGACGGCCCGCTGGAACCGGAAGATCTCAACCTGGATCTGGCCGAACAGCTGCGCGCGGCCGGACCCTGGGGGCAGGGGTTCCCGGAACCGCTTTTCGACGGCAGGTTTACGATCCTGCAGCTGCGGGTGGTCGGTGAACATCACCTCAAGCTGAGGGTGCGGCCGGAGGGTGGCAGGGAATTACTGGATGCGATTGCCTTCAACCAGGCAGCGGACCATACACTGAGGACCGGGCAAGCGGTACGCCTGGCCTACCGGATGGACAGCAATGAATATCGCGGCATGCTGGGTTTGCAACTGGTGGTCGAGGCGATCGAGCCCCTGTAAAAGTCCGTCAACCGGGCCGACCGGCAGGATAAGCAGCGCGGCTGTATTTTTGGCAGTTCCCGGGGAACCCGGTATGATGCGCGTTTTTGCAGTTCAGTAAAAACTCGAACCAGGGGAACGTTTTGGAAGTAAATCCGGTCAGGCAGCAGATCAGGGATCTGCAGGGGCGCTCCGAGTCCCTGAGGGGGTATCTTTGACTTCGACAGCAAGCGTGAACAACTGACCGAGGTCAGCCGGGAACTGGAAGACCCGGAGATCTGGAACGACCCGGAACGGGCCCAGGCACTGGGCAGGGAGCGGGTACGCCTGGCAGAGGTGGTCGAGACGCTCACCGCAATTGAAACCGGCTTGCAGGATGCCGCCGGACTGCTGGACCTCGCTACCGAAGAAAACGACCAGGACACCTTCGAGGCGGTGAAAGACGACCTCGCCGACATGGAAACGCGGGTCGCGGCACTGGAGTTCCGCCGCATGTTTTCGGGAGAGATGGACGCTGCCAATGCTTTCCTGGACATCCAGTCCGGTTCCGGCGGTACCGAGGCACAGGACTGGGCCGAGATGCTGCTGCGCATGTACCTGCGCTGGGCCGAGCGCCATGACTTCAAAACCGAGTTGATCGAGGTTTCCGCCGGTGAAGTGGCCGGCATCAAGAGCGCCACGGTCAAGGTCGACGGGCCCTGGGCATTCGGCTGGTTGCGCACCGAGATCGGTGTACACCGCCTGGTGCGCAAGTCGCCCTTCGATTCGGGCAACCGGCGCCATACCTCGTTTGCCGCGGTATTCGTGGCGCCGGAAATCGACGATGACTTCGACATCGAGATCAACCCGGCGGATCTGCGCATCGATGTTTATCGCGCCAGCGGCGCCGGTGGCCAGCACGTCAACCGCACGGAATCGGCGGTGCGCATTACCCACCTGCCCAGCGGCGTGGTCGTGCAGTGCCAGAACGACCGTTCCCAGCACAAGAACCGCGCTACCGCCATGAAACAGTTGAAAGCCAAGTTGTACGAACTGGAAATCCAGAAAAGAAATGCCGACCAGCAGGCGGTCGAGGACAGCAAGTCGGATATTGGCTGGGGCAGCCAGATCCGTTCCTACGTGCTCGACCAGTCGCGCATCAAGGACCTGCGCACCGGTGTGGAGACGGGGAATACCCAGGCGGTGCTGGACGGTGACCTGGATAATTTTATTGAAGCCAGCCTGAAAAGCGGCCTGTAGCAGCCCATACGGATCGCTTCCCATGCAGGCCATGACAGGAAACCAATGCACCGACCATGACTGACACTGACGAACACAAACTGATTGCCCAACGCAGGCAGAAACTCGCGGAAATGCGCGAGCAGGGCGCAGCCTTTCCCAATGACTTCAGGCGTGATTCCATCGCCGCGGAGCTGCACGCTGCATTTGGTGACCGGAGCCCGGAATGGCTGGAGGAAAACAATATCCGGGTCAAGGTGGCCGGTCGCATGATGGGCAAGCGCGTCATGGGCAAGGCCAGTTTTGCCCATATTCAGGATATGTCCGGGCGCATACAGATCTTCGCCCGGCGTGACAGCCTGCCGGAAGGCCGATACCAGGCGTTCAAGAGCTGGGACGTCGGCGATATCATCAGTGCCGAAGGCGTGCTGTTCAAGACCAAAACAGGCGAGCTTTCGGTGAAGGCCGACGACCTGCGCATTCTGACCAAGTCGCTGCGGCCGCTGCCGGAAAAATTCCATGGTCTGACCGACCAGGAAATCCGCTACCGGCAGCGCTACCTGGACCTGATCATGAACCAGGAGTCGCGCGATACCTTCATCATCCGCTCGCGTATCGTGCAGTTCATCCGCGACTTCTTCAATCGCCGTGGTTTCCTGGAAGTCGAGACGCCCATGATGCAGAGCATCCCCGGTGGAGCGGCGGCGCGCCCGTTTACCACCCATCACAACGCGCTGGACATGCAACTGTACCTGCGTATTGCGCCGGAGCTCTATCTCAAACGCCTGGTGGTGGGTGGCTTCGAAAAAGTTTACGAGATCAACCGCAACTTCCGAAATGAAGGTCTGTCTACGCGCCACAACCCGGAATTCACCATGCTGGAATTCTACGAGGCCTACGCGGACTACCACGACCTGATGGACACTACCGAGGAATTGCTGCGCACTATGGCGAAGCTGATCCTGGGTAACACTGTGATTGCCTACCAGGGCGATGAGTACGATTTTGGCAAACCCTTCGTGCGCATGACCGTCAGGGAGTCTATCCTGCACTTCAACCCCGAACTGGAGGCGAGCCGGCTGGAGAGCCTGGATGCGGCACGCAGCGTGGCATCGGCACTGGATATCCCGCTGCGGGACAGCTACGGCCTGGGCAAGGTGCAGATCGAGATTTTCGAGAAGACGGTGGAACACCGGCTCAAGGACCCGACCTTTATCACGGCCTATCCGACCGAGGTCTCACCGCTGGCCCGGCGCAACGACGCTGACCCGTTCGTGACCGACCGTTTCGAGTTTTTTGTCGGCGGGCGGGAAATCGCCAACGGGTTTTCCGAGCTGAACGATCCGGAAGACCAGGCCGAGCGTTTCCGCCGCCAGGTCGAGGAAAAGGAAGCCGGGGATGACGAGGCCATGCACTATGACGCGGACTATGTCCGCGCACTGGAGCACGGTATGCCACCCACGGCGGGAGAAGGCATCGGTATCGACCGCCTGGTGATGCTGTTTACCGACTCGGCCTCGATACGGGACGTGCTGCTGTTCCCGCACATGCGTCAGTAGTTGCTGCAGCTGTCCGCATCCTCCGCGATGCGGTTTACCTTCCATTCCCCCGAGTCCAGGTAGCTCAGGAAGTCGTCGGGTGACAGCGGGCGGCTGATCAGGTAGCCCTGGGCAATATCACACTGCATGTTTTTAAGCTCGTCGAGCACCTGTTCCGTCTCGACACCTTCGGCAACCGTGTGCAGGCCCAGGTTGTGTGCCAGGTCGATCGTGGAATGCACGATCATGGCGTCGTCCTTGTCATTCATCATGTCACTGACGAAGGAGCGGTCGATCTTGAGTTGCTGCACCGGGAGCCGTTTCAGGTAGCTGAGTGATGAGTAGCCGGTACCGAAGTCGTCCACCGAAAGCCGCACACCCATGTCATTCAACCGGGTCAGGATATCCAGGCTGCGTTCCGGGTCGTTCATGATGGCGCTCTCGGTAATCTCCAGCATCAGGTACTTTCTGTCGAGGTCGTGACGCTGCAGAATCCCGGTAATCTGGCCGGGCAGCTTTTCATCACGCAGGTTGTGCATCGACAGGTTGACCGCCACGCTGATCCGGTAACCCCGTTGCTGGCAGGTCTTGCAGTACTGCACTGCTTTTTCGAGGATCTGCAGGGTAAACTGTTTAATCAGGCCGGTATGTTCCAGCACGGGAATGAAATCGCCCGGGGGAATGATGCCGCGCGCCGGGTGGGTCCAGCGCGCCAGTGCTTCCACGCCGGTAATCACCTGGTTGCGCAGGTCCAGTTTTGGCTGGAAGGCAAGACCGATTTCGTGTTCCTGGATTGCGGCGCGCAGGTCGCGCAACAGCTCCAGCCGGTTCGGGTTATTGATGTCCGTGTCGGGGTCGTAGATGACGTATTCATCGCGGTTGCGCTTGGCCATGTACATGGCGACATCGGCGCTTCTCAGCAGCGCCGACGGGTCGCGGCCGTGTTCCGGGTAGACCGCTATACCCATACTGGCGCCGATAGAGAAACTGTTGTGGTCGATCTCCACCGGCTGCTGCAGGGTCAGCTGCAGCTTGCGGGCAACGGTCAGTGCCGCTTCCCGGTTTGCCTGCGGTAGTACCACGGCAAATTCATCGCCACCCAGCCGCCCCAGGGTGTCGGGTTCCCGCAGGGCCGACTGGAAGCACTTGCCGACACTGATCAGCAGGTCGTCCCCGACGGAATGTCCCAGCGTGTCGTTGACTTCCTTGAAGTGATCCAGGTCGATCATGATCAGCG
>JALSRZ010000049.1 GCA_026984515.1 Thiohalobacter sp. | reverse complement strand
AGCTTCGAAGGGCGAGCGGCAGCGCTTGCCGAACTGGGACTCACCGACCCCGCGGACGATGCCACCATCAAATCGGCCTGGAGGCGCCTCGCGATGGAACATCATCCCGACCGGGGCGGGGACAATGAGCGCCTGCAGCGTATTAATGCGGCTGTCGACTGCCTGATCAGCAGGCCAGTGCGGGTACCCTGAAAAGTTTCTCTTGCCGCGCCGGATTCTATCCGTTATCTTGTGCTCAAGCTCCAGCTCAAACACAACATATGGTGTTTGATGCAGCAGGGAACCCGGTGAGAATCCGGGACTGTCGCGCAGCGGTGTGGGGGAACACGAGTCATAGAGGCGATCCGCAAGGGTCACATCCCCCGAGTCCGAATACCTGGGAGCAGGGAATCCGGCTGGATTCCATCACCCGGGTCTCGCGTCAAGGCTGCCGGGTGGAGATTCGCTTCCCCGGCAGCTTGCCTGCCGACCCGTTCTCCACTCTGTCTGCGTCGTCCCGGCCACCCTTGCATGAATCGGACGAGGAGCGCATATGCACACAGAGATTCAGGATACCACCCGGTCAACTCCTTCCAGCACAGTCGTCGCCGGCAGTGGTCTGATCGAAGACGTCACCGTTGCGGGCAACGACCGGTACAAGGTCATTCGCCGTAACGGCAAGATCACCCGCTTCGATGCGGCCAAGATCAGTGTCGCACTGACCAAGGCGTTCCTCGCCGTGGAAGGCGGGCGCGCGGCTGCGTCGGGCCGCATTCATGAAACTGTGGAGCGTCTCACCCTGGAGGTACAGGAAGCCCTGTTCCGGCGTTCGCCGGACGGCGGTGTGGTACACATTGAAGACATCCAGGACCAGGTGGAGCTGGAGCTGATGCGTAGTGGTGAACACAAGATTGCGCGCGCTTACGTACTTTATCGTGAACAACAGGCGCAAAAGCGTGCAGCGAGGCAGGAAGGCATGCCGCAGGGGGATGCGCACGTCCTGTTGCAGATTACCGGCGCTCATGGCGAGACACGGCCGCTCGATATCCATGCCCTGCAGGCACAAATCGCCGCTGCCTGTGAGGGTCTGACAGACGTGGATGCCGGGACCTTGTTGAAGGAAAGTCTGCGCAACCTGTTCGATGGTATCAGTGAGCGGGATCTGGGTGCTGTGCTGGTGATGAGTGCACGCACGCTGATCGATACTGAACCGGACTACTCCCGGGTTGCAGCACGCCTGCTGCTGGACAATTTGCGTTATGAGGCCATGACGTTCCTCGGGCTGGAACTGCCGCGTGACGGCGGCTGCGGGATGACGGGCGTGTATCCGGGGTATTTCCCCGCCTACATCCAGCGTGCCGTCGAGCTGGAACTGCTGGACCGCGAACTGACGTTGTTTGACCTCGATAAACTGGGTGCTGCATTGCAGGCCGGGCGCGATCGCAGCTTTGCCTATCTGGGTCTTCAGACCCTGTACGATCGTTATTTCATCCACAGCATCGACGGGGTGCGTTTCGAATTGCCGCAGGCGTTTTTCATGCGTGTGGCGATGGGGCTGGCTATCAATGAGGTCGAACGCGAGGCGCGCGCCATCGAGTTTTACCACTTGCTGTCGAGTTTCGCTTTCATGAGTTCCACACCGACGCTGTTTAATGCCGGAACGTTGCGCCCGCAGCTGTCTTCCTGCTACCTGACCACGGTGCCGGACAGGCTTGAAGGTATATACAGCGCGATACGCGATAATGCGCTGTTGTCCAAGTTTGCCGGCGGGCTGGGTAATGACTGGACACGCGTGCGCGGCCTGGGCGCACATATCCGCGGTACCAACGGCAAGAGCCAGGGCGTGGTGCCTTTTCTCAAGGTCGCCAACGATACTGCTGTTGCCGTCAACCAGGGAGGCAAGCGCAAGGGTGCGGTGTGCGCCTACCTGGAAACCTGGCATATCGATATCGAGGAATTCCTGGAACTGCGCAAGAATACCGGTGATGAACGACGTCGTACCCACGATATGAACAGCGCCAACTGGGTGCCGGACCTGTTCATGGAGCGAGTGATGGAACAGGGTGACTGGACGCTGTTCTCGCCGGAGGAGGTTCCGGAGTTGCACGATCTTAGCGGCCGGGCCTTCCGCGAAAAGTATCAGGAGTATGAAGCCAGGGCGGCGCGTGGCGAGCTGTGTGTTTCCAGGCGTGTAAAGGCGGTCGATCTGTGGCGTAAGATGCTTGGCATGCTGTTCGAGACCGGACACCCCTGGGTGACGTTCAAGGATCCTTGCAACCTGCGTTATACCAATCAGCACGTCGGTGTGGTGCACAGCTCCAATCTGTGTACGGAAATCACACTGCACACCGATGACAACGAAATTGCCGTGTGTAACCTCGGTTCGGTCAACCTGGCCGCGCACGTCGACGAAAACGGCCTGGACATGGCGAAGCTGGAACGCACTATCCACACCGCGATGCGCATGCTGGATAATGTTATCGACTATAACTACTACTCGGTGCCGCAGGCGCGCAATTCCAACCTGCGTCACCGGCCGGTGGGGCTGGGCCTCATGGGGTTCCATGATGCGCTCTACAAACAGGATATACCCTATGCTTCGGAGCGGGCTGTCGAGTTTGCCGACCGTTCCATGGAAGCGGTCAGCTGGCTTGCCATCAGGGCATCGACCGATCTGGCCGCAGAGCGCGGCCGTTATCCAAGCTTTGACAACTCACTATGGAGCCGCGGTATTCTGCCGATCGATTCACTGGATCTGCTGGAACAGGGGCGCGGCGGCAGTCTGGAAGTTGATCGTTCCATGACGCTCGACTGGGAAAGCTTGCGTGAGCGCGTTGTGAGCGTGGGCATGCGTAACTCCAATACCATGGCCATTGCGCCGACCGCGACCATTGCCAATATCTGTGGCGTATCGCAGTCCATCGAGCCGACCTACCAGAACCTGTACGTAAAATCGAACCTGTCCGGCGAATTCACCGTGGTGAACCCATACCTGGTCCATGACCTGAAGGCACAGGGTTTGTGGGATGCGGTGATGGTCAATGACCTCAAGTACTACGATGGTTGCCTGGCGTCCATCGATCGTGTTCCGGCTGCCCTCAAGGAGAAATATGCGACGGCGTTCGAGTTCGACTCGCGCTGGCTGATCGAGGCAGCCGCCCGCCGCCAGAAATGGATCGACCAGGGGCAGTCGCTGAACCTGTACCTGGCCGAAGCCAGCGGACCGAAACTGGATGCGCTGTACAGACTGGCCTGGCAGCGTGGTCTGAAGACCACTTACTACCTGCGCACGCTGGGTGCGACGCATGTCGAGAAAAGTCCACGGCGTGATAGTGAACAGGAAGCGCCGCAGGAGGCTGTGCCGAAAGTCTGCTCCATCCTTGACCCCGACTGTGAGGCCTGCCAGTAACTCTTTGTACGCGGCAGGCCGGGCCGGCATCCAGCACAGTATATCGAGGTAAACCGACCCCGGCCCGCCGCTGTAGTCCTCATGAAAACATATCGCCGGACCAAAGGAGAAACCATGTTGAACCGGGATGACAACAACACAACAGACTCAACTCTGCAAAGCATTACCCCACAACCGTGCGAGGATGAGCCGATCGCTCCGGAACTGAACGCGGCAACGCCGAACCGGCCGGGCCGGATCGCGGAACCACCTGTAAACAGCATGCCCGGTATATGTGCCGCCGGCATCCCACCGATACGCGCCGAAGACAAACGCGTTGTCAACGGTCAGACTGACATCAACCAGCTGGCACCGTTCAGATACCCGTGGGCGTGGAATTATTTCCTCAACGCCAACAGGAACCACTGGACACCGCTGGATATCAATATGACGCAGGACGTACACGACTACCACCACATGCTGACTCCGCAGGAGCGCCACGTTTACGAGAACGTGCTGTCCTACCTGACCACGTCCGATATCCTGGCCATGCGCAACGTCGGTCTGGCGGTTATGGAAAAAATGAGTGCGCCGGAACTGCAGATCTACCAGGCGCGCCAGGTCTATGAGGAAGCGCTGCACACCTGGACCTACCAGCACTGTATCGAAACTATCGGTCTCGATCAGGGTGAAATCTACAACCGCTACCGCGTGGTGCCACAGATTAACCAAAAGATACAGATGGCCAATCGCCGGCTGGAGTCTGTATTACGAGCCGATATCAATCTCAATGAGCGCGATGAACTGGAAAACTTTATCATGGCCTATATGTTCTTCAGCGCAGTGTTTGAGGGTTGCTGGTTCTATAACGGGTTCAGCCCGATTTTTGCCCTGCAGCGCCGTGGTCTGATGAAAGGCACTGCCGAGCAGCTGCAATACATCATGCGCGATGAAGTCATGCACTGCAGCTTCGGTATTCGCACGGTGAAACAGATCATCATCGAGAATCATGTATTGCCGGACCCGAAACTGATTCGTACCATGTGGGACGAATCCGAATCGGCCGAAGCCGACTATGCGCGCTATATCCTGCAGGATTCCATTCTGGGCTACAGTGCCGATGACCACATTGAGCAGTTTCGCTTTATCGCCAACCGGCGTGCGCACCAGTTGGGGATGGAGGAGCCCTTTTCGGGAGCCAGGTGTGCGCTGCCGTGGCTGGACGAGCAGGCCAACCTGCGCAAGGAGAAAAATTTCTTCGAGACGCGGGTTACCGAGTACCAGACCGGTGGGGCACTGAACTGGGACTAGCCCGCATTTCTCGCCACACTTCTACTGCGACCGCCCAATGGCACGCCCTGGCCGGCTTTCGCCCGGACGGAGTGCTCGATATAGTGTCAACTGTGCCTGCGCGCTGCCCGGTCGCGAAAGCCGGCCATGCCGCACCCTTGCACCGTTTCGCTGCGAACGGTGGTGAGAAACGCGGGCCAGGATCCCGGCAGGCCCTGGCGATGCGAGCCTGCAGGTGATCAATGCCATAAGAGACTGTTTGATCCGCAGTGCCTAAGGAGGGCCAGAGGCCAGTGAAAAGCCGGTTTTGCACCACTTTCCCGGGTGATCGGTTGGTGTGCCGTCAATGAGACGTCGGAAACCTGCGCCCGGTGCAGCACGCGAGGAACGGCTTTCCGAACAAGGGCTACAGCGCCTGGAACGGCAACTCCGGGCCGGAACCATCAGCAGGCTGGTATTGCAGCAGTGGCTGCGCCGCTACGGTGATGCAGCGCAGAAGCTGATAGACCAATACCGGCCTGCTGACCGGGAAGACGGGGATTAGCGCGCGGGCCCTTGTGCAACAACAGGCCCGCGCAATGCTCAGCCCTGTACCTCGATCCTGCGCATGCGAGCGGATTCCGCAATCGGCAGGCGCACGGTGAGTACCCCGCGGCGGTAACGCGCCCTGACCCCGGTGGCGTCAACAGTGCGCGGCAAGGGAACGCTGCGTTCGAAACTCCCGTAGGCGCACTCCATGACGTGATAGCGCCCGCGTTTCTGTTCCCGTTCCATGCGTTTTTCGCCGCGCACCCGCAGCAGGCCATCGATTACACTGATATCAAAATTATCCGCTTCCAGGCCAGGGGCTTCCAGGCGCACGATGATTTCATCGTCACGCTCCTCGACCTCGGCCGCAACCAGTCCCCAGTGCAGGGCGCGCTGCATGAGCTGGTCCTCCGCGCTTTCTACCTCACTGCTCCTGCTGAATGGCTGAAAGCGGGTGATGGCCTGTGAGGCGCGCTGGCGCAGCTGCTGCCAGCCTTCTGTCAGTGATTCCCAGGCGCGGTCCAGCCCTTCACCAATAAATGCCAGTGTGCTCATAAGGTTACCTCCTTACTGCTGCATTCCGGTTACACGCAGGGACATGGGGTCGGCGAAGAAAAAATTCAACCTGCCCTGACAGTGATTGTGGAGTGCCGGGTTTGGTCGGATTCACCAGGTCGAGTCAGATGCGCAGCGCCGTAACCCGACAATACAGCTTTGAGTCGCCGGTGTATCGGGGTGTACAAACGGTCTGCTTCCGACCCGGATGCGGCACTGGACCTATAGACTGTAGGAGCGGGCTTGCCCGCGAACAACCCGCGCCACCCCGGTTCGCGGGCAAGCCCGCTCCTACAGGCATCGCTGTGGCAGGATCTGGCCGGATGATTCCCGTTGCCGCTTACAGCCAGATCATGCGCCCGGTCTCAAAGCGGTGGCTCAGCAGTTTGTGGCAGGGGTACATGCGGATCTGGTAGAGCTGCAGGCCGGGCAGGGGCGGGTCCAGGTCGAGCACAAACAGGGTTTCTCCCGAATCCAGTTTTTCGCTGGCCTGGAAGCCGAAGTACTCGCTGGCCTGGAAGACATTGTGCTCATCTTCGGTGCCGATTACACACTCCAGGCGAACGTCTTCCGGCGACAGTTCTCCCAGTTGTGCGGCAACCTTGATGAGTACCCTGTCGCCGGCGGTGACGGCGTGGGCAACCTCATCGGCGCGGCGCAGCGAAACGGACGGCCACAGGGCGCGTATTTTTGCTTTCCAGGCGGCCAGTTCCTTTGCGCCGCGGGAACGGTTTTTCGAAAGCGCCTTGCCCTGTTTTGCCGCCGGGCCGTAAAACCCTTTCACGTAGTCCATCACCATGCGCTGTGAATTGAACTGCGGCAGGCAGGATTTCATCGAGGCCTTGGACATGTGCACCCAGCCCTCGGAAAAACCGTGGCCGTTGCGGTCGTAGTATAGCGGTATCACCTGGTGTTCGATAATATCCAGCAGTTCGTTGGCCTCTTCCTGGTTGCGGAAGGCGGCGTCGTAGTGCTGGTCGTGCGGGGTGATGGCCCAGCCGTTCTCACCGTTATAGCCCTCACCCCACCAGCCGTCCAGCACGCTGAGGTTGATGACGCCGTTGATAGCGGCTTTCTGCCCGGAGGTGCCGCTGGCTTCCATCGGGTATTCCGGGGTGTTCAGCCATACATCGACACCGGACACCAGCTTGCGTCCCAGTGACAGGTCGTAGCCTTCCAGCAACAGGAGCTTGCCGATGAACTCGGGACGGCGCGAGAACTCGTGGATGACCTGGATCAGCTGCTGTCCCGGTACATCGCTGGGGTGTGCCTTGCCGGCGAAAATCAGCAACACGGGGCGCCTGGGGTCATTCAGCAAACGTGCCAGTCGCTCCGGGTCGGAAAACAACAGGGTGGCGCGTTTGTAGGTGGCGAAGCGTCGTGCAAAGCCGATGGTCAGGATGTCCGCTTCGTGCGGACTGAGCATACGCGTGACGCGGTCGATGTGTGCCTCGCCACAGCGGTTGCGCCGGCATTGCAGCACCACGCGCCGGCGTACCTGGTTGAGCAGTTCTGATTTGAGCGACTGGCGCAGGCTCCAGAAGCTGTGGTCCGGGATTTCATCGATGCGCTCCCAGTAACTCTCGTTCAGCAGTTCATTGCGCCACTGCATGCCGAAGCGCATGTCGTACAGGTTGATCCATTCGTTCGCCAGGAAGGTCTGCACATGCACGCCGTTGGTGACCGAGCTCATGGGATTCTCGTGTTCGGGGATCTGCGGCCACATGTAGGCTTCCATGCGCGAGGCGACCTCGCCGTGGATCCTGCTGACCCCGTTGTGGAAGCGCGAACCGTTCAGCGCCAGTATGGTCTGGTTGAAACTGCCGCCGCTGGACGGGTTGGTGCCGAGCGCCAGGAAGTCTTCCATCGACAGGCCGAGCTGTTCGGCATAGTCGCTGAAATAGCTGGCCACCAGGCTGTGGTCGAAAATATCGTGCCCGGCGGGAACCGGGGTGTGGGTGGTGAACACGGTGGCGCCGGCCACCTGCTCGATGGCACTGGCATAGTCCAGCCCGGAGGCCACCAGTTCCCGGCAGCGCTCCAGCACCTGGAAGGCGGCGTGCCCTTCGTTGATGTGCCAGACCGTGGGTTCGATACCCAGGGTGCGCAGCGCGCGCACGCCGCCGATGCCCAGCACCATTTCCTGCTGGATGCGGGTATTCACATCGCCACCGTACAGCTGGTAGGTGATGGCGCGGTCGGCTTCCTCATTTTCGGGCAGGGCGCTGTCCAGCAGGTAGATGCGGATGTGTCCGGCGCTGGCCTGCCATATTTTCAGGTGCACCGGCCGGCCGGGGAACTCGACCTGTATGCGCAGTTCCTCGCCGTTCTCATCGCAGGCGGGACTCAGTGGCAGCTGGTCGAAGTCGGTGGTGCTGTAGTGTGCAACCTGGTTGCCGTGCTCGTCGATGGTCTGGATGAAGTAGCCCTGCCGGTACAGCATGCCGACCGCGACGAACGGGAATCCCAGGTCACTGGCCGCCTTGCAGTGGTCGCCGGCCAGGATGCCGAGACCGCCGGAGTAGATCGGCAGGCTTTCGTGCAGGCCGAACTCGGCGCAGAAATAGGCCACCAGGTCCTTGCGGTGGCTGAGGTGTGTGTCGATGCTCTTGCGCTGCTGCTCCTGGATATAGGAGTCGTAACTGGTCAGGACCCGGTTGTAGGCCTCCATATAGATACGGTCTTCGGCTGCTTCGTCCAGGCGCCGCTGGGCAACCCGGTGCAGGAACAGTTTGGGGTTGTGGCCGCTGCTTTCCCACAGTGCGGGGTCGAGGCGGAAGAACAGCGAGCGCACCGCGTGTTCCCAGCTGTACAGCAGGTCGTTGGCCAGTTCAGTGAGACGTTCCAGTTTTTCCGGAATTCGGGGTTGGACTTCCAGGGCAAATCGGGTTCCGGACATGTTGTCTCCCGTCGGGGGTTCCAGGTGGGGTGAGCCGGTAAAACTGGTGCCGAGGGTGGGAATCGAACCCACACTCTGTTGCCAGAACCGGATTTTGAATCCGGCGCGTCTACCAGTTCCGCCACCCCGGCTAAGGCGCGCCAGTATAAGGATTCCTGCGCCGGTCGCAACAAGGGCCGCGGGCGCTGCTGTGCTACCATGCCGCGCCATGCGCGCCAGTGATTTCGACTACCATCTGCCGGAGCCGTTGATTGCCAACCGGCCCGTGCAGCCGCGCAGCAGCAGCCGGCTGCTGGAACTGGCCGTGGATGGCGCGATCAGCAACCGTCACATGACGGATTTCCCGGACCTGCTGGGGAAAGACGACCTGTTGGTGCTGAACAATACCCGGGTCATTCCCGCGCGGCTGTTCGGTGCCAAGGCCAGTGGCGGCAGGGTCGAGGTGCTGGTGGAGCGCGTGCTCGATCAACACCGGGTGCTGGCACACGTGCGCGCCAGCAAATCACCACGGGCGGGTACGGAACTGCTGCTGGGGGATGCAAGGCTGCCCGTCAGTGTGCTGGGCCGGAACGAAGACCTGTTCGAGTTGTCTTTTGCCGGCGCCACCCCGGTGCTGGAATTGCTGGAGCGCCACGGGCATGTGCCGCTGCCACCCTATATTGACCGGCCCGATAACCGTGCTGACCGCGCTGATTACCAGACCCTCTACGCCGAGCACCCCGGGGCGGTTGCAGCGCCCACCGCGGGGCTGCATTTTGACGAGGCGCTGCTGGCGCGGCTCGGTTCACGCAAACTTCACACCGCCTTTGTGACCCTGCACGTCGGGGCTGGCACCTTTCAGCCGGTTCGCGCGGAGGCGCTGGATGAGCACATTATGCACGCTGAATTCGTGCAGGTCGGGGCAGCGCTGTGTGAGGCGGTAGCCGCCACGCGGGCGCGCGGTGGCCGGGTGGTTGCGGTGGGGACGACCGTGGTGCGCAGCCTGGAGACGGCAGCAGCGCAGGGTGAACTGCAGCCGTTTACAGGGGATACCCGGCTTTTTATTACGCCGGGGTACCGTTTCAGGGTGGTGGATGCCCTGTTGACGAATTTTCACCTGCCGCGCTCGACGCTGTTGATGCTGGTTTGCGCCTTCGCGGGGTATGATGCGGTCATGGCCGCTTACCGGCATGCCATCGAACAGGAATACCGGTTTTTCAGCTACGGGGACGCGATGTTCCTGCAGCACGGCGCTCAGCGATGAAATACCGGTTGTTGCAGACCAGCGGCAGGGCGCGGCGTGGCCGCCTGAGCTTTGCCCGTGGGGTGGTGGAGACGCCGGCCTTCATGCCGGTGGGCACCTATGGGACCGTCAAGGGCATGCGCCCGGAGCAGGTCGCCGAATCCGGGGCGCAGATCGTGCTGGGAAACACCTTTCACCTGATGCTGCGTCCGGGCACGGAGGTGATTCGCGCCCACGGTGACCTGCACGATTTCATGCACTGGCCCGGCCCGATCCTGACCGATTCCGGCGGTTTCCAGGTGTTCAGTCTCGGTGAGCTGCGCAAAATCACCGAGCAGGGAGTGCATTTTCGCTCCCCCATCAACGGTGACCGGGTGTTCCTGGGGCCGGAGGAGTCGATGGCCGTGCAGCGTGCACTGGGTGCGGATATCGTCATGATCTTTGATGAATGCACGCCGTACCCGGCCACTGAAGATGAAGCACGGGCCTCGATGGAACTATCGTTGCGCTGGGCGCAACGCAGTCGTGAGGCGCACGGGGATTCGCCGGCTGCGCTGTTCGGGATCGTGCAGGGCGGTATGTACCCCGGGCTGCGACTGGAATCGCTGCAGGGACTGGCCGCGATCGGGTTCGACGGCTATGCCATCGGCGGGCTGTCCGTGGGGGAGCCGCACGCGGAACGTATCCGGGTGCTGGACACGCTGGACCCGGCCCTGCCGGCGGACCGGCCGCGCTACCTGATGGGGGTCGGGACACCGGAGGACATCGTCGAATCGGTGCTGCGCGGGGTGGATATGTTCGACTGCGTGATGCCGACGCGCAATGCGCGCAACGCCCACCTGTTCACCAGCGGTGGGGTCCTGCGCCTGCGTAATGCCCGGTTTCGCGAGGACCCGCGCCCGGTGGACCCGGATTGCGGCTGTTATACCTGCCGCAACTACAGCCGCGCCTACCTGCACCACCTGGACAAATGCAATGAAATCCTGGGAGGGCACCTGAACACGGTGCATAACCTGCATTATTACCAGCAGCTGATGTCCGGCCTGCGGCGGGCCATCGAGGCGGGCGCCGTGGACGATTTTGTGGCGGATTTTTATGCAAAAAGGCACCAATCGGCGCCGGCTGTGCCATAATAGCGCGCTTTCAAATTCAAGAGACTTCTTTCCAGCCGGCCCGGCGTGCAAGTGCCGGGGTTGCAGGGCAGGGGTCCGGGACAAAGGTAAACCGGTATGAGTTTTTTCATCAGTGACGCATTCGCGGCCGCGCCTGCCCAGGCGCAACAGGATCCCCTCATGAGCTTCCTGCCGCTGATCCTGATTTTCGTGGTGTTTTATTTCCTGTTGATCCGGCCACAGACCAAGCGCGCCAAGGAGCACAAGAAAATGGTCTCGGAACTCGCTAAGGGCGACGAGATTGTGACCAACGGCGGTCTGCTGGGGCGTATCACCCAGGTCGGCGAAAATTTTGTGCAGGTCAGGGTGGCCGACAACGTGGAAGTCAGGATCCAGAAACAGGCGGTCGCCAACCTGATGCCCAAGGGCACGTCCAAAGAACTGTGATCGAATTGAATAACACAACAGAGCTAGCCTGAATCATGAACCAGTATCCGGCCTGGAAATACCTGCTGATTATCTTTTTGCTGGTAATCGGGATGTTGTACGCATTGCCCAACCTGTATGGCGAGGACCCGGCGGTGCAGGTTTCAAAAACCCGCGGCGTCATGGACAGCAGCGTACAGGACCTGCTGCATAGCAAGCTGAGTGAGGCCGGGATCAGCGCCAAATCCGTAGAGACCACCGAACGCGGCCTGCTGGTCCGCTTTAACGGCACGGAAGACCAGCTGGCGGCGGCCGACCTGTTCAAGGATGCGCTGGGCCCCGACTACGTCGTTGCCCTGAACCTGGCGCCATCCACACCGGCCTGGTTGCAGGTCATCAATGCGCAGCCGATGTACCTCGGCCTCGACCTGCGTGGTGGCGTGCACTTCCTGATGGAAGTGGATATGGACGCCGCTATCCAGAAAGCCATGCGCCGCTATTCGTCTGACCTGCGCCTGGTGTTGCGCAAGAATAAGCTGCGCTATACCAGTATTCGTGATGCGGGCAACAAACTGGTTGTCCGCTTTCGCAGTACGGAGGACCGCGACAAGGGCGCCGACCTGATCCATAACGAGTATCGCGAACTGCAGCTCAAGCCCTCCGGTGAGGGAAGTGATGCCGTGCTGGAAGTGACTCTGAGCGAGAAAGAAGCCCGGGAGATTCGCAAGCTGGCCCTGCAGCAGAATATCATCACACTGCGTAATCGTATCAACGAACTGGGCGTGGCCGAGCCGATCATCCAGCAGCAGGGTGACCGGCGCGTGGTGGTGCAGTTACCCGGCGTGCAGGATACGGCGACCGCCAAGCGTATTCTTGGCGCCACGGCCACACTGGAATACCGTGCGGTGGACACCGAGCACGATGTCGAGGCCGCGCGCAACGGCAGGGTGCCGCCCGGGTCGAGTCTCTACAAGAGCCGTGACGGCCGCTACTTCCTGTTAAAAAACCGCGCTATCGCTACCGGTGACCAGATCGTGAACGCACGTTCCGGTTTTGACAGCAACAGCGGCAGCCCGCAGGTATCGGTGACCCTGGACGGCAAGGGTGCCCGCAAGATGCTGGAGTTCACCAAGGTGAGCGTCGGCAAGCCCATGGCCGTGCTGTTTATCGAGAACAAGACCAGCACGCGCACGGTTAATGGCAAGCAGGTCGTTACCAACCGCAAGGTTGAGGAAATCATCAGTGTCGCAACCATTCGCGGCGTGTTCGGACGGCAGTTTCAGACCACCGGCCTGGACAGCCCGCAGGAAGCGCATGAACTGGCCCTGTTGCTCCGCTCCGGCGCACTGGCTGCCCCGATCCGTATTGTTGAGGAGCGTACCGTCGGCCCCAGCCTGGGTGCGGAAAACATCAAGCAGGGTTTCGAGTCGGTGGTCATCGGTTTTGTGCTGGTGCTGTTGTTCATGGCGCTGTACTACAAGGTGTTCGGGCTGATTGCAGACCTGGCCTTGACGTTCAACCTGGTGCTGGTGGTAGCCCTGCTGTCCATGTTGCAGGCCACGCTGACCATGCCGGGTATCGCGGGTATTGTCCTGACGGTAGGCATGGCGGTGGACGCCAATGTGCTGATTTTCGAACGTATCCGCGAAGAGCTGCGTAACGGCAATACGCCGCAGGCCAGTATTCATGCCGGTTATGCCAAGGCCTTCTCGACCATCGCGGACGCCAACGTGACCACGCTGATCGCGGCTATCGTGTTGTTCAGTTTCGGCACCGGGCCGATCAAGGGTTTCGCGATCACCCTGTCACTGGGCATTCTCACCTCCATGTTTACCGCCATCATGGGTACGCGCGCGGTGATCAACCTGATCTACGGTGGCCGCCGCCTGCAGCGGTTGCCGGTATAAACGGGGCATAGCGACATGCGTATTCTCAGTGAAAAAACACGAATCGATTTCATGGGCAAGCGCAAGATTGCCATGACCCTTTCGACATTGCTCATCATCGCTTCGCTCGTGCTCCTGTTTACCAGGGGCCTGAGCTTCGGCATCGATTTCACCGGTGGCACCTTGATCGAGGTTGCTTACCCGGAAACGGCAGAACTCGGGGGAATCCGGGACGTGCTGGCGGACGCCGGATTCGGCGATGCGCAGGTGCAGCATTTTGGTACCTCGCGTGATGTGCTGATACGCATCGCGCCGCGCGCAGATCGTGCCAGCGCCAAGTTGAGCGAGGATGTGCTCACTGCGCTGAAAGGTGCCGATGCGGCAGTGGATATGCGGCGTGTGGAGTTTGTCGGCCCGCAGGTTGGCGAGGAACTGACTGAGCAGGGCGGGCTTGCCGTGCTGTATGCGCTGATCGGTATCCTGATTTATGTTGCACTGCGCTTTGAGTACCGCTTTTCAGTGGGAGCGGTCGCCGCGCTGGTGCACGATGTGATCATTACGCTGGGTGTGTTTTCGCTGTTGCAGGTCGAGTTCGACCTGACGGTGCTGGCGGCGATCCTGGCAGTCATCGGTTACTCGCTCAACGATACCATCGTGGTGTTTGACCGTATCCGCGAAAATTTCCGCAAGCTGCGCAAAGGAACACCGCAGGATGTGATGAATGTGTCGATCAACGAGACCCTGTCGCGGACCATCATGACTTCCCTGACCACCATGCTGGTACTGATTGCGCTGTTTGTCTTCGGTGGTGACATTATTCATTCCTTTGCACTGGCGCTGATTGTGGGTGTGTTCGTGGGCACCTATTCCTCGATCTTTGTGGCCGGTTCATCGGCCCTGGCGCTGGGCGTCAGCAAGGCGGACCTGATGGCGGTCGACAAGGAAGCCAAAGAAGGCGGGACCGGGGACCAGGTCTGATACGGGCAGCGGTCATCCACATCGATGGATGAGTTCAGCTGGTACGCCCTGGTGGCGGTTGCGCTGCACTGGAGTGCGGTGGTCGGCTTTTCCATTCGGGTAATCATGCGCCGCCGGCCGGTTGGTGTATTGCTGGCCTGGATCGCGATTATCCTCAGTGTGCCGGTGGTCGGTATCCTGCTGTACCTGTTTCTCGGCGAGAACCGCGTCAGTACCCGCTACCTGCGGCGTGGCGAGGCCATTCAGGCCCAGTACCTGCAGTGGAAGCAGTCCCTGTCCAGGCATTACCCCGTGGACCTGTCGCGTCTGCATCCGGAAGCCCTGCCTTTACAGCAGCAGGCGTTGTCCCTGTGCGGTTTCCCGGTGATACCGGGCAACCGGGTGGAACTGGTGACGGACTACGAGACGACGTTCCGCTCCCTGGTCCGGGATATCCGGGAGTGCCGCAGCAGCTGTTACCTGGAATTCTATATCTGGCACGCGGGCGGGCTGGTTGACGAAGTCCAGGCCGCCCTGTTCGATGCCGCGCAACGCGGGGTGTCCTGCCGGGTACTGCTGGATGCAGTTGGCAGCAAGCCCTTCCTGAACAGCGCGGCGGTAGCGCAGTTCAGGGCGGCCGGGGTGGAACTCGCTGTGTCGTTGCCGGTTGGTCCATTGACTGCGCTGGTATCCCGCGCCGACCTGCGCAACCACCGCAAGGTGGTCGTGATCGACGGCGAGATTGCCTACACGGGCAGTCAGAATCTGGTGGACCCGCGCTTTTTCAAGCAGGATGAAGACGTAGGGCAATGGATCGATGCCATGGTGCGCATCGAGGGGCCCGTGGTCGAGGCGTTTGCCGGGAATTTCATACAGGACTGGGAAGTCGTTACCGGGGTGGGTTTCGAATACTTTGAAGGGACTACCGACCTGAAGCAGCTGGATGCAAAAGGGTCGGCGCTGGTGCAACTGGTGCCGTCCGGCCCCCAGCCGAAACCACTGGCTATCCTGCAGCTGGTATTGGCCAGCATTTATTCGGCCCGGCATGAGCTGATTATCACGACCCCCTATTTCGTACCGGACGAGTCTGTGCTGACGGCGCTGGTGTCTGCCGCACACCGCGGTGTGAAAGTCACTGTTATCATCCCGGAAAAGAATGATTCCCGGCTGGTGGATTACGCCAGCCGGGCGGTATTCGATGACCTGCTCAGCGAAGGTGTGCGCATCGCCACCTTCAGGGGTGGTCTGCTGCACACCAAGTCGATCAGCGTGGACGGTGAGTATTGCATGTTCGGCTCCCTGAACCTGGATATGCGCAGCCTCTGGCTCAATTTCGAGATGTCGCTGTATCTCTATGACCAGGAGCTGGTTTCACAGGTTCGTGCCATGCAGATGGCCTACCTGCAGCAATGCGACCTGGTTGATCCGCTGAGCATAGGCCAGCGGTCACTGGTGCAGCGCTTTGCCGAGAATGCCGTCCACCTGCTGGCGCCCCTGCTGTAGTGGCATCCGGCCCGGCTTTGCATTAAGGTGCTGAACCGGGTCTTTGTGTAAGCAGCAGGCAGTGGGGGTGACGCGCCTGCCAGCCGATCATTACTTGAGAAGGAGTATGCCGATGTTGCGGATTCTGCATTCGTTCAGCTTTGTAGTCCTGGTTACCCTGGCCGCTTATGCGGGTTATTCCGGTAGTGTCAGTGCGGCAAGCGCCGAGGAAATCGACATCCGCACCGATGGTGCACTGGCAAAGTTCAGAAAGGAGGTAACTGGCGGGGCCGAGTTTCTCAACAGGTCAAAGGGCTACCTGGTTTTTCCCGACGTAATCAAGGCCGGCCTGGCTATCGGTGGGGAGTACGGTGAAGGTGTCCTGCGTATCGGTGGGAAATCAGTACAGTATTACAATATCGCCAGTGCATCGTTCGGGTTCCAGATCGGGGCCCAGGAATACACCATCATCATGGTATTCCTGGATGAAGATGTGCTGAAGAAATTTCGTGAAAGCAGTGGTTGGGAAGTCGGCGTGGACGGCTCCGTCGCGATCGCAAAATGGGGTGCCGGCAAGGATATCAATTCGCAGAACCTGAAGGATCCGATCGTCGGCTTTGTGTTCAGCAACAAGGGGCTGATGGCGGGTATCTCGATCGAGGGTTCGAAGATTACCCGGCTCAAACGCTAGCCCGCATTTGGAAAGCCGGCCACGCCGTGAGTGCAGGGCGCAGACCGCAGGGAATGGCTGGCCCCTTTCCAGGGTCTGCAACGCGGTAATCGCGGGGTGGCCGGCTTCCCGCAGGAGCGGTACCCTGACCGCGAAAGCCTGTTCATGAGGACGCTAACCCGTCAGCGACCGGGTGGTCCGCGTCGTTCGAGCCACGGTAACGGGGCAAACGGCCCCAGCGCCTCGCGCTGCCACCATTGCCCGGTTTCTGCACGCTGCGCAGCGCTGCTGAACCGGTAACGGTAGGCGTCCACGCGAATGTAACGCGGTGCCTGGTCCGGGAAGGGGTTGCTCGCCAGCAGGGCAGTGACCGTCGGGGAATTGTCCAGCAGGGACTGCAGGAAAGCGTGGAACCAGGGCATTTGGTACCGGTTGAGCGTGACAAACCACATTTGCCAGTCGAGTCGTGGCTGGAACGGCAACACCACGCGCGGTCGGGCATAGATGTCGCCGGGCTTGTATCTGAACGCATAGGTTTTCCATTCCCTGCCGTCCAGCGAACCCGAGATCTCCAGTTCAATCCGCTCTGTCTTCATGGTCGGGAAGACGTGGTACTTGCTGACAACGCGGTACGTCTCCGCGAAATCCACCAGGGTACCGGCAAGGCCGGAGCTGCGTTGCAGGGTGACCAGTTCCCACATCTGCACGCTGCTGGTTACCAGGATGAAGCCTGCCAGCACTCCTGCGGCCGTTTTCCTCGACGACTTGTAGTGCAGGGTGCCCCGGTTTTGTCGTAGCAGTGTCCTTGTGAAGCGTGCTGGCAGAACGCGCTGCACCGCACGGTCATCGAACAGGAACAGGCACAGGGTGATGGTCAGCAGGTTGATCCAGTTGTGGTTGCTGGTCAGCATGATCAATACCTGCCACAGGATCGTGATCCAGGCGGCTGCAAAGCGCCAGCGGCGTGGCAGGAACATCATGAAGGGCACCAGGATTTCAACCACCAGAGTGGCGGCGGTCCCGAATCGCAGCAGCCATTCCGGCAGATGATGTGCATACCAGGCCAGTGGTGTCGGCAGCGGCTGTACTTCAAAGTAGTAATTCAGGGCAGTGAGACCGGACCAGCTGGGGTCGTGCAGCGACAGCTTGGATATTCCGGACATAAAGCGCAGCCGGAACAGCAGCCAGCGGAACAGCAGGATTATGGTACGCGACTGCGGTGTCAGGAAGATAGCCAGGAACCCCGCTTCCAGCAGCAGGCCGTCCCACTGAAAATTCAGGAATATGCGGTTGGCGTGATACAGGGAGAGATAGAGTACAAAATTTGCAACCAGCGCCGGCCGTGACAGGCGGCTGAAGATGATCAGCAGCGATGCCAGGCAACCCGCCAGTGCCGCGCCGGTCAGCGCCGCGTCGCTGGCGTTCAACCAGAATACGGTGGGGAGTTCGAAGTAACGCTCGAAACCGTGCCGGGTTTCAAGCCAGGCCAGTTTTTCGGCAATGGGCAGGATGCCCTGGCTGCCGGACAGGCCTTCGACCTGCGGGGTAATCGACAGAAAGGCGATCAGGTAAATAACGCCTAGCAGGCGCAGGAACAGCGCCGAGATCAGGCGGTAGCCGCTGCCGCTCGTTTCCTTCATGGCAACAAGCATAGCCGATCATGGCGGGGCCGGTTTGACCCTCATCAAGTAAACATGCCAGGCCACTGCTGTCCCGTTACCCTGCCAACAACGTGACTGAACCATAAGCGGCAGGTACGTTTTGAGTCAGATCGGGCAAGCCGGACATGGAACCGGTATCACCCGGTCCAGACGCGCAGAACCTGCCATCCCTGCGGCAGACGGTCCTCACCTGCAGGTTCGCTCTAACCCGCATTTCTCACCGACTTCCTGCTGCGGCGGCGTCATGCCGCGCGCTAAGCGGCGTTCACTCGGTCGGGCTGCTCGACATCGTGTCGACTATGCCTGCGCGGCCCTCGGTCGCGAACGCCGCTTA
>JALSRZ010000048.1 GCA_026984515.1 Thiohalobacter sp. | reverse complement strand
CCAACGCGCTTGAGAAATACGATGAAATGAATCAGCCTATTGACAGGTCAAAACATATCAGCCCGCATTTCTCACCGGGTTCCGTAGCGAGGCGGTGGCAGGTCGTGTGATCAGCGGCGTTCGCGACTGAGGGCCGCGCAGGTATAGTCGACACGATGTCGAGCAGCCCGACCGAGTGAACGCCGCTTAGCGCGCGGCATGACGCCGCCGCAGCAGGAAGTCGGTGAGAAATGCGGGCTAGCAGGCCCTGGTGTACTGTTCAGAACAGGTCGACCGGGTCGACATCGATCGACCAGCGTACCCGGCGCACCTGGGGTATGTCCGCCAGCAAGGGTATCCAGTGCCCGAGCAGGTGTTGCAGCTCCCTGCGCTGCTGCGCCTGGATCAGCAGCTGGGCGCGGTAGCGGCCGGCGCGCCGTTCCATGGGGGCGGCAACCGGTCCCCACAGTTGCAGGGTTTCGCCCTGGTACGCTTCAGCCAGTTCCCGTGCGGCCTCCAGGAAGGCCTTGGGGTGCCCGCTGTCGGGTGCTTCAGCGCGCAACAGGGCCATGCGGGCATACGGCGGCAGCTGTGCCTCGCGCCGTTCCTCCAGGGCCGCCCGTGCAAACGCGGGGTACCCCGATTCGACCAGCTGCAGCAGCAGGGGGTGGTCGGGGTGGTGTGTCTGGATCATGACTTCACCGGGTTTTTCCGCACGTCCGGCCCGTCCTGCGACCTGGACGATCATCTGCGCCATGCGTTCTCCCGCCCGGAAGTCACTGCTGAACAGGCCCTGGTCGGCATCCAGTATGGCTGCCAGTGTGACGCCGGGGAAATGGTGGCCTTTGGCCAGCATCTGCGTGCCCAGCAGGATGCGCGCTGCGCCGCTCCCGGCGGCGGACAGGGCGGCTTCCAGCTCGCCCTTGCGGCGCGTGGTATCCCGGTCGATGCGCAGTACCGGTATGTCGGGGAAATGCTGCTGCAGGGCCTGTTCAATGCGTTCCGTACCCTCGCCGATGCCCAGCAGCTCACTGCTGCCACAGGCCGGGCAATGGCGGTCGATGCGACGCTGGCTGCCGCAGTGGTGGCAACGCAGTTCGCCACCGCGCTGGTGCAGGGTCATGCGCGCATCGCAGCGTCGGCATTCGGCAACCCAGCCACAGGCATGACACAACAGCACCGGTGCAAAGCCGCGCCGGTTCAGGAATAAAAGCACCTGCCCGCCACGTTGCAGGTGTGCATCCATGGCTTCCAGCAGCGTGGTGCTGAGCAGGTCGCGCATTTTCCGGCCGCGCAGGTCCAGCAGGCGCATGGCCGGTGCGAGTGCCTTACCCGCGCGTTGCGGAAGGTCCAGCAGGCGGTAGCGGCCTTCCTGCACGTTGTAGAGGCTTTCCAGTGACGGGGTGGCCGACCCCAGCAGGACCGGGATATTCAGCTGCCGGGCACGCCAGACCGCCAGGTCACGCGCCGAGTAGCGCAGACCGTCCTGCTGTTTCAGCGAGGCATCGTGTTCTTCATCAACAATGATCAGGCCCGGGTTCTTCAGGGGTGTGAAAATGGCCGAGCGGGTGCCCAGTATCAAACCGGCTGTGCCGGCGGCGGCCTGCCGCCAGGCCTGCAGCCGCTGGCGGTCATTGAGACCGGAATGCAGTACGGCGAGCGGCACGCTGAAGCGTTGCCGGAAGCGCGCTACGAGCTGCGGTGTAAGGCCGATTTCCGGTACCAGTACCAGTGTCTGTTTGCCAGCCTGTAACAGCTGTTCAATCAGGCACAGGTAGACCTCGGTTTTACCGCTGCCGGTTACGCCTTCGAGCAGAAACGGCTGGAAACTGCCAAAGCCGGACTGAACGGCTGCTGCCGCGGACTGCTGCTGTGCGGTCAGGGTGTGCCGGGAGGCGGTTGCGTTGACGGGCGTTGCGCCGGAATCCGGCGCGGACTCGATCTGCCGGAGCCAGCCCTTGTGCAGCAGGCGCTTCAGTACGGCGAGCGGAACCTGGAGCGCCTCCCGTTGCAAGCCCCGGGGCTGTTCCGCGAGCGCTTTCAGCACAGCGGCCTGGCGCGGAGCGCCCGGCGGTGGTTGCGCTGCCTGTTGCCGGCCGGATTCTGTCAGTGTCCACACCATGCGCGATCGCTGCGACGGTCGCAGCGGTTTGCGCAGCAACGCCGGTAGTGCCGTGCTCAGTGTTTCGCCGATCGGGTGATGGTAGTAGCGGGCCGTCCAGCGCAGCAGCTGCATCAGTTCCGCATCCAGGACCGGCTCGGGGTCGAGAATCTCCAGGATGGTTTTCAGCTTGTCAGCGGGATGATCCGAGTGTTGTTTGACCGCCAGCAGTATGCCAACCACCTTGCAGCGCCCGAACGGCACCAGCACGCGCGTACCCGCCTCTGGCGGTTGGTCGCTGCCGGCCCCGGCCACGCGGTAGTCGAAACTGCGATACAGCGGCGAAGGTACGGCAATCTCCAGAATCAGCGTACTTGCAGGCATGAAACCATCCGGAAACGTCTACGGGAAGTTGCGCCGGCAGCAGCCGGCAAAATACAAACTTGCCTTGTTAATCAGAAACTTGTTGCTTTTGGCGTGGGGCGATCCAGCCAACACGTCATCATAACCGGTTTCCCTGTCAACCGCAGCGGTGCCTGTGCGTTGAGCATAGTGAGACGTAAATTTTTTATCACCACGCGAGGAAAACGATATGAGCAAACGAGTATGGGTTTCATCCCTGGTTGCGACCACCCTGTTACTGGGCAGCACACTGGCCGGCGCTGACAGTCGTGGCAACGGGGATCGGGCTGAACGCTACCTGGATCACCGGGGCGATCGCATTGAAAACCGGCTGGATCACAAGGGAGACCGTATCGAGCACCGGCTGGACCACAAGGGTGATCGTATCAATCGGCGCCTGGACCGTGCTTCGGATCGCGCAGCCGCACAGGGCAGGGACAGGCTGGCCACCCGCCTGGACCGTAAGGGGGATCGCATCGACCGGCGGCTGGATCGAAAGGGTGATCGTATCAATCACCGTATGGACCGCAAGGGCGACCGGATCAACCATCGCCTGGACCGTGCCGGGTATCGCATTCAGCACCATGCGAAAGCACACCACAGGAGCTAGCCCGGATTCCCGCAATTTTTCGTTGCGCAGGTCTGTTATGCGCCTCAAAATTGCGGGAATCCGGACGTGCTCTCCCGCAAGGTGAATTGCACAGCAAGAGAGGGTGCCCCGGGGCACCCTGCGCGCTACGATTGCCTGAACCCGACAGGCTGCTGGAATCCGTACAATGAAGTGCAGCAATGAAAGACAAAGGAGACGCTTCTGGAACGCACACAAGCCCTCGATCGCTTTCTTGCCGGCATTGAGCGGCGTGCGTTCCGGATGGCCGAGCTGGCAACAGGTAACCGTGAAGACGCCCTCGACCTGGTGCAGGATGCCATGCTGGGCCTGGTGAAATCCTACCTTCACCGGGACGAGCAGGAGTGGGGTCCGTTGTTTTACCGCATATTGCAAAACCGCATTCGCGATCGTTACCGCCGCAACCGGGTACGCGACCGCTTCCGTGCATGGCTGGGTTTCGGCGTGGAACCCGGGAGTACGGAGGAGCCGCCCGATCCATTACAGCAGTTGCCCGACACCGGGCAGCCGGATGCAGTGGATGCACTTGTGCAGGCGGATGCCATCGATCGCCTGCAGGCAGCGCTGCAATTGCTGCCACTGCGGCAGCAGCAGGCGTTCCTGCTGCGCGCCTGGGAAGGCCTGGACACCGCCGCAACGGCATTCGCTATGGGTTGCAGTGAAGGTAGTGTGAAAAGCCATTATTCACGGGCTATACACCGACTACGCGGCATGCTGGAGGAGCACTGGTCATGAACAGCGAACGGGACAGGGTCTTTGCCGATCGGGCCAGACAGGCGCTCGACCGCCACGCCGACGGCGTGGATGAGGTGACTGCTGCGCGCCTGCGGGCGATGCGCAGGTCCGCGGTGCGTGGTTCGGCGCGACCGGGGATCAACCGTTTGCCGTTTGGCGGACTGGCAATGGCCGCCGCCGTGCTGGCGGCCGTGCTGGTATGGAATTACCTGCCCCGGGGCAGCGATGGCGTGCCAGGTGATGAAGAAATGTTGTCACAGATGGAAAACCTCGAACTGCTGGAAGACCTGGATTTCTATGCCTGGCTCGAAGCGACACAATCCAGTAGTTAGGAGGCCCGGTCCTTGCCTTGTCCTGTTGGTCGCCAGTGTGGTCAGCGTGGTCAGCGTAGCAGAGGAGGCCGATGACG
>JALSRZ010000047.1 GCA_026984515.1 Thiohalobacter sp. | reverse complement strand
AAAGGGGTTACACTTGCCCACGGGCGACAGAATCTGCTGTTGAAGTTCGCTGTCGGAGCAGGTGCAATGCGCAGTTTTATACGGCATCCATCGGATATACCCATTGAATATCAGGCAGATGAGTGCAGTACGGGCATCAGCCAGGAATACCTGCACGATATCAGTAACGCCGGCCTGTCGTTTCTCTCGGCGCGGGCATTCGACCCCGGAAGCCGGATCACGATACGGATCAGCTGTGTTCAGCCCGGTTTCGAGGCCAGGGCGCAGGTGGTCTGGTGCCACCGTGACGGGCCGGGTTTCATGACCGGTGTAGCGTTTGTAGAGCCGGGCGACCTGTACCGTGCGCGGATGGTCGAGCAGATCTGCCATATCGAGCACTACCGGGCGAAAGTGCTCGCCAGCGAGGGTCGACAGCTGGATGCGGAGCAGGCCGCGCATGAATGGATTCAGAAATTTGCCCTGAATTTTCCGATGCTTGAAGACGATCAGGAGGTCTGAGGGGCGCAGGACTGTACCTGTGTGTAACAGGGTTATACACTGGGGGAGCCAGAATAATGACAGGGGGCGATAAAAAATGAATAACAAGCGAAACAGTATCTGGTTGGCCGTGTGGCTCGGGGTGGTATTCGGCGCGTTTTCCGGCCGTGCATTTCCCGCTTCTGACGAGGCGCGCTGGCTGGAGGTTCACGTCCTGGACAAGCAGAGCGGAAAGCCGGTCAGTAATGCCGCGGTTTGCCTGGGCATCGCCGCCCGACCGGACCAGTTCGGCGCCATGCGTTCGGATGCCCACGGTGTGGCGCGATTTACCGATTTGACCCGGCGACCGGTGGCCATGCAGACCATCGTCTCGAAAACGGGTTACCAGGGACGACAACAACTCCTGGAACCGCTCTATCAGAGCAGAATCCTGATCATCAAACTCGCCTCGGGTGGCGGGGGTCCGCAGTGTGATGCACCGCTGCCGGCGTCGCAGGACGACAACGCTTCCGGCCTGGCCGTCGAGCATATTGCCATCAGGCCGGATGGTACGGCCGGGGAAGCGGGCCGGGTGCTGGTTTCGGTGCGGGTATCCGGTGAGGCCAACCAGATCCGTATCAGCGAACAGGCCGATTTTGAAGGCGCGCCCTGGCAGGCGCTGACGCCTGCGGTTGCCTTTACCACCAGTGCGGGCAAGGGGACCAAACAAATCTACGTGCAGGTTCGGCGCCAGGCCAAAACCAAAGGCGCCAGCATCGAGGTAGTGTCCAGACCCGCGAAAACCAGCTACCGGGTTCGCTAGCCCGCATTTCTCACCGGGTTCCGTAGCGAGGCGGCGGCAGGTCGTGTGATAAGCGGCGTTCGCGACCGAGGGCCGCGCAGGCATAGTCGACACGATGTCGAGCAGCCCGACCGAGTGAACGCCGCTTAGCGCGTGGCATGACGCCGCCGCAGCAGGAAGTCGGTGAGAAATGCGGGCTAGCGGACTCAGGCGTCCAGGTCGGGTATCAGGCGGCTCTGCAGCTGGTTGATCGAGTCTTTCAGCAGCAGTTTGCGCTTTTTAAGGCGCTTGAGTTGCAGCTGGTCGGGGTAGTCGGAGTGGATAAGGTGGTGGATCACATCGTCCAGGTCGCGGTGCTCCAGCGTCAGCTCTTCCAGCTGCCGGCGCAGTGAACGAATCTCTTCGGGTGTCAGCTGTTTGTTGATGGCGCCGCTCCTGTGCCTGCAGTTGCCGTGGCTACGGCGTCGGACCCCCCCTGCATGGCGGGCACAATATACCGCGCATCGTGCCTGAGTTCATCTACCCGCTTAGCGTTTCGATTCAGGTCGGCGGCGGCCTTCAAATGCGACAATGGACTTGACGATCTCCCGGTAGGGGAACTGTTCCAGCGATCCGTAGGTGCTTTCCCCCAGGGTCGTCAGTGCCGAGATGTCGGTCACCTGGTCGGAGCCCAGGTCCGGCCGCAGCAGCCGCTGCAGGCCCAGCAGGCCGCCATTCTGTACCTTGATTTCCCGCGCGTGCGGCAGCTTGTCTTCGAGGCTGGTGACTTTAAGGGCAAAACGGGCATTCTCGCGCAGCAGATTGATCAGCCGGGCGCAGCGTTGGTAGCCGGTATCCGAGTCACAGGCAATCCCTTCACGGTCGGCGAGGTAGAAACGGGTCGAGAGTGCGCAGGCACAGCGGTGGCTCAGAACGGCTTTTTCAAATACACAGCGACGTTCGTTAATACTGTTGTAGGTGGAGCGGTATTCGTCTTCCTCGACCATGGGCGACGACTACTTCTCCCATTCACGCAGGATCGGTTCCTCGCGTTTTTCCATCAGCAGTTCTTCCGCTTCCAGTTCGGAAGCGGCGAATATGACCTTGATGATCTGCTGGTCGCCCTCGTTCAGCGCGCTGCGCATGTCACGTGCACGGTTCCTGGCGTCCCGGTAGGATTCGTGCTGTTCGAGTTTATCCAGGGTCTTCAGCAGGCTGGTAGGACCCGGTGTAATTTTATAGATGTAGTAGGGCATGGTGATGTGGATCGCGCTCAGGTTGCTTTACCGTGCTTCAGTATAGCAAGCGGGTGCAGTTTGCTCACAAGCCCACTTGTTCAACGTGGTTTCCCCGGGTAATGACAAAACCGGTGTGGCGGTCATGGCCCTCGGCGCTGTAGGCGAACTGAAACGTACGTTGCAGGGTAAGGCTGCCGTGCCGGGAACGGCGCAGTGCAACGCGCTGCAGTGTCACCGTGGCATCCAGCAGTTGCAGCTGCTGGTGCCTGCAGATATCGCGCGCCGCCAGCAGGGCCAGTTCCCTGTCACGCAGGGTGTTTTGCCAGAACCAAACGAATATTCCCAGCAGAATTAGTAACAAAAGGCCAGTGCTTTCCATCCGGTGGTCCGTGATGAGGAGGCTGAAAAGACCAGTGTACCGTAAAGCTGGTAGGGAAAAGCCGGGCAGCAGGGACGTGCCGGCGTGTTACAATCGGGGCGGTTACGGAGCAGAGGACCTGTCATGACTGGCATGAGCGAAGAAGAACGTCTGGAACTGACGCGCGGTATTTTAAATATGCTGGATGACTGGGAAGTCGATGCAAAAGACCAGCTGGCCCTGCTGGGCATGAGTGATGTCCCGGCACGCGAGGTGAAACGCCTGCGCGAAAGCCGCCCGCTTCCGGATGATCCGGAAATCATGCAGCGTATCGAGCACCTGATCTGCATCGCCGACGCCTTGCGGACCACCTATCCTTTCAGCAAGCGCATGGGCAGGATGTGGATGCACAAGCCCAACAGAAAGTTCCGCCAGCGTACACCGGTTGCCATGATGGTCGAGGACGGCATGGTCGGAATCATTTCCGTTCGTTCCTACCTGGACTGCACCTTCAGCTGGGATTTGTCAGGATCAAAAGCCTGATACCAGCGTTTCCCCTTTCTTTCGAACGCACATGCCCGCGCTGTACCTGCATCCGGCTGACCCGCTGTGGCAGCCCGCGGGGCCGGACGCAGTAGCTGCCATCCTGCATGCTGCCGGTCTGATCGGCCGGCCGGATGCAGCGGCGGGTCCCGGTGAATTTGCCGCAGGTGAGCGGTTTATGGAACAGCTCATGTTCCTCGGCTGTGCCCCGCAGCCCGTGCCGGACCCGGCGCTGGCGGCAGACGGGGCACAGCCGTGCAGTATCCACCTGCACCACTACCAGCAGGTCCGCCTGCTCCAGGACGAACCGCGTCCTGCCGTCCGCTGTGCCACGTGCCGTGCAGCAGCGACTGTATCCGCGCCGTATACCTGCCAGATCCGGTACCACTGCGGGCAGTGTGGCAGGGAGGCGTTATTGCCGGAGCTGGACTGGCGGAAGGGGGCGGGTTTCGCTCGTTTCTTTATCGAAATCCGTGGCATCTATCCGCACGAAGCAGTGCCTTCGGATGCGCTGCTCAATACGCTCGGCGGGCTGTCGGGAGGTGGGTGGAACTACTTTTATATCCGGCGTTGACCGGCTCCTGTTCCGCGTGGGCCGGCAGGGCGCACGGGTCAGTCCCTGCGTAACCGGTCGGATACGGCAATGGGGGTCGGGTAACGCAACACGATGAAGTAGGACGATACGATAAAGGTGATCAGGGTTGCCAGCTGGATCAGGTAGGACGCCTGCATGCCGATGACGCCGGATTGCGTGGCCAGGATGGCAATCAACAGGGAAAATTCACTGATCTGTCCCAGCCGGGCACCAATTTCCGCGGCAGTGTGCGGGGGTTCTCCTTCATGGATCCACAGGCGTTTGAATACCACCGGTTTGACCAGCAGTGCGATAGCGGCCAGCAACAGCGCCGGCAGGGCGACCTGTTGCATGG
>JALSRZ010000046.1 GCA_026984515.1 Thiohalobacter sp. | reverse complement strand
GATCGGCAAGGCCAGCTAGCCCGCATTTCTCACCGGGTTCCGTAGCGAGGCGGTGGCAGGTCGTGTGATCAGCGGTGTTCGCGACCGAGGGCCGCGCAGGCATAGTCGACACGATGTCGAGCAGCCCGACCGAGTGAACGCCGCTTAGCGCGCGGCATGACGCCGCCGCAGCAGGAAGTCGGTGAGAAATGCGGGCTGGTCTACGGCTTGCAGCCATCCGGTATACGCAGTATGCCCCGGTAGCCGCCATTGACCAGGCCCTGTGCTTCGACAAGCAACGTCGCCCCGGAAACCTCCGGCTGTCCGGTCACTGCAGCCAGTTCGTCCGCGTGTTCCCCCGCCCGCAACCCGTCCAGCAAGCGCAGCATCAACGTCCAGCGCTCGCGGCAACCGGCAACGGTCTGCAGGGTAAGCGTACCTTCCCGGCGCAACCTTGCCTGGCGCATCTGCAGGTACCGCTTTGCCGTTTCCAGTTGCTCCCGCAGGGGTAAAGCAAGATCGAAACCCAGTGCGGTACGCCCCGCTTCCCCCTGCAGGTACGGGGAACTGCTGTCACGGACCACCTGCGCGGACACCTCCACTTCTCTCCAGCTCAACTGCTCGCCAATGTGCGGCTGTTCCGTCGCGGGATCCAGCGGGAATTTATAAAAACCCCACTTCGCTCCCATCCAGCATTCAATCAGTACACGATCCTGCACAGCCTGGCACCCGGCGCCGGTATCCCCGATCTCCCGGTAGGCCAGCGGGTCATTTTTCCAGCGCTGAAAGTCCCGCTCAGGCGGTTTGCCGTAGCGCGCTTCGAGGGTCTCCCAGCAGTCATGGAACCACTGCCAGTCCTGTTGATACTCCGGGTTCCTGCGCAGGAATTCCCACGCCCATTGACCGCTGTTCAGCTCCCGCGTGTAGTGATAATCCTCGACACACCGCCAGTTTCTCTGTTTCATTCTTTTACCCGGTCACGAATAACGGTAGGCTGACCCACATGGCCAGGGCACCTGCACTGCTGGAAATGATACACGAGCTGATCGCCACCCCCTCGGTCAGCAGTGTCACTCCCGCCCTGGACCAGCCCAACCGGCCGGTCATCGACCTGCTTGCCAACTGGCTCGACCAGCTGGGCTACCGGGTCGAGGTAATGCCGGTCGATACCGCGGGCCACAAGGCAAACCTGATCGCCACGCTGGGCAGCGGCCCCGGCGGCCTGGTGCTGGCCGGTCATACCGATACCGTACCCTGGGACGAACAGCGCTGGCAGCACGACCCGTTCCGGCTGACCGAAGCGAACGGTCGCCTCTACGGCCTCGGCACCGCGGACATGAAAGCCTTCCTGGCACTGGCCATCGAAGCCGCGCGCGGTTTTTCGCCACGGGATTTCCGGGAACCGCTGATTCTCGTTGCCACGTCCGATGAAGAAAGCTCCATGGCCGGGGCCCGTGCACTGGTGGAAAACCAGCGCCCGCAGGCACGTTGTGCGGTGATCGGCGAACCAACCGCCTGGCGCCCGATCCGCATGCACAAGGGCATGTACATGGAATCGATCCGCCTGCAGGGACGCTCCGGGCATTCCAGCGACCCGGCACTGGGCAACAGCGCGCTGGAAGGCATGCGCAGGGTGCTGGACGCACTGGTCGAGTGGCGCACCGAACTGCAGGCCCGGCACTGCAACCCGCTGTTTGCGGTACCGGTACCCACACTCAACCTGGGACACATACACGGCGGCGACAACCCCAACCGGATCTGCGCCGAGTGCGAACTGCACATCGACCTGCGTCCCCTGCCGGGCATGGACATCGACACGCTGCGCAGCGCCATGCAGACCCGCCTGTCTGCTGCGATTGCCGATACCGGCCTGGAACTGAGCTGCCGTCCACTGGTCGAGGGCACCCCTGCCATGGACACCCCCGCGGCCGCAGACATCGTGACCAGTACGGAACAGCTGACCGGCTACGCAGCCGCGTCGGCTGCCTTTGGTACCGAGGGTCCCTATTTCAACCAGATGGGCACCCACACCGTGATACTCGGCCCCGGCGATATCGAGCAGGCCCACCAGCCGGACGAATACCTGGCGCTGGACAGGATCGACCCGGGTATCGACCTGCTGCGCAAGCTGATCCGGCGGTTTTGCCTGCAACCACCCGGCGCCACCTGAAGCGGGAGACGGTACAGTTGTTTTTCAGCCGGTGAAAACGGTAACCTAGGGCGCTATTCGCATAATATTAACAGGCCCCCAGCCCGCATGGTCAATAAACAGAATAAAGAACTGGCGCATTTACTCACCGGTTTCCGCCAGGCCGCTCCCTATATACAGGCGCACCGTGGTTCGACCTTTGTCATCACCTTTGGCGGTGAAGCGACCGGCGAAGGGTTCGAACGCCTGGTCAACGACCTTGCGCTCATCAACACGCTCGGCGTGAGACTGGTGCTGGTGCACGGTGCCCGCCCGCAGATCGAACAGCGACTCAAACACGAACACGCGGAAATCCGTTACGTCAACGGCCTGCGGGTGACCGATGATGACGCACTCAGGGCGGTCAAGGACGCGGTAGGCAGCCTGCGCGTAGATATCGAGGCCAGGCTGTCCATGGGGTTGGTCAACAGCCCGCTCGCCGGCTCGCGCGTCGGCATTGCCGGCGGCAACTTTGTAACCGCGAAGCCGCTCGGTATCCGCGCCGGCGTCGACTACTGCCACACGGGCGAAGTACGCAGTATCGACGCGACCGGCATCCACCAGCAACTCGATGCCGGGCGTATCGTGTTGCTGTCGCCACTGGGCTATTCACCAACCGGCGAAGTCTTCAACCTGAGCGCCGAAGAGGTGGCCACGGCCGCCGCCGTCGCCCTGCACGCCGAAAAACTGATCCTGCTGGTCGATGCCGGCGGACTACGCGACAGCCGGCGGCGTCTCATCCGCCAGTTGTCACTGCTGGAAGCCGAGCAGTTGCTGCGCTCGCGCCGCAAGCTCAGCGGTAGCTGGATTCGTCACCTCAACAATGCAGTCGACAGTTGCCGGCGCGGCGTCAAGCGCACGCACCTGCTCGACTACCATGTTGACGGCGGCCTGCTGCTGGAACTGTTTACGCGTGATGGCGTGGGCACACTCATCAGCGCCGAACTGTATGAAGGACTGCGCACGGCTACGATTGACGACGTTGGCGGCATACTGGAACTGATCGCGCCGCTGGAAGAGGAAGGCGTGCTGGTAAAACGTTCGCGTGAACTGCTGGAGATGGAAATCGACCACTTCCTGGTCGTCAAGCGCGACGGCATGATCATCGCCTGCGCCGCGCTCTATCCCTACGACGGCCAGCTTGCGGAGCTGGCCTGCCTGGTGGTGCACCCGGACTACCGCGCCAACGGCCGGGGTGACAGCCTGCTGGAAGCCATCGAACTGCGCGCCCGCCAGGGCGGTATAAAACGCCTGTTCGTGCTGACGACCAGGACCTCGCACTGGTTCAGGGAACGTGGCTTTGCCGGCATCGAACTCGCCCGGCTGCCGGTAAAGAAACGCCAGCTGTACAACTACCAGCGCAAGTCGAAAGCCTATATCAAGGTGATCGACTAGTGGCGACAGCTGCGGCAGGAACAGGGGCACAGCCCCTGCGCATGGTCCAGGTTACGGATACACACCTCTACGCGGATCCCGATGGCCGTCTGCTGGGGCTGAATACCCGCTACAGCCTGGAACAGGTCATTGACCTGGTACGATCGGAACGACCACCGGACCTGGTGGTGGCGAGTGGAGACCTGACCCATGACGGTTCCGCGCAGGCCTACCATCATGTACAGGAAGCCTTCCGGCGTATCGCTGCGCCCGTCTATTGCCTGCCCGGTAACCACGATGAGACCACCACCCTGCACAGCTGTATGAACCGTGCGCCCTTTTACAGCGAGCGCCAGGCACAACTCGGCAACTGGCGGATGATCTTCCTGGATTCCACGCAAGCCGGCAGCGAGGGCGGACACCTGGCAGGAAGCGAGCTGGACGCCCTGGACGCGCTGCTCGCCGCGAATCCGGAGCAGTACACGCTGGTCTGGCTGCACCACCAGCCAGTGCCCGCCGGCAGCCGCTGGCTGGACAGCATGGCCGTGGATAATCCCGGGGATCTGTTTGCAGTCACCGATCGATACAGCGGGGTGCGCGCCATTGTATGGGGGCACATCCACCAGCACTTCGCGCAGCAGCGCAAGGGCGTCCGGCTGCTGGCCACACCCTCCACCTGCATCCAGTTCCTGCCGGGCAGTGAGCGCTTCGCGCTCGACCCCGTGCCGCCCGGTTACCGCTGGTTCGACCTGCATGCCGACGGTACATTCACTACAGGTGTACAACGCCTGCAGGAAATCCCGGGGGAAATCGACCCCGATGCACGGGGCTACTAGCCCGCATTTCTCACCAGGTTCCGTAGCGAGGCGGTGGCAGGTCGTGTGATAAGCGGCG
>JALSRZ010000045.1 GCA_026984515.1 Thiohalobacter sp. | reverse complement strand
TGTCGGTCCAGAAAGCCCGCACGGCGGCATTCCTGTCCGGCACGGGGGCACCGGCTGCGCCGGCCGATGCGTTACGCGCGCTTCCCGATACCGAGTACCTGGATGGCGGTCTTGCTCCCCTGTTTACCGTGAGTATCGGCAACTATGTCAGTGCATTGCAGGGTTTCCTGCAGGTTCCGACGGCACTCGAGAGCAGCGGGGCACCGGTCGCATTCCCGGACCGCGCGGGCGGCAACCTTTCCCGGCCAACCTACCCGGACGGTCCTTCCGGTGGACCGCCCGGGCCGCTCAGTAAACCGCAGGGCCAGTGGAGTGTGTTTTCCACCGGCCTGCAGCTGGACCTTGTCTACAACGCGGTGATCCATCATGTCGGCTTCGTGCTTGGCGCTGTGCCGGATGTCGGCACCAACTGTACCGGTGACACCGGTTTGAGCGGTGGTTTTGCCACCGTCAACCCGATCCCGGCGATTCCCAATGGTATCCAGATCTTTCCGGGCAGCGTGCCGATCTATCGCGGCAACCAGCTTATCGGTGGTATCGGGGTCTCCGGTGACGGAGTGGACCAGGATGACTTTGTCGCCTTTTTCGGCCTGCACGAGGCCGCGCAGCAGCTTTTATCCGGTGTGGACAACGCCCCCAGGGAGATTCGTGCCGATACCCTGACGCCGCGCGGCGTGCGCCTGCGGTATGTCAACTGCCCGTTCACCCCGTTCAATAACAGCAGTGACCAGGATGTATGCAACGGTTTGTGAGACGTCACAAAAGGAAACGTATGATGCGTAAAAATCCTCTGGCCAGGATTGTTCCTGCCGCCGCCTTCTGTACGGTTTCGGGTTTGGCGGTGGCAGCAGACAGCACACTTCCGGACGAGCGACAGGCGGTACAGACGCAGGCAGTGGTACCGGGCTCGTATCTTCAGCTGGCGGAACTCAACAGGCCGCGTCGACGTGCGCCGCGCCGGCCCGGCCAGCAGGAAATGCCGGTGGAAGACATCGGCGGCGGCAGGACCATCATCAAGCGCAAGACCCCGGTGCCGGTGGCGCCGCAAGGAGGCCGCTGGCAGGTGCGGCGCTGGAAAGGCAAGGAAAACGGTCTGCCGGCGGTCAATTACGAGACACTGGGCAAGCTGCCGCCGGTTCCGGACCGCTGGCGTATTGTCGACACCCTGGGCTACCCGCAGAATCTGTGGGACCCGTATTCCGGCAACAACCCGCTCAAGGCCGACAGGCCGGTGTTTGGCAAGGACTGGTTCTTCAACCTGGGGGTGGTGTCGGATTCGCTGCTGAATGCACGCAATATCCCGGTCCCGGTGGGTAATGCCACCACTGCAAAATCCAATACCCTGGATACCATCGGCGACGGCGACCAGGTCCTGTTCAACCAGAACCTCATTGTCGAGACCGTACTCTACAAGGGTGACACGGTGTTCCGGCCGCCGGACTACGAGTTCCGTTTTACGCCGGTGATCAATTACAACTACATCGACACGGACGAAAGCGGCCTGGTGAAAGTGGACCCCGGTGACGGGCGCAGCAAGGGCAGGAATCGCTCAGAAGCCTTCATCGGCGTGCAGGCGCTGTTTATCGACAAACACCTGCGCAACGTGTCCAGCAGCTATGATTTCGACAGTATCCGTTTCGGGATACAGCCGATCACCGCGGACTTTCGCGGTTTCCTGTTCCTCGACCAGCCGCTGGGTGTGCGCCTGTTCGGTACGCGTAACAACAACCACATCCAGTACAACCTCGGCTGGTTCCGGAGGATGGACAAGGACATCAACAGCGGTCTGAACGATGTCACCCACCGGCTGCGGGACGACGACGTTTTTCTTGCCAACCTGTACTGGCAGGACCTGCCGGGCAGGGGCTTTACCTCCCAGGCCACGGTGGTCTATAACCGTAACCGGGAAAAGAAAAACACGGTGTACGATGAAAACGGGTTTATTGCCAGGCCCGGGTCGTTGCTGGAGGAACGCGGTCGTAACTACGACGCCACCTACTTTGGGTACAGCGGGGACGGCCACCTCGGGCGCATGAATCTCAGTACCTCTCTGTATTACCTGTATGGGCGGGAAACCAATACCCGTTTCAGGAACGCGACCAATGACATCCGTGCCTGGTTTGCAGCGGCGGAGGCTTCGGTGGATTTCGACTGGATCCGCCTGCGCCTGTCCGGCCTGTACGGCAGCGGCGACGACGATCCGTTCGACGACAAGTCAGAAGGCTTCGATGCGATCTTCGAGAACCCGCAGTTTGCCGGTGCCGACACCAGCTACTATATCTCGCAATCGATCCCGCTGATCGGCGGTGGTGGTGTTTCGCTCAGCGGGCGCAACGCCGTGCTGAACTCGCTGCGCTCTTCCAAAGAGCAGGGCCAGTCCAACTTTGTCAACCCGGGGATGAAGCTGGTCGGTATCGGTGCGGATTTTGATGTCAGCCCGCAGTTGCGGATCTCCGGCAACATCAACCAGATGTGGTTCGACGATACAGCGGTGCTGGAAACCCTGCGCCAGCAGGGTTCCATCGACAGCGAAATCGGTACGGATTTCTCGGTGGCAACGATATACCGGCCGCTGTTTACCCAGAATATCGTGCTCAGGCTGTCAGGTGCGGTGCTCCGTGCCGGCGACGGGTTCAAGGATCTGTATGGTGACGAAGATACCCGCTACTCGGTACTTGGCAACGTGATTCTCACCTACTAACGATCAGATAAAAGGGAACAACATGCAGACGTTCAACAGACACATGCTTCAGGGCCTCGCAGCACTGCTGCTGGCCGGCGTGTTGGTCGGCCAGGCGGCAGCATCCACCGGTGAGAAACCGCGCGACATTCAGTACGAACCCGCCCCGCCGGCCCCGGCCCGTCAGTCCGCCGAGATGGTAGAGATGAAAAACCAGGGTTGCCTGAGCTGTCACCGGCAGACGGACCAGGCGTCCATGCACGCCAGCACCGCGGTCAACCTGGCCTGCGTGGATTGCCACGGTGGCGATTCCAGCGTGGCCCTGCCGGAAGGCACCGCTACCGGGTCCCCGCAATACGCGGAAATACGCGACCAGGCACACGTACTGCCACGCTACCCGCATGCCTGGCACTACCCCGACAGTGCCAACCCGGAGCAGAGCTTCACCCTGTTGAACCACGAGAGCCCGGAATACATCCGTTTCGTGAATCCGTCAGATTACCGCGTAGCGAGGGAAGCCTGCGGTGCCTGTCACCTGCCCGTGATCAAGGCGGCCGAACGCAGCCTGATGGCCACCGGCGCCATGTTGTGGGGCGGGGCGGCGTACAACAACGGTATTTTGCCCTTCAAGAATTACATCGTGGGTGAAGCGTATACCCGTGACGGCGAGGCCGCTTCGGTGAACGGGCCGGAGATACCCGACCCGGAAGAAGCACAACGGGTGCATGGCATCCTGCCCGCCCTCTACCCGCTGCCGACCTGGGAGAATGTCAAACCGGCAGACATCTTCCGTATTTTCGAACGCGGCGGGCGCAATATCTCCAACCTGTTCCCGGAAACCGGGATACCCAACATCGCTGGCAACATCCAGCGGCTGGAAGAACCGGGGCGCCCCGATACCCGCCAGTCCAACCGGGGCAAGGGCACCGGCGCGCGGATTGCCGTGCCACTGATCAATATCCACAAGACCCGCCTCAACGACCCGTTTACCTGGTTCCTGGGAACCAACGAACAGCCCGGCGATTACCGTTCCTCCGGCTGTGCTTCCTGTCACGTGGTCTATGCCAACGACCGGGACCCGCGTCACTCCGGTCTGTGGGCCGAGTACGGGCATGGTGGCACAACACAGAGCAGCGACCAGACCATACCCAGGAACGAAGCGGGACACCCGGTCAAGCATACCTTCACCCGTTCCATACCCTCCAGCCAGTGCATCGTGTGTCACATGCACCAGCCCAATATGTTCGTGAATACCTACCTGGGCTACACCATGTGGGACTATGAATCCGATGCACCGGTGATGTGGCCGGAAAAACAGCAGTATCCCACGCGTGACGAGATCAGGGAGGTCAACGAGCGCAACCCGGAAGGCGCCGCGCCGCGCGGCAAGTGGGCAGACCCGGAATTTCTCGCCTCTGTCGCCGACCTGAACCCGGAGCTGAAAAACACCCAGTTTGCCGATTACCACGGCCACGGCTGGAATTTCCGCGCTGTTTTCAGGAAAGATCGCAAGGGCAACCTGCTGGACAAGGACGGGAATGTCGTTGCACCGGACGATCCGAAGAAATTCGACAAGGCTGTGCACATGTCGTCTATTCACGTGGACGCGGGCATGCACTGCGTGGACTGTCATTTTGCACAGGACAATCACGGCACCGGTCACATCTTTGGCGAAGTCGCTCCCGCTGTTGAAATCGATTGCGTGGACTGCCACGGCACCGTCGATGATTATCCCTCACTGCTGACGTCCGGCCCGGCGGCCCCCAACGGCGGCACGGATCTCAGTACCCTGCGTAACCCGGACGGCCGCAAGCGTTTTGAGTGGGTGGATGGCAAACTCTTGCAGCGGTCACTGCTAAACCCGGGGCTGGAGTGGGAAGTGAGCCTGGTCAGGGACAGCGTCGACAAATCGAGCCCGCACTACAATGCCAAAGCGGCGCGTGCCAAGCTGGTCAGCCGGGACAAGGACCTGCACTGGGGTGCTGATGTGCCGGCCGGTGAGCGCGCACACAGCGACGACAACATGGAGTGCTACAGTTGCCACACGTCCTGGACCACCAGTTGCGGCGGTTGTCATTTGCCCATCCAGGCGAACTGGAAGACCGAACGCAACCATTACGAGGGTGGTGAAACCCGCAACTTTGCCACCTATAACCCGCAGGTAGTGCGCGACCAGATGTTCATGCTGGGGCGGCGTGGCGATATAGCCGGCGGCAAGATTGCACCGGTGCGTTCATCCTCGGCGCTGGTGTTGTCCTCGCAGAACGCCAATCGCGAGAAGATCTATATCCAGCAGCCACCGATTGCAGCCAGCGGTTACAGTTCCCAGGCGTTCAACCCGCACTACCCGCATACGGTCCGCAAGACCGAGACCAGGACCTGCACGGACTGTCACCTGTCGAAAGACAACGACAATAACGCCATCATGGCGCAGTTGCTGTTGCAGGGTACCAACTTTGTCAATTTCATCGGCTATAACGCCTGGGTGGGTACGGAAAAATCGGTGACCGGTGTCCGCGTTACCGAATGGGACGAACCGCAGGCAGTCATCGGCAGCTACCTGCACCGCTACGCCTACCCGGACTGGTACCAGGCCCATCTCGATAACAATGCAGTACTGAAGACCGGCTATGCGCACAGCGCCGGGCCCACGCACTGCCTGCAGATGCGCGGGGAATACCTGTACTCGGCCAACGGGCCGAAGGGTGTACAGGTGTTCGATATCGCCAATATCGCCAACAAGGGCTTCAGTCAGCGGATCGTGACTTCACCGCTTGGTCCACTGGGGCAGGATACGCACCTGGACAGCCGCAACGCGACCTGTATCGCACTGCCGACCAACCAGCCCATACATCCCGCCCGCAACACCGGCAAGCTGATGCGGGAGGACAACCAGGAACGGCCGTTCCACCCTCTGTATAACTATGCGTACATTAGCGACGCCGAGGAAGGCCTGATCCTGACAGACATCAACACACTGGCCGACGGGGAAGCCAGGAACAACTTCCTCAAGCGGGCGCTGACCTGGAACGAGGCCGGCATACTCGACGGGGCGCGGCATATCACCATTGGTGGTCATTACCTGTACGTCATGGCGCGTGCAGGACTGGTCATCGTCGATATCGATCAGCCGCTGAAACCAAGGAAAGTGGCCGTCATTCCCCTGATCGACGGACGCGCGTCCGCACTGCAGTTCCGCTACCTGTGGGTAACGGACAGGGATGGATTGAAGGTGATCGATGTGACCGACCCGGAATCCCCCCGGCTGGTCCCGGACAACCACATTGCACTCGACGATGCGCAACGGGTGTACCTGGCCCGTACCTACGCCTACGTCGCTGCCGGCACGGACGGGCTGGTCATCGTCGATATCACCCGCCCGGAACAGATGCAACTGTATAAAAAAGAGACATTTGATGGCAGGCTGGTCGACGCCCGGGACGTGGTGGTGGCTACCACCAATGCCTCGCTGTTTGGCTACGTTGCCGATGGAGGGGGAGGGTTGAAAGTGATTCAGCTCACCTCGCCGGAATCCCAGCCCCGCTACTACGGGTTCAGCCCGGAGCCGGTCCCGGAACTGATTGCCAGCTACCCGACCAACGCCCCGGCACTGTCACTGTCGAAAGGACTGGACCGGGACCGTGGCGTGGATGAGACGGGCAACCAGATCGCCGTCTTTGGCCGCCTGGGTTCGGGACCACTGACACTGGAGGAAATGCGCAAATTGTACCTGGATGAAAACGGCAAGCCCTGGTTTGTAAGCGATGATGTGGAAGCAAAGTAAACAGTATGCAGCCGCCTTTCGCCTGCTCGCCGTAATCGGCGGCTGTTTGCTGGTGTCGCCGCTCCAGGCGCAGACGCCGGAGTTGCCACGCTACGGTGCCGACAGGCACCTGGGCGCTTCCTCCTGTGCCTCGGCTCAGTGTCACGGTGCCGTACGGAACTACGAGGACAGCCATATCTGGCGTAATGAATACCGCGTCTGGTCGCGGGAAGACCCCCACTCGAAGGCCTATTCGGTGCTGAAGACCAAAGCCTCACGCAAAATGGCGGCCTATCTCGGACTGAAAAATGCCCACGAAGCAAAGGTCTGCCTGGATTGTCATACCGACTATGTGCCCAAAGAACGGCGTGGCAGGAAATTCCGTATATCCGACGGTGTTGGCTGCGAGGCCTGTCACGGCGGTGCCGAGCGCTGGATCAAGAGTCACACCGAGAAGAATGCCACCCATGCGGCGAATATAGAAAAAGGCCTGTTTCCCTCGGAAGCCCCGCCCAGTCGCGCGCTACTCTGTCAGTCCTGTCACTACGGGGACAAGAACCGCTTCGCCACCCACGCCATCATGGCCGCCGGACACCCGCGCCTGAGTTTCGAACTGGACACCTTTACCCTGACCCAGGTCCATTACGATATCGACAAGGACTACCGGGAACGCAAAAGCTTTCCGGGTAATGTGCCGACCTGGGCGGCTGGCATTGCCCGGAACGCGCTCCAGAACCTGGAAGTGATCGACAACCTGCTGTTTGCAAAGCCGGGTATCTTTCCCGAAATTGCGCTATTCGACTGCCATGCCTGTCACCATGCCATGGATGACCGGCGCATGAGCCGGCGGGTTACTACCGCAGGGCTGCCGCCGGGTGCCATCCGCCTGAATGACAGTGCGCTGGTGATGCTGTATGTCATCAGTTTGCATGTCAGCCCGGCGCAGAGCGATGCCTGCCTGTCGGATATACACGCCCTGCACCGTGCAACACAGTCCGGGCGCAAGGCCGTGCTGGCGGCTTCGGCAAAACTGGCGACCCGGATCAGTGCGATACAGAAAGACATCTCCCGTTTTGACTATTCTCCCGCCAATATTGCAGCACTGCGGAAAACACTGTTCAAGCTGGGGGGTAAGGGGGAATTCAGGGACTACAGCGGTGCGGAACAGGCTACCATGGCGGTTGACCTGTTGACCTTTGCCCTGAAACAGGAGGATAAATACCAGCGGCAACTGGACCGGCTCTACAAGGTGCTCGAAAAAGAATCGGACTACAGCCCACCCGAGTTCGCCAGGGCAATGCGTGATTTCGGTGTGGCTGCAGGCGGGTAAGCCTGCAGGAACAGGGGAAGGATATTGAAACAGGAACTGAGTTGTGGCGCGAAAACCGATCCCGGTTGCAAGCGTGAGCTGAACGAGGATTCAATCGGGGCCTATCCCGAACTCGGTCTCTGGTTTGTCGCCGATGGCATGGGCGGACACGGCGGCGGCGATGTAGCCAGCCAGGTAGTGGCGCAGTGCCTGTCGGATAGCGAGTGCCGGGATCGAGCCATGCCCGAGGTCATCCTGGCGGCGCATGCAGAGGTCGAGAAAGCGGCCCGGGAAGGACGCGGTGCGGATCACATGGGCTCCACAGTGGTGACACTCACCAGCGACGATTCCGGGTATGACATCGCCTGGGTCGGGGACAGCCGAGCCTACCTGTGGAATGGCAGGTTGCACCAGCTTACGCGTGATCATTCACTGGTGCAGGAGTACCTGGACAGTCGTAACCTCGATGCGGACGCCGTGGACCTGAGTCAGTGGAGTAATGTCATCACCCAGTGCCTGGGACCGGCCAATTCCGGAATCCCGCGGGTGGACACCGTGCACGGCACCTGGAAAGCGGGCGACCGGCTGCTGCTGTGCAGCGACGGCCTGTACAACGAAGTCTCCGCAGCGGAGATCTCCGCGGTGATGAAAGCTTCGGATCACCTGGACGAGCAGCAGCTGGCAGACCAACTGGTAGCGGCAGCCTGCGAGGGCGGCGGCAATGACAATATCTCTGTCATCGTCGTCTCGGCACCGGAAACGGCAAAGGCGCCGGCGCCGCATAGCGACGGGCCGGAGCCGGGAAAAAAGACGCGCATGGCGGTTGTGGCGGCAATCGCGATAGCAGGATTGCTATTACTACTATACTTCTATACGGGCAGGTAGCGGAAACGCGCCGGCAGTTGCATGCATCAGGTAATACGGCCTCCAAATGTTCACTAAAAACAGGTTGTAAGCGAAAGATGGAAACCAGTGACAAAAAAACCCGACTGCTGCGCCCGGATTCGGTCTGGGTGCTGAGCGCGGCGGACCGGAATCTCGGTGACATCATTGTTAGCCCGAAGCAGGTCCTGACCTTCGGTCGCAAGACCGAATGTGACGTGGTGATTCCCAGCCAGTACGTCTCCCGCAGACACGCAGAAGCGTTTGTCGAAAACGGGCGGCTGTTCGTGCGGGACCTGGATTCGACGCATGGCACGCTGGTCAACAACCAGCCCGTGAAGCAATGCGAGGTACAGGAGGGTGATGAGATCCGCATGGACGTGGCGGTGTTCGTGGTGAAGCGCATGGGCTCGTCCGGGCCGGAGATGGAGACAGCCGGTGAGGCGGACGACGCAGACAGGACGGTCATACGCAGCGCAGCAGATATGATGGCCTCCATGGACCAGGCGGTGGCGAAGGAGAAGCCGGATACAAAACCGGAACCGGCCGTCGCTGCAGACCCCGTTCCTGTGCCACAGCCGGATCCTCCACCTCCGCCAGTGGAACCACCGGCAGCCAAAGCCGCAAGCGACTCGCCGCCGGAACCCGCTGCGCAGGATGACAGCGGCGACCGGCACCGGGGCGGCGGGAACTGGTGGGAAACAAAGGACGAAGGCCCGATGGGCACCCGCTTTATCAAGGCAGCCGATATAGCGCAAATGATCGACCGGGAAATTGCGCCCGTGGTCGAAGCGGATCGCCCCATGCTGATTGGCATATCACCTTCGATCAGCGAGCTGCGGATTGAACTCAGCCCCGGCAAGCTGGTGGTGGGCAAAAAGGCCGACGCAGACATTCGGCTGGATGATGAATTCATATCCGACGTGCACGCGCAGCTGATCGGCGAGGGCGAACGCTGGAAAGTGGTCAATGTGCTTTCCGCCAACGGTACCTTTGTAAACGGTAACAAGGTTCAGTCTGCCTATCTGAAATCAGGTGACGTGCTGCGTTTTGGTGGTCTCGATATACAGTTTGTCAATGGCGCCCGACAGGGCAGTGCCGTACGCCAGGATTCCGGAAAGAAGGGCAGGCCGGTGCTGGTCACTGTAATTGCTGCGCTACTGCTGGTGCTGGTGATCGCAGCGGTGATCACCTTCAGCGGCGGTCAATAAAACAACGAGCGGAACACTCTTCCGCAGACAGCTAGGGAGACGGGTTATGGATACACGCATGTTCAAGGTACCTGCAGCAACCACCCCCGGAGAGGAACTGGACCGGTTCATGGCGGGGCTGAAACGACGCAATCCCGGAGAGGCGGAATTCCACCAGGCCGTCGAGGAGGTGGCCAAGGATATTGTACCGTTTATTCACAATAACCCGGTCTACAAGGACGCCTACATCCTGGAACGCATGACCGAACCGGACCGAACCATCATGTTCCGCGTATGCTGGGAAGACGATCAGGGACGCGTGCGCGTGAACCGGGGCTACCGGGTACAAATGAATAACGCGATCGGGCCGTACAAGGGCGGGTTGCGGTTTCACCCCAGCGTAACGCTGGGTGTCCTGAAGTTCCTGGCGTTTGAGCAGACCTTTAAAAACAGCCTGACGGGATTGCAGATCGGCAGTGGAAAGGGCGGGTCTGATTTCAACCCCAAAGGCAAGTCGGACCGAGAGGTCATGCGCTTCTGCTATTCGTTCATGACGGAACTGGAACGGCATATCGGCGAAGACACCGATGTACCGGCCGGAGATATCGGTGTTGGTGCGCGTGAAATCGCCTACCTGTTCGGGCAGCACAAACGAATGTCGAACAGCTTTACGGGTGTGTTGACCGGAAAGGGATTGTCGTTCGGGGGCAGCCTGATCCGCATGGAAGCGACCGGCTATGGTGCCGTTTACCTGATGAATAATATGCTGGAGCACAATGGAGAATCGATCGAGGGCAAGACCGCACTGGTGTCCGGTGCCGGCAACGTGGCCCAGTATGCGACCGAGAAACTGATTGAACTGGGCGCGAAGCCGGTCACCCTTTCCGACTCAGGTGGTTTTATTCATGACCCGGACGGCATCACCCGGGAGAGACTGGAGTGGGTCAAGGAACTCAAGAATGTCAGGCGTGGACGGATTTCGGAGTATGCCGACGAATTTGGCTGCGAATACCACGAAGGCCTGCGACCCTGGGGCATCAAGTGCGACCTGGCCTTCCCCTGTGCCACGCAGAATGAAATCGACATGGAAGACGCCCGTTCACTCATCTCCAACGGCTGCCTGGCGGTAGCGGAAGGTGCCAACATGCCCAGCACCAACGAGGCGGTCGACCTGTTCAACGAGAGCAAACTGATCTTTGCACCTGGCAAGGCGGCCAATGCCGGTGGTGTGGCCGTATCCGCGCTGGAGATGAGCCAGAATGCCTCCCGCCTGGCCTGGGAGGAGGCACACCTGGATGATCAGCTGAAGGGCATCATGAAGGAAATCCATGAGCAGTGTGTGCAATATGGCAAGAACGAGGATGGCAGTATCAACTACACCCGGGGCGCCAATATAGCCGGGTTTGTCAAAGTGGCGGACGCCATGCTGGCCTATGGCATTATCTAGGAGCTTGTCGGGTTTAGGAACAATCTACTGCGCTGGCGGGAGAGCGAGTCCGGATTCCCGCAATTTTTCGTTGCGTAGGTCTACTATGCGCCTCAAAATTGCGAAAATCCGGACTCGCTCTCCCACCATGCTCGCTACGATTGCCTAAACCCGACAGGCTCCTAGACTGAATAAAGGGGCGATATCCCTTGCAGCGGTGGCCGTAACCCCTTAAAATGCGCGACTTCCGATGCGGGGTGGAGCAGCCTGGTAGCTCGTCGGGCTCATAACCCGAAGGTCGTTGGTTCAAATCCAGCCCCCGCTACCAACTCTATCTATGAGGGCTTCGGGCCTGTTATCGTTGGACGGTAACAGCCGGAGCCTTTTTAGATTTTCTCTTGCGGAACCCTGAGCCTTGCCACTGCTCCGGCTCAGATTCAGGATTCCGGCCAGATCGCCATAAAGATCAATCTGTAAGCCCTCTTTGCCCTTTACGGGTGTTAAGACCACTTTCTCGATCATCCGGCGCAGATGGCCCGAGGCTTCGCTGCGTCCTTCAGGCCGGTTCAGAGCATCGCGCAGGTTTGCGATGCTCTTGCGGTAGCGCTCGGCCATGGACGGGTGCAGGAAGGGCCGGACATCGTCCTGGGCATCCTTGAGCAGAACCTCCAGCTCTTCGAGCCGGGCGGCGATCCGTTCCAGATCATCCTTGACCAATACCGCCGATATCCCCTCGCGGATGGCGTGCAGGACGTTTTCGCGCTCTTTGAGCAGTTTGGCCTGCTCCTTCTCGTATCCGGCGCGCTGACTGTCCTGCGCGGCCCGCAGGGCATTCATGTGGCGCGTGTATTCCTCGCAGAAGAGCTTTATGAGGTCGTCCCGCATGAGACGGGATTGCAGGCCGGAGAGGACAAACTCTTCCAACGCTTCGCGCTTGATCGTCTTGCGGTTGGTGCAATACGCTTCGCCCTTGTTCTTGGCGGTGGCGCAGCCGTAATGGGTGGCATTGATCTTGGCATATCCACCACCACAGCAGCCGCATTTGGTGAGACCGGAGAGCAAATATTGCGGGCGGTTCCTGCGCCACAATCCGGGGGCTTTTTTATCCAATTCGCCCTGGCGGGCTTTAGCGGCATCCCACAACTCTTGCGGGACGATCCGCAGCGCTGGAACCTCCTGAATGATCCAGTCGGAGTCGTCGTTCAGGCGCGTGACCCGCCGTCCGGTCTCCGGGTCCTTGATAAAGCGCTGGCGGTTCCAGATGAGCCGCCCGATATACAGCTCGTTATTCAAGATGCCGGTGCCGCGTTTGCGGTTGCCGTTGATCGTGCTCTGGGTCCAGCCTTTCCCCGACGGCGAGGGGATGCCCTCGTTATTGAGCTGCGCAGCAATCGCCTTGGGCGAGCGGTCTTTCTGCCCGTATTCTTCAAAGATGCGCCGGATGATGGCTGCTTGCTCTTCATTGACGGTGCGGTCGCCCCTGATCGCCTCGCCGTTGGCATCGAAGCGTTTAAGGACATCGTAGCCATAGGCAATCCCGCCGCCGGACTTGCCGTTCTCGACGCGCCCGCGCAGGCCGCGACGGGTCTTGTCCGCGAGATCGCGCAGGAACATCGCATTCATCGTGCCCTTGAGGCCGATGTGAAGGGATGAAATCTCACCCTCAGACAGGGTGATGATCTTTACCCCGGCAAACTCCAGGCGCTTGTAAATCCCGGCAATGTCTTCCTGATCGCGAGAGAGCCGGTCCAGGGCCTCGGCCAGTACGATATCGAACTTGCCCGCGAGCGCATCGGCGAGCAGGGCTTGAATGCCGGGGCGCATCAGGGATGCACCGGACAGACCGGCATCGCTGTAGCAATTGATGACCTCCAGAGCGTTTTTGTTGGCGTATTCGCCGCAAAGCCTGATCTGGTCCTCAATGGAGGACTCGCTTTGTAAATCCGAGCTGTAGCGCGCATAGAGCGCAGCCTTTATCGTGTTGTTTGTCATAGGTCTTTACCATGTTCGGGAGTTGGTCTGGTGCTTTGGGCGTCTTGTGCAGATAAAGATTTAAAATCCTCTTCGGCCATCTGCCGCGCCAGAAACTTTACAAACTCTCTTAAGAGCGTGTCTGCGTTTTCCCGATTATGACTCTCTTGGCGGGGAGTCTTCAAACCCCGCAAGCGATTCATTTCAAAGGTGTTTTGATTCAGGAGGTCGGCCATGTCCGCCTCCTGAAATCCTGCCTTTGCAAGAAATTGGTCCTGGCCGGGCAGGGAAAATACGGGTTCAAACCCTGACCCCGGCCAGGTGGGGCAAAATGTCCTGAGATCAGGACAGTTGCCCCTTCCAGCCTATGCAAGCAGGATTTAACAAACGGTAAACGATAATCCCCGTAAACGGCTGTCAGGGCGCGTTTCGGGCGGGCACTTGCAGTCATCAGGACGGCCATGCTGCTCATAGGCGCTCACCCTGACGTGCTGCATTGCCGCGACGATTTTTGGCATTTTTTTTAGATTTCTTGCCCGAGGACGCCCGCCGGATGTACTGCGGCTCGGTAAACCACGCACGTTTTTGCGCGCGGATGACCGGCTTGCCATCCAGAGCAATCAGTTGGTCTTCGGGCGGGAGCCGTCCGATCTGATCCGGGCTGAGGACCGGAAACCCTCTTTCTGCAACATTCAAGCGCCAGGGCGAGAGCGGATTGTCTGCATGACGGCTGAAACTGCGTCCTTTGAGGGTGCTGTTGCCGATCCGCGCGCTCCACGCCTTGCGGTCGTGCTCGCTGCGGATACTCCAGGCTTGCAGCAGGCTCGATTGCTCTTCGATCAATCCGGCCAGATGGGGGCCGTAGAGCAAATGCGGCTGGCGGCGGCTCTGGAAAATCATCCAGCAGCGCACGCCCTTACCGGGCAGGAGCGAGAGTGCCTTGCCGATATTCGGCAGGCGGCCCAGATTGCCCATTTCTTCGAGCAGCATCAGGATGCGTGAGGGCTTGGGACAGGCGGCAATCGTTTCAAAGAGCAAGGTGGCGATGAGGCCCATCCAGGCCCCGTGGGTTTCGAGTTTGGATTCGGGCAGGATCAGATAGAGTGTGGTCCGTCCATCAAGCACGTCCGGCAGCGTGAAGTCGGAGTTCAGCAAGGACAGGCCGAAGGCGGAATGCGCATCGAAGATTTCGAGCGCGTGCATGGCGTTATCCCGAAACGCCCCGAAGGTCTTCACATATTCAGGCGCAAGCCCGTCAAAGAGCGCATTGCCGTAATCTCGTAGCAAACCGCCAAAGAGCGTGCAGGATTGCATCTTCGCGGCAATGGCGAGTTTTTGCGCATCCGAGGACCAGACGCAGGCGCGCAAACCCGGCAGCGTGCATTTCTCCGGCTCCAATGCGGCGAGGTAGAGAAGGAAGGTCACGATCAACCTGCGCCCGCCGTTGCGGAAAAACACCCCGTCACCGATCTCCTGACCCCGTTCCGGGATCAGTTGCAGGGCGATCAGACGCGAGAGCGTATTCAGCTCCTTGCCCTGATTATTCAGGATGTCCTCGACCAGCACGCGCAGCGGGTTAAACCGCACGCCCTTGATACCGGAAACGGCGAAGGGATTGAGGATCAGGACGCGCTGGCCCGCAGCGCGCCGAAAACCGGCTGTGGTCCGGGTGAGTTCGCCTTTGACATCGGTGACAAGAACGCTGCCGCCGAGCCAATGCAGCAAAGCCGGGATCACGCATGTCGTGGTCTTGCCGGTGCGGGCCGGTGCATAGGTCAGCATATGCCCGTGGCCGGATCGGAACGGATCGTAGAAGAGGGGGGTATCCTCCAGCACACCTACAGGCAATCCGGCCTTGGTTGCCATCATGTCCTTGATGAAACTATCCGTGATGCGCGCCAGCCTGGCCTGGCCGAACCCGCCCGAGATCATTCGGGACTCATGCAGGTAATTGATTTGCTGCGCGCTGGATAAAGCGCTCACCAGCAGGCCGAGCAGCAATTTGGCAAAGGCAACAAAGCCGATCCCCATGACCGCCAGCGCCCAAAGGTAATACCCCGGGTACGCCCGCATACCCCACCAGCACCCGCCCATCACAAGGAGGACGAGGATCATGCGGGTCAAGGAGGCAGGACGGGCGCGGCGCATGAGATTTACCGTCCCGTAATCCGCAGGATTTGTATGCCAGACAGCGAGAGGCCGAGATCGGTATAGAACCGCTCCAGCTCGACGCTCAGGTCTTCCTTGCCATTCGTGGTGGCCGTGACTTGCAAGTCCGCGATGGATTGAAGCGCACGCGGATCGGCGTTCCCCGCCCAGAAGACAAAGACATGCCCGTTTGTGACCAGCTTGGCGGCGGTGGAAAGGCTTTGAGAGAGCATTTTTCCGCTGGTATCCACCCCGTCGGTGATCACCAGTGTCACCGGTCTTAACTCAGAGGGCGGTTCCGGCGGTGTTCGGCTGATGACCCTGCCAAGGGCGCGAAAGAGATTGGTGGCCCCGGAAGGTTCGGGCAGGTTTGCCAGCGACGAGGAAGCGAGGGTGCAGGCGTGAAATACGCCGCCCGGTGTCAACTCTTGCAATGTCTCGTTAAACGCATAAAGGCGGCAGCGCGCGAAATTCGGTAACACAGAGAGAAAATCCCGAGTGGCGGAGATCACATCGTCGGTGAAACCCGTCATGGAGCCGGAGATATCGAGCAGTAGATTGACCGGCAAGGTGGCGGCTTGGTCGGGCACGGCAAGCGGCGTATAGGAAAACGCCAGTGGTTTGAGGTCGGTATCAAACACAGCCACATCTTCTGCCGCCGGAGAGAGCAGCGTGCCGTCTTTGCCGGAAAACAGCACCAGCGCATCACGGGCATTCCCGTTCTCACTCACCCCGCTAATGCTCACATGGGCGACATCGCCTCGTGCGATGACCACAATTTTCTGGTCCTTATGCGCGGCAAAGGCGGTAAAGGGGCTGCCATCGGCAAAGCGCAAATTCGAGCGGCGGATTTTAAGATCTAGCAGGGAATCCTGCCCGGCGGCGAAATCGAACACGATCTCCGGCTTGCCGAGTGTATAGACGGATTTATCGGGATCATTAATCTCAAATCGGGCGCGCTGGAGATCATCGGGAACGATGACCGTAAACCCATCGGCCAGCACCGGACCCGCAAGCAGGGAGGAAACGAGCGTTGTGAGAAGAGGTGTTTTCATTTCTCACCTCCGTCCAGCAGATCAGAGAGCAGGCGGCGTTCCACCAGTACTTGTTTGCTGCGGGCGACATCGTAGAGATGCACCGATACGTCCATTTGATCCGCCTGCATAAAGACAGGCGCAAGAAAGTCTTCCCACACCCGTTTCTGGTGCGGGGACACCCAGAAGAAGGAGATGGAGCGGATGATGGGGGAACTGCTTAATACGCCAACAATATCGCCGTCCTGCGGCGGCAATTGCGGCAAGGTGATCGCTGTATCGTCATTGCACGGGCGCGGCGTATGCACAAGAGAACTGAAAACGAGGACATGCGCTTCCTTGATGCCGTCGCGTTCCAGCGCAGCCAGATTGCTGCGCAGCTCGGCAAAGGCTCCGGGCAGGTTATTGCAGCGCGAAGGGTCGGTCTGAATGGTGCGGATCAACTCACCGGCCCGTGTTGGATTGCGCCGCAGCACCATGGGCGTGCCGCTCCAGACCGTGCGGCCTAAAGACGTGGAGATCACATCCACACGGGCTTTGGAGGACGAACGCCGCGTGGCCAGTGATTTGATCTGCGAGAGCAAATGCAGCTTGAACGCTTGCGCGTCCTTCGCATCGAGCAGCACGCCGCTATCGTCCATGATGATCTGGATCGAGAGGTTGTCGGCGGAGGCCAGTGGTGCGGCCAAAGCGAGAACAAAAAAGAGGGTGAGAACCTTCATGATTTGGCCCTCCCCAATGCGCGGCGGGAGGCCCGCACGATATGGGCGGTTGCCATCCCCATCGCTGCATTAACCAAGATCAAGGCGATGGACATAAGCAGCATCGGCCAGAATTCAGGGCTATGACCGGAGAGGGACGGGATCGGCGAGGTGGCGGTTTCGGCCTGCACCCGTAAATACAGCGCCGCAAACTCTGTGACGATCACAAACAAGTAGAGCGTCAGCAACAGCCCTGTGATGATCTTCGCCAGCGCACCGGAAAAGAAGGCGCGCGGCGATCCGAACATCTCGCGGTGGCGCTCCAGCAACATCCCGAAGAGAAAGACCGGCGTCCCCACGGCTGCAAGACCCAAGACGCCATTTATCAGGGTCGAGACGGTCACATTCTCCAGCCAGCCCCATGCGGGCAGGCCAATCGCGTCGATGATAAAGGTATCTTGGCCGACGGTATTTATGAGACCGTATGAAGAGCTATGCAGCAGCCAGTTAAACGATTCCGCCGCCATGACGCCGAGCAGCTTGCCCGCGACCCAGAGCTTGTCTGCCGCATCAAGCGGTGCGGCGCTGTGTTCTCCATCCGGCGGCTGCCAGGTGGTGAAGTTTTCTTCAAATTCAGACATATCAACCTCCATTGGTTTTGGGGTTGATAACAGTCTGGGATCAAGACCTTAGCCCGAAAAGCAAAATGAAACGCTCTTGTCAGGGAGGTGGCCCCCAACGTGATATCCTTGTCAGGAATATCGCCCCATCTTTCATAAAATGGCTTTTTAACAAACGTGGTCCGAACATATAACGCCAGAAATAAATACTGCCGGGATACGAAACTCTCGGAGCCTGTCTATTTATCTCTGGCGCGGTTGTTCAGTGAGAGGCGTACCGAAACCGCAGCAGAAAAAATCATGCGGCGATGGGGGGCGAGATACGGCCATAAGCCCGTTTCTCGTCAGGCAATCAACGGTCATTTTCAGCGCTTCGGCCAATATCTCTGGATACTGATATTCAAGAACCCGGAGCAAGACTTTCCATACGATAAGAGCTGGGAGGGGTATAAGGATTTATCCTTCCTGCGTGCGTTGGTTTATTTGCCTGGCGACTATTACGCAAAACGAATAGAGCATATTGCTGAACAAAACGCGCATATGGAGAGATCGTTGCCTGAATCAGCATGGACGTATTTGCGCGTTTATGCGCAGGATGCGGTTCGAGCAGATGAGATAAAATTGCTTCGGGAAGTATCCGAACGAATGCAAGGCATACCCGAAAATACCTTCTATATATACTGGGCGCGGGCTTTTTGGATCGTAAGATTGAAAAAACAAGGTAAAGACGTGACGGATCGTACAGCTTGCGAATTGTTGTTTGAGAAGCTGGTAGAGGCTTTTTTGTCCCCATTGCGTGATCTCCCGAACATTAACAAACCCGGCTTGCAACGGTATTTTCTTTATGGCGTAAGCTTGGTCAAGATCAGTTTTGTTTCCGAAGATATCCCCGATAAGGCGGAGCGGTATTTTGGCGGAAGAGTGAAGCCTGAGATTGACAATACTGTCATCCTGCCGATCCTGGCCGGAGCACCCGATGATTTGGTCGAAATCACGCCTCCCGAATTTTTATTCCTGTTTGATCAGATGCGCGAGTTGGATGACAACGCCGGGAGCCTTGCGCTTAAGAAGATGTTAGAAGGGCTGAGGCAGAAATCGCTTGGCATTATTGATAAGGCCGTTTTCGTCCAATATTTGAAAGAACTAAGTGGCCAACAGCCCAGATGAAATCCTGATTAAGGCGAGACTGGTAAATCTTGCTCCGTTAGTGGTTCGGGTATATCCATGACATCCCGAATGTTTTCGATGTATTCTTTCCGTGCGGCCTTGTTCATCCGCTTCCATTTTCGGAAGCCCCGCATAAATGCTTCGTCATATTCGCGTGCAAGTTCTTCGTTTTCAGGACGGGTTGCGCTTCCTTTATACTTCGCTAACGTAAGATAGAACGCATCGAACAATTGGTCTTTGAGTTCTTTTAAGTTATTTCCATCAGGGTCATTCGCTGCTTCTCCGAATGATCCAAAAATTTCTTTGTCTGACATTCATACCTGCCTTCCTTGTTTTTACTGATAGCCGAGAACAGCGGCGTACCGCAATATAAATATCTGTAGAAAAGGGTTAAACCGAATAAGCTATCTTGTTTAGCCACCCGTATTTCCGTTCGAGCATATGGCCGCGACCGTATTTCGGGCCTGACTTCTTATGCCCCATCAATTCGTCTATCACTTCCTCTGGAGCCTGAGCATCCCTCAGACGATCCTTGAATGTATGCCGGAGAGAGTACAGAGAATGTTTTGGGGAAGGTTTCAACTGGTTTTCTCTCAGGTACTTGTTAATCGTTGTCGAGGCCGTATCAGCGTTCTGGTAATGGTCAAACCCGTTTGGGAGCTGCTGAAATGCGTAAAGGGAGGAACCTACGAGCGGAATTTTTCTTTCCGATGTGATGGTTTTTAAGCTGTGGTTTGCCCTTGGCCTGATCCAGATGTAAGGTATATCTTCCTCAAGGAAAATATCTTTTACATGTAGGCCGATGAGTTCGGATTCGCGGGCGCCAGTGTCAGCCATGGCAAAGACGAGCAAACGTGCTTCGTCATTTAATCCTGAAAGCGCATTACCAGATAGCAGCGTATGTTGCACATAGGAAGCTTCAAAAGGCGGCCTTGATTGTTCGAGTTCTTTCAGACGGAGCTTGGAAAATATAATGTCGAAATCCGTCTCAATTTCGTATGA
>JALSRZ010000044.1 GCA_026984515.1 Thiohalobacter sp. | reverse complement strand
TGCCTTTGTGTCAGTGGTCGCCAAGGAAATCATTTACCAGTACACGAAGAACGCCGGCCAGCGACTGCGTTCCAGTATGCTGATGGCCAATGCCTGGCACAGTCGCAGTGACGCAATTTCTTCCATTGTGGTGGTGATCGGTATCGGTGGTGCCATGATGGGGCATCCCTACCTGGATGCCGTTGCCGCAATCGCGGTTGCGGTGATGATTGCCAAGATCGGCTTTGACCTGGTGCGCGACAGTACCCGCGAGCTGATCGATACGGCGCTGGAGCCCGAAGTGGTGGATGCCATCCGCCGGGAAATCGCCAGTGTGGACGGTGTGCGCGCGCTGCACATGCTGCGTACGCGGCGCAGCGGCGGCGATGCCCTGATCGACCTGCACGTACAGGTCGATCCCTGCATCAGCGTATCGGAAGGTCACCAGATCGGTGACACCGTGCGCCGCCGCCTGATGGAAGGTATCGAAGAAGTAACCGATGTAACGGTACACATCGATCCGGAGAATGACGAGCGCGAATCGCTGTCGGACAAGTTACCGCTGCGCAGCGACGTGATCCGCAGGTTGCAGCAGCAATGGGCGGATATCGAGGGCCTGGACGCTGAACACATCACCCTGCACTACCTGTGCGGTAAACTCAGCATTGACCTGGAACTGCCCCTGGCGGTGCTGGAGTCGGTTGCTGACAGCCGGGGGTTGATCGATAAAATCGAGCGTTCGGCCAAAGAGCTGCCTGAAGTGGATTCGGTCAAGGTCTGTTTTCGCGCCTAGGCGCACCAAATTCTGGCGGTTTTCGGTGCCAATGCTTCATATTGGTGCACCCATTCGCCGGGTGTGCGGTGCTGGTTTCCTTAACTCGCCGACTTGCCACGGGTTTTTCCCGTGGCATAATTCGTGCTCTTTTGATGAGCACTTTTTCTTAAGTCCCGGCGCTTGACCCGGTGTTCAGGTCGGAACCCGTTTTTCAGACACGTTTTATTTCGGAGGAAGCTAGATGTCCGTAGCAAAGGTAAACAAATTAATTAAGGATAACGGGGTCAAATTTGCTGACCTGCGTTTCACTGATACGCTTGGCAAGGAACAGCACGTTACGGTTCCCGTCGGTGAGATCAATGCCGGCTTTTTCAAGGACGGCAAGATGTTCGACGGTTCCAGTATCTCCGGTTGGAAAGGCATCAATGAATCTGACATGGTGCTGATGCCCGAACCCGGCACCGTGGTGTTCGACCCGTTCGCCGACGAACCGACCATGAACCTGCGTTGCGACATTCTTGAACCCGCCACCATGAAGGGTTACGAGCGTGATCCGCGCTCCCTGGCCAAACGCGCTGAAGCCTACCTGAAGTCTACCGGGATCGCTGATACGGCCTACTTCGGTCCGGAAAACGAGTTCTTCGTGCTGGACGATGTGCGCTGGGGTTCCGATATGAGCGGTGCTTTTTATAAAGTGGATTCCGAGGAAGCTTCCTGGAATGCCGAACGCGTATATGAAGACGGCAATATCGGTCACCGTCCTGGTATCAAGGGTGGCTACTTCCCGGTGCCGCCGGTCGATTCCCTGCACGACATGCGTTCCGCCATGTGCCTGGCCCTGGATGAGATGGGCTGCCCGACCGAGGTGCATCACCACGAGGTGGCCACGGCCGGTCAGTGTGAAATCGGCACCCTGTTCAATACCCTGGTACGCAAGTCCGATGAAGTACAGATTCTGAAGTACGTGGTGCAGAACGTCGCACACAGCTACGGCAAGACGGCTACCTTCATGCCCAAACCGCTGGTGGGCGATAATGGTAACGGTATGCACGTGCACCAGTCGCTGGCCAAGAAAGGCAAGAACCTGTTCAGTGGCAAGAAGTATGGCGGCCTGTCCGACACGGCCCTGTACTACATCGGTGGTATCATCAAGCATGCTCAGGCGCTGAATGCATTCACCAATGCATCGACCAATTCCTACAAGCGCCTGGTACCGGGTTTTGAAGCACCGGTCATGCTGGCCTACTCGGCACGCAACCGTTCGGCGTCCATTCGTATTCCCTACGTGGCCAATCCCAAGGGCCGTCGTATCGAGGTGCGCTTCCCGGATTCAACTGCCAACCCGTACCTGGCGTTCTCCGCCATGCTGATGGCCGGCCTTGACGGTATCCAGAACAAGATCCACCCGGGCGATGCCATGGACAAGGATCTGTATGATCTGCCGCCGGAAGAAGAAGCGAAGATCCCGCAGGTCTGCTTTACCTTCGATCAGGCCCTGGACGCACTGGACAAGGACCGCAAGTTCCTGACTGCCGGTGGCGTATTCACGAACGATATGATCGATGGCTTTATCGAACTCAAGACGGAAGAAGTCACCCGCTTGCGCATGAGCACGCATCCGGTTGAATTCGATATGTATTACAGCCTCTGATAAAGCCGACGAACGGTAGTAAAAACGCCCCCTTACGGGGGCGTTTTCTGTTGCGTTGCGTACCCCCGGACAGTAAGGTGACTACCAACGGTTTAACAGGCCCCGGGAGATAGCCCATGAACAAGGTTGCATTCACCCTGCTCGCTGCATGGCTGCTGAGCTGGACAAGCGGTGTGCAGGCAGCGGTGTACAAGTCGGTCGATGCCCAGGGCAACGTGGTGTATACCGATGAACCTACCGGCAACGGCAAACCGGTGGACCTGCCACCGCTGTCGACGATTCCGCCACCCAAGTACACGCCCGCCAGTCCGCAGGAAAAATCCGCTACACCGGCAACTGCCGGGTATACGCAGTTGCGAATCACTTCCCCGGGCGCGGATGCGACCTTGCGTGACAACACCGGCGATGTGCCGGTCAGTGCGGCGATTGAACCCGCGCTCAATGTCGCTGCGGGCCACCGTTTCCAGTACTACCTGGATGGCCAGACCCAGGGCGAGTCAACTACTGCGGCGCGTATTGTGATCACCAATGTGGATCGCGGCACCCACAATGTGTCGGTTGCCGTGGTCGATGGCGAGGGCAAGGAAGTGATGCGCAGCACAGCGGTACCCTTCCACCTGCACCGGCAGTCCATCAATTTCCCGCGTGGTCCCGGTGCTCCCACGCCGGCCCCGGCCCCACGCGCAAGATAGACCGTACTGCCTGTAAACGGCGCTTCGCCTTTTTACGCCGCGCGCACTATAATAGTGCGCGCGGCGCTTTGAAGGGCACAGAAATCCCCGGTCAATATTTTTCCCGCGTGGCAGTGGAGCGGGCTTCACATTCACTCAGAACCTATCTTGTTGATATACCAGCTTTTCCCTTGCCCTTTTTCGAGTATTTCGTGATTCTGCCGGGGTTGCGCGGTCTGGTTTGATTTTTGCACACAGGGGTACATGTCATTGTCCGACAGGTTAAAACCGGTTTCCGCCGAACCATTGCTGGAGACGTTGACCACCGCCGTACTGGTGCTGGATCACCGGCTGCATATTGCGTACCTGAACCCGGCCGCCGAGAACCTGTTTGAAATCAGCAAACGCCAGGTCGGGGGCCACTACTGGCCGGAGCTGGTCGGTGCCGGCAAAGCGCTGGTCAAGCGGCTGGAAGCGACCACGGGAACCCGACATCCGTTCACCGAGCGTGAACTGGCACTGCACAGCGCAAACGGTCATCGCATGACGGTCGACTGTATTGTGACACCGTCAGGCAAAGACGACCTGTTGCTGGAGATTATGCAAATTGACCGGCATCTGCGGATTGCTCACGAAGAACACCTGCTGGTGCAGCAGCAGGCTGCCCGCGAGCTGCTGCGTGGTATGGCGCATGAAATCAAGAATCCGCTGGGTGGCCTGCGTGGTGCAGCGCAGTTGCTGGAAAGTGAACTGGAGAATGATGAGCTGAAGGAATACACGCGGGTCATTATCGGCGAGGCGGATCGCCTTACCAACCTGGTCGACCGTATGCTGGGACCGAACAACGTCATTGAGAACCGCGTAATCAATATTCACCAGGTACTCGAACACGTGCGCAGCCTGGTGGATGCCGAGAGTTACCCGGGCCTGGAGCTGGTACGGGAATATGACCCGAGCATCCCGGAATTTCCGGCAGATGCCGAACTGCTGATCCAGGCGATACTCAACCTGGTACGGAACGCTGCCCAGGCGGGCGCGCAGAAAATCACCCTGATCAGCCGCACGCGACGCCAGTTCACCATCGGGCATACCCGCCATAAACTGGTGATACAAATTGATATCGTCGATGACGGGCCGGGCATTCCGGCAGACATGCAGGAAAAAATATTCTATCCGATGGTGTCCGGTCGTGCGGACGGAACGGGGCTCGGACTGTCCATTGCCCAGTCCATGATCAACCAGCACCACGGCATTGTAGAATTTACCAGTGAACCCGGACAGACCGTGTTTACCGTTTATTTACCACTGGGGGTAGAGGATGCATGATCGGGAAAGTGTATGGGTGATCGATGACGATCAGTCCATTCGCTGGGTGCTGGAGAAGGCACTGGCAAAGGCGGATATGGAGGTAAAGAGTTTTGCCTCGGCCAGCGGTATCCTGGAAACACTGGAACATGGACAACCCGACGCATTGATTACCGATGTGCGCATGCCCGGCATGGATGGTTTTGACCTGCTTACCAGGATACAGGAACGTTACCCGGAGTTACCCGTCATCATTATCACCGCGCACTCAGACCTGGGCAGTGCGGTGACCGCTTACGAGGGTGGCGCATTCGAGTACCTGCCCAAGCCATTCGATATCGAAGAAGCCGTGGAGCTTACGCGCCGCGCAGTCGAGCACGGGCGCAGTGTCAGCAGCGCCGCAGCCCCGGCCGCCGGTGGCGAGGTACCGGAGATCATTGGCGAGGCGCCCGCCATGCAGGAAGTATTCAGGGCCATCGGCCGCTTGTCACGCTCCAACATCACGGTGTTGATCAACGGTGAATCCGGAACCGGCAAGGAACTGGTGGCGCGTGCGTTGCACCGGCACAGTCCGCGCGCGGACAAGCCGTTTGTAGCCCTGAACATGGCTGCAATCCCGCGTGATCTGCTCGAATCGGAATTATTCGGCCACGAACGTGGTGCCTTTACCGGTGCCCAGACCCAGCGTGTCGGCCGCTTTGAACAGTCCGATGGCGGCACCCTGTTCCTGGATGAAATCGGCGACATGCCGGCGGAAATGCAGACCCGCCTGTTGCGGGTGCTGTCAGACGGCGAGTTTTACCGCGTCGGTGGTCGCGTTCCGGTCAAGGTGGACGTGCGTATCATTGCCGCAACCCACCAGGACCTGGAACAACGTGTAAAGGAAGGCAGTTTTCGCGAAGACCTGTTCCATCGTCTCAATGTGATTCGTGTTCACCTGCCATCGCTGCGCGAACGGCGCGAGGATGTCGAGCTGCTGATGCAACATTTTCTGCAGCAGGCCGCACGGGAACTGGATGTGGACAGCAAACACCTGCTGCCCGAAACCGTCGCCTACCTGAAACTCCGTGACTGGCCGGGTAATGTCCGGCAGCTGGAAAACCTGTGCCGCTGGTTGACCGTCATGGCGCCCGGGCAGGATATCCGTATCGAAGACCTGCCCGCCGAACTGCGGCAGTCACGTGGCGGCAGTCCGGTCGGAGAGGGCTGGGAGGAGGCCCTGAGGACATGGGCCGAGCAGAAACTTGCGGACGGTGAAGAAGGTTTGCTGCATGAGGCCCTGCCTGCATTTGAACGTATCATGATCGAAGCGGCGCTGGCCAGAACCGCGGGTCGTCGCCAGGACGCGGCGCGCCTGCTGGGCTGGGGGCGTAATACCCTGACCAGGAAAATCAAGGACCTGGGAATACAGAAATAGGGTTTTCACCCGCCTGTTAAAGTTGTGTCGGTTCGCTGCGAAGAGCCGTACCGATCGCCAGCAGGCAATGCGCAAAGGTTTCGGCATCGACGGAATCCGTCAGCTCGGCGATATCGTCCGCCTGGAGCTTGTGTACGGGGACACCAACCTGCTGTTCAAGCTGTTCGGCAAAGGATCCCGTACTACCAGGCAGCGGGCATAAAGTGATGGAGGTGATGGGCGCCTGCTGGAAGTGGCGGTCGTAATAATCCATGGAACGCTGCAGCTCCAGTGCCAGCCGGTCTGCCAGCGCAGGCGTTTCCCGGAGTTGCCGGTAGCCGATATCCATGCTGCGTGCGAGGTACAGGGTGGTATCGCGCGTCAGGGTAATCAGCCCACGCTCTGCGCCGAAATACAGCAAGGCCTGCCCATTGGCGTCCTGTGGCAGCTGTGCTGCGATATTGCGCAATGCCAGCTCGGGAATATCGATGGTGTGTAATGCGGCTCCGGCCTGTTCCAGCCGGTCAATCTGCTCCCCGACCGTCCCGGTTCTTGCAACTACAACGTACAGGTGTTCCTGTACCGCGCGGGCGCCGCTGGGTGGCACATCGAATACATCCAGTACGGCATCATCGATATGAAAATCGATCAGGTCGCGAATCCGCCAGCGGATCGCGGCTTTCAGTTCCGAAGGTGGTACCTCGGGTGCTTCCACCATCAGTAACTGGTAGTCACCGGGGGCTAGCAGGGTCGTACACCCGCGTTTTTCGAGGCCCTGATCAGCGACGATTCGCTTCAGTTGCGCCGCGTCGTCCTGACCCGCTACCGATGGATAAAAACGGCACTGCTCCAGTACCGGCCGGCCGGTTCGAGCATGCCGTACCGCAGCGGTGGAGATGCCGGCATCTGCACTCACCAGTGCGCACGTTACATCATTGCGAATATTTTTTTTAAGTGAAAACACCTGCCGCCCTTCCGGTCCGGAACCCGTAAAGCGTCCGGTATTTATCCCGGCCTGTCAATTGATGATTTCCTGCCAGCGGACCAGGGTCACGGCGCTGTTACCACCGCCGCCGGCACTGGAAGGGAAATGTACGCCGTTCAGGTCGGTGTTGGCGGCAACGGCAGCGCCGACATAGCTCCAGGTGGAACCATCGTAGTGAATGATATTGCCACCGTTGCGGTAGTCACCCGCCGCCCAGCAGTCGTTGACGCTCAGGCAGTGGACGGCGTTGAGATGATCCCGCTGTGCGCCATTGCCGAGCGTACGCTGGCTCCAGGCCGTACCGTTCCAGTGCCCCAGCACATAGCGATTGCCGACCGCCCAGCAATCGCTGCCATTGGCGCAGGAGACCGCGTTGAGGTTCTGATTGGCCTGGTTGTTGACACCGACGGTAAGCGGCGTCCAGCCGCTGTTGTTGCGGAAGTCGAGGTTCCAGTTAGTGCCGGTACGGTTGCCGACCGCCCAGCAATCGGTCGCCGACGTGCAGTCGATACCGTTCATGGCGACGTTGGTACCCGAATTATCGTTGACAGTGGTGGCACCGTTATACCGGTCAATTCTCCCTCCGGTGGTGACCAGGTAACAGGTGGTGCCGGGACAGGATACGTCGCGGTAGTCGCGGAAAAAGGCGGTGCTTGCGACTGCCCAGTTGCTGCCATCCCAGCTGGCGACGACTCCGATGGGAAAGCCAAAAAAGGAACCGGTGCCGGCGGCAACACAGAAGTTCGGGTTGTTGGGTGCGCACGAAACGCCCTGCAATGCGACATTCCCCGTGGTTAAAACGGTCCAGCCGCTACCGTCCCAGTGCAGGATGGTCGAATTGTTGCCCACCGCCCAGCAATCGCTGGCGGAAACACAATACACCCCGTTGAGCGTCCGTGTAGTGCCGGAGGCAACGGTGTTCCAGGCCGCGCCGTCCCAGCGCAGGATGGTGCCATTGTTGCCCACTATCCAGCCGTCGCCGGCGGACAGGCGAAGGTCGGCATCCACGGTTCGCACTGCCTGCGCGACAGCGCCTGATCCGGTCGTACCCTGGACGCGGATACGACAGTCCGTGCCGACCATAAAGGCACTGGTGATCGTGAAGCTGCCGCCTCCCGTCGCCGCATTCACGCCACCAAGACCGGTACAGGCGGTTCCGCCTGCATACAGGAAAGATGCATGTTCGATACCGGTTTCCGCGACAAACAGGGCTTCCACCGAGTCATTCTGCACGGCTGTATCGAGGATGTCCGAGCCTGCCATGCGATGCAGCACCTGGATCATGAGTGCCAGCGTGATGAGGATGAACAGCGCGCCAATCAGCGTAACGGCACCACGCTGCCTGCGGAAGTGCCGGCTCACGGCCGGTTCCTCAGGGCAACACGCGAACGCTGCGCGTAGCTATTGCCGGCGTGGCTCAGCACCAGCTCGAACTCGATGATCGCTACGTCGGCGTTGCCGGTTGCTGCGCTAACGCCGTCGGCCTGCCAGTAGCGGAAAGTGAGGCTGGCGAGTTCGTCACTGAGGATATAGGGCGTACCCGTGTTGACGGACGCGTAGCCCATTCGTAACAGGGAGGCACTGGTATCGATGGTGACCGTCTCAGTGTCGGTTTTGGTAAAACGCAAGGTGCTGTTCGGGCCGGATACAGGCGTGAAAATCCGGTAGCCGCCGGTGTTATCGATTTCGCGAATTTCGCGCACCAGTCGTTCGCTGGCGGCGCGCAGTTTGCCCAGGGTGTGTACGGAAGCAGAGGTATCGTTGTATGCACGCACCCCGTTGGCGAGATAGGGGCCTGCTACCGCAGCGAGCAGAGCCAGCGTGGTCAGCACAATCACCATTTCCATCAGGCTGAAGCCGTTTTGTCCCCGCAATTTCATCAGTAGTTCACCAGCAGGAAACCAATGCGTGCCAGCACCGGGCCGCCGGCGTCGACGCTGACGGACACCTGTTTGCAAACCGCGCCGGCCGGGCAGCCGGCGGGCGGTACCGGTGGCTGGCTGATCACGGTTGTACGGCTGAAGGTGCTGAAACTGCCGGTCAGGTTTTCGTTGATGGTACCCACCGCCAGTTCCGGTACCGCGCCGTTGAACCCGAGTTCGCGCCTTCGCGACAGAATGAATTCCGCGCGCTCCTGGGCGAGCTGTGCTGCTGTCTGAATGGCCTCGTTCTGAAGCAGGCTGGTGGATGCCTGGGTAAACAGGCTGAACAGGGGGACCGAGGCCACGGATATGATCACGATGACCAGCACCAGTTCGATGAGCGTGAACCCGCACTGCGCCCGGTTCATGGGGTTACCGTTACAAAACCGGTCACTGGCTGCACACTGACCGAGGCCGTGTTGCTGCCCGCTCCGGTCAGGGTCCAGCTTTGGACCGTGTTGGCAAGCGCGGCGCCACTCAGCGGGCGCCCCAGGCTGTCAAATTCTATATCAGCACCGCTCAGGGTAACCTGGTTGAGCAGTGTGTAGCGCTGCACTTCACTACTCGCATCGCGCTCCGCTGTGGTACTGGTGCCATCGGTAATGGCGTAGTCAGTAGCGGAGCGGATCGTCACAGTCAACGATCGGCCCTGGCTCATGGCCATCATCTGTGCATGGCGCAGTACACGGGCGAACTGGTCGGCCTGGGCGGGCAGCGTGGCATCATTGTGGACAAAACGGGGAATGGCCAGCGCAGACAGGGTGGCAATGATCACCATCACGGCTACCAGTTCGATCAGTGTAAAGCCGTGAGCAGATGTCGGTGATTTGCCGGGTTGTTTGCGGTCATCCATGTTCTTGCCTGCCAATAAAAAAGGGGCGGGCACGGGCCCACCCCTTTTTCACCGGGTCTCCTGGACTGCGGTTACGGCAGCGGTGTAGAGGAAGCCGTGCCGACACAGGCGACGGTTGGACTGCCTGCACTGGTCGCCGAGGAACAGGTGGAATCCGTGAATGTCGGTACCAGGTAGTTGTTCGATCCTACGGTGATCTGTACGCCATCGGCGTTTGCGGACACCGCGGCAGCGGCACCACCGCTGATTTCCGCTACCAGTTCGGTCAGCGTGGGCAGCCGTTTGAAATTGGCAATGGCGATGGAATGAGCCGATTTGACCGCATTACTGGAGCCATCCAGCGCGGCACGCAGGGCATCATCCTGAACGCTGGCAAAACGCGGTACTGCCATAGCGCCCAGCAGGGACAGTATCACCAGCACGGCGACCAGTTCGATCAGAGTAAAACCGGATTCTTTGTTCATCTGTGTGTTCTCCTGAAATTGGGCCTGCCGCCCTCGCGTCTGGCCTCTTTAGCGTCAAATGTGAGGCAATTCTTTAGCATGGCAGCCTTGTTTTTCGCCTCGCCGGGACACCGTCAGTTTTAGCGAAAATTGCCTAAGTATTTGAATTTAAGTGGATATCATCTGTTTCGGCTGCGCGAAGAAAAAACGGGAAAATTTCCGTGTAGCCGGTCACAGAAAGCGGTTTTGCAGTGCGGTCAGTGCAGTGCCACCTTCGCCAGGTCCCACATGGGCAGGAAGATGCCGGTTGCCAGCAGGAATACGATGGCAGCCAGCACGACCGTCAGTACCGGCTCAATCGCCGAGCTGAGTTTCTGGATCGAATATTCAACCTCGTCGTCATAATATTCAGCAATTTCCTGCAGCAGCTCATCGGTGGCTCCTGAGGCTTCGCCGACCTGCAGCATTTGCAGCACCAGATGATCGAATACGCCGGTAGCGGCCGCGGTATTGCTGAGGGATTCCCCGCGCTCTATTCCATCGCGCATGGTCAGTACCCGTTCTTCAATAAAATCGTTATCCAGTGCCTTTGCGACCACTGTGAGACCGGTGACGATCGGAATCCCGGAACGCTGCACCAGCGCAAACAGACGGGTGAAACGGGCCAGGGTGGCCTGGTACAGCACTTTGCCCACGATCGGCAGCCGCAGTTTCAACTTGTGCCATTGGTACCGACCGGTATCGCTGCGTACGTACATGCGAGTGGCGGCAAACAGTACTACACCGCCGGCCAGCAGTAACTGCCAGTGGTTGATGGTGAGGTCGGACATGCCAATAAGGATGCGCGTCGGCAGGGGAAGCTCGGCGTCGTAGCGGGCGAACATGGCAGAAAACGCGGGTACCACGAAGACGTTGATGACCACCACGGCCACCAGGATGGCTCCCAGCACCACCGAGGGGTAACGCATGGCGGAGCGGATCTGGTCACGCGTTTTCTTTTCCCGGTCCAGGTACGCGGCAAGCTGCCGGAACACTTCCTGCAGGCGGCCACTGGTTTCACCGACGCGCACCAGGCTGACATAGAACACCGAAAATACATCCGGGTACTGTGACAGCGCAGTGGATAAATCGCGACCCGCTTCAAGTTGTTCAACAACCCCGGACAGCGTCTTTGCCAGGGTGCGGTTGCGCAGGCTGGCAGCCAGTCCCGACAGTGCGCCGAGAATCGGCACACCGGCTTTCAACAGGCTGTGCATCTGACGGCTGAACTGCACCAGGTCGATCAGGCTTACCCCGGGCGGAAAGAGATCTGCCAGGTCGGTACTCATCCCGACTTTCGGTTCCACCACCCGGATATCGACCGGGGTCAGGCCGCCCTCGATCAGGCGTGTAGCGGCCAGGTCGGAGCTGGTTGCTTCGATCACCCCTTCTATGGCATCGCCGCGCTGCCCGCGTGCCCTGTACTGAAAAGCAGGCACTAGTCCACCATTCCGCTGAGTCGTATGGCTTCCGAGAGGCTGGTAATTCCCTGTCGGGCATAGTCCAGCGCATTGCTGAGCAATGGCCGGTAGCCATCCTGCCCGAGTGCTGCCCGCTCGAACGCAGAAGGATCGTTGCGGCGCAGGGCATCCGCAAGGGTGAAATCGATTTCCAGCAGTTCGTACACGCCGATACGGCCCAGGTACCCGGTGTGATTGCACTGGTTGCAGCCTGATCCTTCGTAAAACGGCTCGCCGGCCAGCTGCTCACTGTCTACGCTCCGGACCCAGGCCTGTTCGCTGGGCTTGAGCTCGTGTTCAGTGCGGCAATTGCTGCAGAGCTTACGGATCAGCCGCTGCGCAAGTATCGCCTGGGTCGAAGCTGCAACCAGGTAGGGCTCCAGTCCCATATCCACCAGGCGCATCGCGGTGCTTAGCGCGTCGTTGGTGTGCAGGGTGGAAAGCACCAGGTGGCCGGTCAGGGCGGCGCGCAGACCGATCTCGCCGGTTTCACGGTCACGCATTTCGCCGACCAGGATGATATCCGGATCGAGGCGCAGCGCGGTACGCAGTACGCGCGCAAAACCCAGGTCGATTTTGTGATTTACCTGCACTTGGTTTACCCGGGCGAGCTGGTACTCGACAGGGTCTTCCACGGTGATGATTTTTTTCTGCGGCCGGTTCAGTTCGGTGAGTGCTGCGTACAGGGTGGTGGTTTTGCCGCTGCCGGTCGGGCCGGTGACCAGCACCAGGCCATGTGGGCGGTGAATGATGCGGCGTACGCGTTGCAGGATGTCTTCGGGCATGCCGAGCTGGTCCAGCTTGCGCACGGCGGAGCCGTGATCGAGCAGTCGCATGACCACCGATTCGCCGGTCTGTGTCGGAATCGTTGCCAGCCGCACATCGATGTGTTTGTCCAGTACCCGCAGTGTAAAACGTCCGTCCTGGGGTAGCCGCTTCTCGGAGATGTCCGCTTCGGCCATCAGTTTCAGGCGTGAAACCATTGCCGGAGCGATACGGGTATCCTCCATGGTGGTCTCGTGGAGCACCCCGTCGATCCGTCGCCGGATGCGCAGCACGTCTTCGTCCGGTTCGATGTGGATGTCGGAGGCATCCGCGCGCACCGCGTCCTCGAACACGGTCTGGATCAGGCGTACGACCGGCGCATCACTCTGGCTGCTGCCGGCGGAAAGGCTGCGCAGGTCAAAGGCGTTGTCCGTCATGTCCTGGCCAAGCTCATTGGCCAGGTTGCGCAGCTGGTCAGCGTGCTGGTACAGCCGGTCGATGTTGTGCAGCAGGTCGCTTTCCTTGACACAGGCGATCTGCACCGGGCTTTTCAGAATACGCACCAGCTCGTCATAGGCAAAGATATCCGTCGGGTCTCCCATCCCCACCAGCAGACCGCCCGGGGTCTGTTTGAGTACCAGCGCACGGTGACGGCGAGCGTGGGTTTCCGGCAAGCGGCTGACCAGCTCAGGGTCCAGCTCAAAACGCGACAGGTCGACATAGGGAATATCGAGTTGTTCGGATAACAGCACCAGCAATTTGTCTTCACTGACAAAGCCGCTTTCGACCAGCACACGTCCCAGCTTGCGGCCACTCTTTTTCTGCTCCGCCAGTGCCTGTTGCAGCTGTTTCCCGGAAATCATTTTGTGCTCGACCAGCAGGTCGCCGATGCGAACACGTTTTCGGGGCATGGTAGCGGCCATGTCAGTCTCCGTCCTGTGTGTTTGCAGTTTGCCGATCCAGCAGCCGGATACGTTGCTGAACATAAACCGCAACCGCATTTTCCAGCGGTAAGGCGGCGGCCCGCCGGTAGGCGCGCAGGGCCTGGCCGGTCAGCTGTTCGTGTTCCAGCGAGATAGCCAGGCCGGTCCACCACAAGGCGTGCTGCGGTTGCTGCAGCAGGGCGGACCGGTAGGCGTTTATTGAGTCTGTGTGACGGCCCAGTCGGTACAGCAGGGCTGCGCGCAGGGCCAGGGCCCCGGCATCGGCCGGCTGGTCCTGCATGGCACGGTCCAGTACGTCCAGTGCCGGTTTCGGGCTGTCCCGGTCGGCCAGCAACTGTGCATAGGGAATGGCCAGCGCCAGGCTGCGGGGGTTATGGGCCAGCCCATCGGCCAGCAGTTGCCCGGCATCGTCCATGCGCTGCTGACGGATCAGCAGTGCTGCCAGCTGGGTGCGCGCATCGCTGTGCAGCGGAGCGCTGTGCAGCGTTTTGCGCAACAGTTGCTCGGCACGGTCCAGGTGTTGTTCGGACAGTGCGAGTTGCGCGCTGGCAAACAGGCGGTCGGCTTTCTGCGCGCGGGTCAGCGACTTGAGTGCGACACTGTGATCGACGTTGGAAACCGGCCCGACAGGTACAGTGTCAGCTGTGCTGGCGCTATGCACGGCTGTTTGCGGTTCTGTCAGCTTGTGTGACGCCGGTTCTCTGGTGGGTGCTGCAAGCTCCGTAGGAGTCGCGCTCACCGGTGTTTCGCGGCTTGCGGACAGGGTCGGCTGTATCGGATCCTGTGAGCTGACGACCGGCTGGTTGCCGAACCAGCGGCCGGCGGACTGGCCGATCACTGTGATTAGCAACAGGATCAGTACACCAGGGCCGGCAAACACCAGGCGGTTTTTCCAGTGTGACCGGTTCGTGTCGATCAGGCCCATTCCCTGCAGGGTGGCAAGCTGTGCACCGAGCGCAGGTCCGCGTCGCTGGTCCAGGTCGCGCAGCATTTGATTGATAACACTCATAGGCTGAACGCGTACAGCCATCCTGCGCTGGTCAGTGCAAGCAGTCCGACAAGGCCGGAAAGGAATGTCGGCCAGCGCGGTTTGTGGCGCATGATGTCTTCGCTATCGAGCGCGGCGCGCCGCAGGTGCACGGCCCTGATTCGTGTGCAGCCGGTTCCATAGGCGGCCATCAGGGATTTGTGACACAGCAGGTTGATCAGCCGGGGTATGCCGCGGCTGTCCCGGTGCAACTTTCTCAGTACCCGAGGACCAAACATGGTGGTTCCCCGGTATCCCGCGATCTGCAGCCGATGCTGTACGTAGGCCCCGATGCTGTGCCGGTCGAGCGGGGACAGGCGATAGGAAAAAACGATCCGTTGCCGGAGTTGACGCAGCTTGCGTTGCCGGAGACGCGTATCCAGCTCGGGCTGTCCGAACAGCACGACCTGCAGTAATTTGTGTTTTTCGGTTTCCAGATTGGTCAGCAGTCGCAGTGCCTCCAGTGTCTCGTCCGGCATGGCCTGCGCCTCGTCAAGCAACAACACCACCTGTTTCCCCTCGGCGCCCAGCGTCACCAGACGTTCTGTTATCAGCTGCAGCAGGCGGTGCTGCCCGGTGTTGCGTGCATAGGTGATATCCAGTTCGTCGGCCAGTGCCATGCGCAGTGCGGTGGGATTCAGGAACGGGTTGGGAATATAGGCGCTGACACAGTCTTCGTTCAGCAGGTTCAGCAGTTTTCGGCACAGCAGGGTTTTCCCGGTGCCGACTTCACCGGTCACCTTGATAAAACCTTCGCCGCCCTGCAGCGCTACCAGCAATACATTGAGGGCTTCCTGGTGGCTGCCGTGGTTGAAAAAGAAACCGGTATCCGGTGTCAGCGTAAACGGTGGTTCGTGCAGGCCAAAATGTTGCAGGTACACAGTGTGCCCTCCCCTTACGGATAATCCGGGTGACGGATGTCACGGAACTTCTGCGCGGCCTGCTGGATCTGGTTGGACCAGGCAGCCCGGCTATCGACAATCATGGGTCGCAACAGGATTACCAGTTCAGTTTTCTTCGATACCTTACGGGTATGGCGGAACATATTGCCGACGACCGGCAGGTCACCGAAGAACGGCGTGGATGCGACATCGTCCGTTACCAGTTCCTGCATGAGTCCGCCGATAACGATGACCTGCGAGTCACGAGCTCTCACAATGGTGTCGGATTCCCGGATGGTGCTTTTGGCCAGGGGAATGTTGAAACTGCCATCCTTGGAGGTGGATATGCCAATATCCTTGTTGTCCGCCTCGACACGACTGATAGCCGGGTGTACGTGCAGGGTAATGTTTTCGTCTTCATCGATCTGCGGCGTAACATCCAGCGCGACACCGGAGAAAAACGGCGTCAGTGTGACGTTGGCGGACTGGTTGCCAACCCCGGTGGCGATTTCGGTATCGACGTTCAGGTCGGTGACAAAGTATTCATCAGTACCCACCTTGATGATGGCTTTCTGGTTATTCACTGTGGATACCCGCGGACTGGACAGCACCTGTACATCACCCTGAGTCTTGAGCAGTTCGATCAGCGTATTGAAGTCACCGAGATGGGCCTGCAGGGCGAATACACCACCAAAGGCACTGGCGCTGTTGGTCAATGACAGGTTCTTGAGCGGCAGGATAGTGCCGGCGAGTTCGGAAGTGCCGTTGTTGAAGATGGTGCCGCCACCCACCTGCCCGATCTTGGTCTGGTAGTTTCCGCCGAAGTCGATCAATGCGTTCCAGTTGACGCCGGTCTGGAAATGGTCATTGAGTTCCACTTCGAGGATCTTTGCCTCGATGATGACCTGGCGTTCCACCGAGTTCTGCAGGGTGTCCAGGAATTCCTGAACGTCCAGCAATTCGCGCGGCATGGCCCGGACCAGTATGGTGCCCGACAGGGGGTTGGTGGTGATCCTGCGGCCGTCTTCTTCGCCGACGATCAGTTTCAGGGATGCTTTCAGATCCTCCCAGAAGTCCGCATCGGTTCGGGTGGTTACCTGGGCACCGGAGAAGCTGGCCCGGTTGTTGTTCCCGTTATTGCTGTAGTTACCATAGTTACCGTTGTTGCCATAATTACCGCCCGTCGCCTGGTTGCCGCCGGTGCCGGTGGTATTGTTGTTGCCCCTGCCGGTCGGTGCCTGGGTAACCTGACCTGAACTGACGCGCGTGCGCGAGCCGCCCTTGCGCTCAATATCGAGGTAGTCGATGCTGAATACCCGGGAGCGCATGCGTGCCGGGAATACCTGGTAGACACCGTGACTGTGCCGGTACTCGTAGCCGTAGACATCACGCACCGTGGACATCACGTCTTCGATACTTACATTCTTGAGATCCAGTGTCAGGGTGCCGGACACGTCAGGATGCACTACCATGTTGTCCGCGGTGCCATCCACGAGGCTCATGAAGAATTGCCGCGCCGGAACGTCATTCACTGACACGTCGAAAGTCTGTACCCGGGGTTCGGCGCTTCCCAGGGTCGTTGCTGCGGGTGGCAGTAGCGCACGCTGTACTTCCGGGGGCGGTTCCGCTGCACTGGCCCGTGGGCCGGAAGCGGAACTCTCCAGCGCCCTGCCGATCGAAGGCATGGTTGGCGAAGAGGTCTTTTTTTCCGGCATCAACTGGCAGGCATTCAGCACTAACACGGCAAGGAATACAGGAAGGTAATGGATGCAGGGCTTGCGGTTCACGGCTGGACCTTTATGGATTGGGGCAGCAGGCGCAGGGTCAATGTGCGTCCACCGGAGTTAAGCAACACGTGTGAATTACCGATGCGTACCACGCGAGCGGAACCGATGTGGTCTCCTTCACGGACACGCGAGCCATTGATAATCGCAATACGCCGTTGCGGTGAGGAAAGAATGGATTGCAGTGACCAGCCATTGCCGTTGAACGGCTGGCCGGTGCCGAAATAGGCAGCGGGATCGGTTGGCCGGGTCGGATCATTGAGGGCGTACAGGTCGCCGGACAGCCCGCACCAGAGCGCCATGAGCAGAAACAGGTGCCGGCTATCCACTTTGCGCCCCCAGGGTATACAGTTGCAGGCGTGTCTCCGCGTGCGGATACTGCGCGGTCTGGAAGTCCACTTCCTGCCAGAAGAATTTCCACGGCATCGCTTCCAGTTCCTGCAGGTAGCGCAGCAGATCCAGGTAGCCGCCTTCGACCACCATTTCAATCTGGTAACGAGCGAGGCCGTCGCTGCCGCCCTGTTCAGCACTATCCGCCCCGGTCAGCGGTTCGCTGCTGGCCTGTATGGATTTCAGCTTCAGGCCACGGTGACCGCTCAGCACCTGTTCGAGCATGTCCGCCGCCTGTGCAGGTTCTACCAGTGCACCCAGCTGGTTGACAATCCGCTGGTCCAGCGCTGCAAGCTGCGCGGCCAGTGTGTCGCGGTTTTTGCGGCGCTCGGTCAGCGGGTCGTGTTCGGATTTTACGTTGTACAGGGCAGCCTGCTGGCGCGTGGCGCCCAGCCTGGTTTCGAGTTCAGAGATGCGCCGGCCGGAAACCTGCTGGGCCTTGAGTATGGGTTGCAGCGCCAGGGAATCCACCAGCAGGTAGATCACGACGACCGTCGCAGCCAGTAACAGGATACGCTCGCGCAGTTCCAGGGCATCGATGCGCTCCGACCAGTGTTGTATCGGTGCTGTCAGGTTTACCGCCATGCCAGCCTGTCCCTGTGGTTGCGCAATACAAACTGGAGTTGTGGCTTGTCCGGGTCGATCCGGGTGATGGACAGGGTTTCAAAGGAGTCATCGGACAGATCGGGACGTTTTGCCAGCTGTTGTACGTAGACCGGTACCAGTTTGGGATCAAGCGTGATGCCACGCAGCTCGATCTGTCCTGTGCCGCTGATCCTGATGCCTTCCAGCCACAGCCCGGGTATGCGCTGTTCGGCCAGCACGCTGAACTGTCCGGCAAACCCTGCGCGGTGCTGTACAGCCAGCCGGTCAAAGCGGCTCAGCAGGTCGTTGCGTTGATGGATGTCGGCGCGCAGCTGTTCGATTTCGCTGTCCAGTGCCAGGGTGTCCGGTGTCTGGTAACCGGCTTCCAGCGCATCTACCCGGCCCTGCAGGCTGCTGAGCTGTTGCTGGAGTGTGAGCGCGGATTTTTCCATCCCGGCCAGTGTCCAGCGTGCGTGCGCGAGAATGATCAGCAGCAGGATCAGTACAGCAGCGGCGATTTGTGCCAGCGTTGAGGCGGAAAACACCTTGAGCTGTTTTCTGAACACCGGTTGATACAGGTTGATCTGCTGGTACATAGGCTTATGCCACGCTTTCTACGGGTGAGGGATCGTTATTGATGGCCTGCAGGTAGGCGCGCTCGAGGCTGTCTGCCGCGAACGTCCGGCAGCATTCCTGCGGGCTGCCGATAAAACGCACCTCGCCCTGGTGCAGGATGGCCAGCCGGTCGCACAGTGACTCGACATCATTCAGCAGATGCGTGGTAAAAAACAGGGTCTGCCCGCCCCGCCTGGTTTCCAGCAGGTAGTCCTTGAACAGCGCACGCGCCTTGGGGTCCAGTCCGCTCATGGGTTCGTCCAGCACCAGCAGGTCGCGCCGGCTCAGGAAACAGGTCGCCAGGCCCAGTTTCTGCGCCATGCCCTTGGAATAGGTGCGCACCGGTCGTGACAGCGCGTCCAGGTCCAGGTCGAGGCAGTGGAATACACGTTCGACTTCGCTGCGCGCATAGGAAGTGCTCTGCAGCCTGGCCATGTAGCGGAGGAATTCGCGGCCGGTCAGGTAATACGGCGGGTTGAAGCGTTCCGGCAGAAAAGCCAGCCGCTGGCGCGCCCGGGTCTGCCGGTGCGGGGTGTCAAAAATCCGGATTTCGCCCTGGTCAACCTGACAAAAATCCAGCAGTGACTTGATCAGCGTGGTTTTTCCGGCGCCGTTCATCCCCACCAGGCCGAAGTATTCGCCCGGTTTTACCTCGAGATTTACGCCGTTTAGTACGTTCTGGCCCTTAAAGCCCTTGTACAGGCGATTGATGCAAATAGCATTTTGCTGCATAACACAGGGATGGAAGCAAGAAACAGGCCGGACTGTGCAAGGACGTGCCAGACTGCTTCTTCGGGCAAAATCAAAAGCCCGCCGAAGCGGGCTTTTGAAAGCTAACCTGTGGTTTGCGGGGTTCCGGTCACAGGTTGCCCGGAATACACGGGTACCTCAGAGCTGTCTGTAGACACCCCCACAGCTGCCCTCTGGATTTGCAGAGGTAACTGCCCATGCACCACCGGCTACGCAGGTGCCTGGTTTGGCGTTGGCGGACTGACCATTCTGGAATATTCCGGTACCTGGAATACCGTCATCAATTTTGCGGTCGAGTTCTGCAATTGCTGCGACAGGGATATTACGTCCGGTCCACAGTTCGTGGCTCTGCCCGGTGGTGCCGGCTGCTTCGCTGCCAAAGCCAAGGTTCATGTTACCGCCAAAAGCGTTCGGCGGACAGCGTGTGGAAGCGCAGTTCCAGCCGTTGTTTCCGCCGTTTACCGGACCACCGTTATAACTACCGGTAATGAATCCTGCCGCCGCCAGATGCAGCCAGACCCTGCCACGTTCGTTACCGTTCTGGATCTGGCCGTTGCCATTGCCATTCATATTCGCAGGTACACCGGAAATATTCGCGCTTGCAACCTGGTAGTCACCCGGCAGTGCCTTGTAGCGATCCTGGAAGGCAAAAAATGCGGCCTTGATGCCGCTTGCCTGGTCCGCCAGGTTGCGTACCTTGGCGTTGGTAATCATTTCCTGACCCTTGAGCACACCGCCCAGCAACAAACCGATAATCACCAGTACAATGGC
>JALSRZ010000043.1 GCA_026984515.1 Thiohalobacter sp. | reverse complement strand
CAGCGCCACGCAACATCTCCGCCAGGCGCTGCAGGAGCGGATAGACCAACAGGCCCTGGAGTTACCCGTGTTGCCGGATGTCGCCAACCAGGTCCTCATGCTGGCCCAGGAGGAAACGGCCAATGCTGCCCGGCTGGCCGGACTCATTCACCGCGACCAGGCGCTGGCCGGCCACTTGCTGCGCATTGCCAACTCACCGGCGTACCTGCCCAGGATCCGGATTGTTTCGCTGCAACAGGCGGTCGCCCGCCTGGGCCTGAAGACCATTGCCCGGATTGCGCTCGCGGTGGTGGTTAAGGGTGAGTTATTCCGGGTCGAGGGTCATGAGCAAATTGTGCGTCAGTTATGGCTGCACGCGGCTGCCAGTGGTGCCTGGGCGCAGGAAATTGCGCGGACACTGCGGCATAACGTGGAGACGGCATTCCTGTCCGGGCTGTTGCACGAAATCGGCAAACCGGCCACCCTGCACGCCATTGCCGAACTGGAGTCCGCGTCCGGAATCAAGGCGGGTAACGAACACTGTCTGGCGTTGATGGATGAATTTCATGCCCGGGTGGGTGAGCTACTGGCCAGAAAATGGAATCTGCCACCGCCGGTAGTGGAATCCATCCGCTGCTACAGGGACTACACCGCCGCTGATGCCTTTCGCCGCGAGGCACTGATGGTGCATTGTGCGGATCACTTCGCTACTGTGCTGCAGGCAGACGACGATGCGGTCGGGACAGAAGCCGGCAATCTGCCGGCACTGGCTGAACTCAACCTCTATCCGGAAGACGTGGAGGCCTTGCTGGCCCGCCGCGAGCAGGTGGAACAGATCGTCGAGGCGTTGTCGTGATGAACGCCGCGCCGACGCATTTCGATTTTATTGTCATTGGCGGTGGCCCCGCCGGCCAGAAAGCCGCTGTCCAGGCCGCCAAGGAAGGTCACAGCGTTGCGCTGCTGGAACGGGACCGGCAGGTTGGCGGCGCCTGTGTCCACCGTGGCACCATTCCGAGCAAGACCTTGCGGGAAAGTGTCTTGCAGTTGACCCGCTTCCGGCAGCAGGCCTCCGACTTCGCCATCGAGTTAACCGACGATGTACAGATGTCCGGTTTACTTACCCGGCTGCAATCGGTCATCCAGGCACACAGCAGTTTTATGCAGGACCAGCTGGAACGTAATGCCATCGTCCAGCTGCATGGACAGGGCCGCTTTCTCTCCGATCACGATCTGGAAGTAAGCCATCCCGATGGCTCCACGCTGCGTCTGAGCGCGTCTCACTACGTCATTGCCACGGGGTCCCGTCCCCGCAACCCGGACAATGTCCCGGTGGATCACGAACACATCTATGACAGTGATTCCATTCTGTCGATGATCTATATACCGGAATCGATTACCGTACTCGGTGGCGGCGTGATTGCCTGCGAGTATGCTTCTATCCTCGCCGTGCTGGGCTGCCGTGTTACCGTCGTTGACCGGGCGGAGCGGCCGCTGCGTTTTATGGAAGCGGAACTGTGCGAACGATTCGTGGCGACGCTGGAACGGTTCGGTGGGCGTTTTATTGGTGGTGCCTCGGCTGACACGCTGGCCTGGGACGGGGTATCCCGGGTGCATTGTCAGCTCGACAACGGTACCGTGCTGGAAAGTGAAAAAGTGCTGTTTGCGCTTGGCCGCGTGGCCAATGTCGAGCGCCTTGGTATCGACAACACCGGCATACAGACGACAGCGCGCGGCCTGATCGAGGTCGATGAACACTACCGTACCGCCGTTGCTCATATCTACGCCGTTGGTGATGTCATCGGCCCGCCGGCGTTGGCATCGACCTCCATGGAACAGGGCCGCCAGGCCGTGTGCCATGCACTGGGGCTGCCTATGGGTCACCTGGCCCGGACCATTCCGGTGGGTATCTACACCATCCCCGAGATGGCTTCGGTCGGCATGACGGAAGCTGCCGTGCGCGAAGCGTACGGTGGAGCGGTTGCCGGCTTCGCACGGTTCGAGGAAATTGCGCGCGGTCAGATTTCAGGTGTGCAGGATGGCTTGCTGAAGCTGGTGGTCGATCCCGTGGAACGCCGTATTCACGGCGTGCACATCGTTGGCGAGGGTGCCGCCGAGCTGATCCACATCGGCCAGATGGCCGTACTCAAGGACATGCGCGTCGACGAACTGGTCGAAAACATCTTCAACTTTCCGACGCTGGCTGAAGCTTACCGGGTGGCCGCGCTGGATGTCTGTGGCCGACTGGATCGGGTTGCTACCGACAGCCGCGTGGCTGAAACAGCCTGATCACTCTCCCGGCGGTCATTTCCCACGCAGGACGAACCCAGGCACGTGTGTTGCGCGGAGAGTTATTTATTACTAGCCCGCATTTCTCACCGGGTTCCGTAGCGAGGCGGTGGCAGGTCGTGTGATAAGCGGCGTTCGCGACCGAGGGCCGCGCAGGCATAGTCGACACTATGTCGAGCAGCCCGACCGAGTGAACGCCGCTTAGCGCGCGGCATGACGCCGCCGCAGCAGGAAGTCGGTGAGAAATGCGGGCTAGGCACCCTGGAACCCCTGCATCGCTGGAGCGGGCGTTCGCAGCTTGGTAGTATTACCATCGGTTTCCGCATCGCTTATGACGGCTATTGCCCGGATCCGTTTGATGAAAACAATACAATGCCTTCGACGGACCTGAATTTCGGCACCGGTCTGGCGCGGCGGACTATCTGGTCAGGCCGGTGTCGGCGCCGGTCCTGCGGGCGCGGGTAAAGACACAGCTGGCGCTGGTGCAGGGGCGCAGGAAATTGCAGGCTGCCTACGCCACCATCAAGGCGCAGAATGAGCGGATGGAAGCCGAGCTGAACCTCGGGCGCGACATCCAGATGAACATGATGCCGCGAGACTTCCCCGATATCTCCCGGAACGAACGTTTTTCATTGTATGCGCGCCTGGAAGCGGCGCATGAACTGGGCGGCGACTTCTACGACTTCTTTTACCTGGATGACGACCGCCTGTGTTTCTGTGTCGGTGACGTGTCGGGCAAGGGAGTGCCGGCAGCGTTGTTCATGGCAGTGAGCAAGACGCTGGTCCGGTCTGCGGCCAGGCGCACTACCTCCACCGCGGCGATACTGAACCGGGTAAACGATAACCTGAGCGCGGACAATGACGGCTGCATGTTCGTTACCCTGTTCCTGGCAGTGTGCGATCTTCGCAGTGGTGTGGTTCGCTGTACCAACGCCGGTCATAACCCGCCCTGTGTCATCGGTATGCATGGGGATATCCGGCGCCTGGACGCGCGCCACGGCCCGGTGGCCGGTGCCCTGGAAGGGATCGTGTACCGGGAGCAACAGGTACGGCTCGAACCCGGCGAAACACTGCTGCTGTTTACCGACGGAGTGACGGAAGCGGCCAGCGAAACGGGCGAGCTGTTCTCCGGGGCGCGACTGGAGAATCACCTGCAGCAGGCCGCGCAGCCGGATCCGGCTGCGCTGGTGGAGTCGATCCTCTCCACTGTGCACGATTTTGAAGGTGCGGCCGGGCAGGCGGACGACATCACGGTGCTGGCGTTTCGTTACCAGGGTGGACCGGGTTCGGGGGCTGCGCCGGTGACGGTAAGCAGGCGCTGGCAGGGGTTGCGCTCCAGCGCTGCGGTCATTGCCTGGTTCGAGGCGTTTGCGGATGCGCACGCGCTCGATGAGTCGGTGCGCCGCCGGGTCAAGCTGGTGCTCGATGAACTGCTGGCCAATGTGATGGCCTACGCCTGGCCGGATAGCCCGGTCGGCGCCATTGAGGTGGGGCTGGAGATGAGGCGTGGGGAACTCGTCATTACGCTGGCCGATAACGGCATGCCCTTCAACCCGCTGCAGGCGTCGCGTCCGGATGTGCACAGGCCACTCACCGAGCGCAAGCCTGGCGGGCTGGGTATTCACCTGACGCGTGAGCTGATGGATGCACTGTCGTACCAGCGCAAGTCCGGGCAGAATATCGTTACTCTCAGAACCCGACTCGACGTCACCTGATCCAGCCCGCTCCTGCGGGCTGGATCATTACAGTAAAGGTGTCAGGCAGGGCAGGGCCAGTCTGCCATCTTGGCAGCGGGCGGTGGTTCGAGTACAATCTTGCCGCTTCCGGCGCCATCTTTCCGGCGCGAAGCTGCCTGACAGTGTCAGGGTCTGTAATCACTAGTTCGGCGGCGGAGGTTTTCTTGGGTACATTGGCCTTGTTGGCCCTGCAGGACGGCAGCCTGTTCAGGGGCCGGTCGATCGGTTCGGCTGGCCAGAGCGTGGGTGAAGTGGTCTTCAATACCGCGATGACGGGGTACCAGGAGATCCTTACGGACCCTTCCTATGCCCGTCAGCTGGTCACGCTCACCTATCCCCACATCGGCAATACCGGGGTCAATGAAGACGACGAGGAATCCGACCGCATCCAGTGCGCCGGCCTGGTGATCCGCGACCTGCCGATGCAGCCCAGCAGTTTTCGCTGCGAAAAACCGCTCGACCAGTACCTGCGCGAACAGGGCATTGTCGCCATCGCCGATATCGATACCCGCCGCCTGACGCGCATCCTGCGTGAAAAGGGCGCCCAGAACGGTTGCCTGGTGGCCGGTGAACAGATCGATGAAAACGCCGCCGTCGAGGCAGCGCAGGCGTTCCCGGGGCTGAAGGGCATGGACCTCGCCAGGGAAGTCACCACCGGGATGCCTTACGAGTGGGCGCAGGGCAGCTGGACGCTGGAAAACGGCCTGCCCGCTGCGCCGCACCCCATCGAGGAAAAACTGCCCTGGCACGTGGTGGCCTGCGACTACGGTGTCAAGCGCAATATCCTGCGTATGCTGGTGGACCGTGGTTGCCGCCTGACGGTGGTGCCCGCGCAGACGCCGGCTGCCGAGATCATGAAACTCAACCCGGACGGGGTGTTCCTGTCCAACGGCCCGGGCGACCCGGAACCCTGTGACTACGCCATAGCCGCAATCCGCGACATCATCGCCACCGGGGTGCCGGTGTTCGGCATCTGCCTGGGGCACCAGCTGCTGTCGCTGGCCAGTGGCGCGCGCACCGTGAAGATGAAATTCGGTCACCACGGCGCCAACCACCCGGTACAGGACCTGGACTCCGGCGAAGTCATGATCACCAGCCAGAACCACGGCTTTGCCGTCGATGAACAAAATCTGCCGGATACCCTGCGCGCCACCCATCGTTCGCTGTTCGATGGCTCGCTGCAGGGAGTGCACCGCACCGATTTCCCGGCCTTCAGTTTCCAGGGGCACCCGGAAGCCAGTCCGGGGCCGCACGATGTAGCGCCCTTGTTCGATCATTTCATCGAACTGATTGAAGCCGCCAGGGGCGGCATACAGCAGTCGGCAACCTGAGCCAGTGCGCTCCAACAGAAGAAAACGCCCATGCCCAGAAGAACCGACCTGAACAGCATCCTCATCATCGGCGCGGGACCGATCGTGATCGGCCAGGCCTGTGAGTTCGACTACTCGGGTGCGCAGGCCTGCAAGGCGCTCCGGGAGGAGGGTTTCCGGGTGATCCTGGTGAACTCCAACCCGGCCACCATCATGACCGATCCCGACAGCGCCGATGCCACCTACATCGAGCCGATCACCTGGCAGACGGTGGCGCGCATCATCGAAAAGGAACGCCCTGACGCGCTGTTGCCAACCATGGGCGGGCAGACGGCGCTGAACTGTGCGCTGGACCTGGCGCGCGAAGGCGTGCTGGAAAAATTCGGGGTGGAGATGATCGGGGCGAAGCGCGAGGCCATCGACAAGGCCGAGGACCGTGACCAGTTCCGCGAGGCGATGCTGAAGATCGGTCTGGATATGCCGCGCGCGGCAGTGGCGCACAGCATGGAGGAAGCCCTGCAGGTGCAGGCGCAGGTCGGTTACCCCACGGTTATCCGTCCCTCGTTCACCATGGGCGGCAGCGGCGGTGGCATTGCCTACAACAGGGATGAGTTCCTGGAAATCTGCGAACGCGGCCTGGAACTGTCACCCACCAATGAACTGCTGGTCGAGGAATCCATCCTCGGCTGGAAAGAATACGAAATGGAAGTGGTGCGGGATCATAAAGACAACTGCATCATCATCTGTTCCATCGAAAACCTCGATCCCATGGGCATCCACACCGGGGATTCGATCACGGTGGCGCCGGCGCAGACGCTGACCGACAAGGAATACCAGCTTATGCGCGATGCCTCACTGGCGGTGCTGCGCGAGATCGGTGTCGATACCGGTGGTTCCAACGTGCAGTTCGCCATCAACCCCGCGGACGGGCGCATGATCATCATCGAGATGAACCCGCGCGTGTCGCGTTCCTCGGCGCTGGCCTCCAAGGCCACCGGCTTCCCGATTGCCAAGGTGGCCGCCAAGCTGGCGGTGGGCTACACGCTGGATGAGTTGCAGAACGAGATCACCGGCGGCGCCACGCCGGCCTCGTTCGAGCCCTCCATCGACTACGTGGTGACCAAGATCCCGCGCTTCACCTTTGAAAAGTTTCCCAGTGCGGAAAACCGCCTGACCACGCAGATGAAGTCGGTAGGCGAGGTGATGGCTATCGGGCGCACCCTGCAGGAGTCCCTGCACAAGGCGCTGCGCGGTATGGAAACCGGTATCGACGGTTTCGATGAACTCGTTGACCTGGAACAGGAGGATGCGCTGGATATCCTGCGGCGCGAACTGCGCGAGGCGGGTGCCGACCGCATCCTGTACCTGGCCGATGCGCTGCGCGCCGGCCTGGACCTGAAAGAGGTGCACGGGCTGACGCGTATCGACCCCTGGTTCCTGGTGCAGATCGAGGAACTGGTGCGGATGGAAGAAGACCTGCGCGCCCGGGGCGTCGACGGCCTGGACGCCGAACAGGTGCGGCAGCTGAAGCGCAAGGGTTTTTCCGACCGGCGGCTGGCGAAACTGCTGGGTATCGATGAAGCGGCGTTCCGGGAGCTGCGCCATGGCTTCGCTGTGCGCCCGGTGTTCAAACGGGTGGATACCTGTGCGGCCGAGTTCGCCACCCATACCGCCTACCTGTATTCCACCTATGAAGAGGAATGCGAGGCGCAACCGACTGAACGGCAGAAGATCATGGTGCTGGGCGGCGGGCCCAACCGCATCGGCCAGGGCATCGAGTTCGATTACTGCTGTGTGCACGCCGCGCTGGCCATGCGCGAGGACGGTTATGAGACCATCATGGTCAACTGTAACCCGGAGACCGTATCCACGGATTACGATACCTCGGATCGCCTCTACTTCGAGCCGTTGACCCTGGAAGACGTGCTGGAAATCATTCATAAGGAACAGCCGAAAGGTGTAATCGTGCAGTATGGTGGCCAGACGCCGCTGAAGCTGGCGCGCGCCCTGGAGGCCGCGGGTGCGCCGATTATCGGTACCACGCCGGATTCCATCGACCTCGCCGAGGATCGCGAGCGCTTCCAGCAGATGGTGCAGGAACTGGACCTGTTGCAGCCGCCCAACCGTACCGCGCGCAGTGTCGAGGCCGCCATCAGCCTCGCGGTCGAGATCGAATACCCGCTGGTGGTACGTCCCTCGTACGTGCTGGGCGGGCGCGCCATGGAAATCGTCTACAACGAGGCCGACCTGCGCACCTACATGCGCGAGGCCGTCAGCGTATCCAACGAATCACCGGTGTTGCTGGACCACTTCCTCAATGACGCCATCGAAGTGGACGTGGATGCCATCAGCGACGGCGAGGCGGTGCTGATCGGCGGTATCATGCAGCATATCGAGCAGGCCGGCGTACACTCGGGAGACTCGGCCTGTTCCCTGCCGGCCTACAGCCTCAGCCAGGAAGTCCAGGACCGCCTGCGCGCACAGATGCGTGCCATGGCGAAGGCCCTGAACGTGGTCGGCCTGATGAATGCGCAGTTCGCGATCAAGGACGAGGATATCTATATCCTGGAAGTGAACCCGCGCGCTTCGCGCACCGTGCCCTTCGTGTCCAAGGCCACCGGCCTGCCGCTGGCAAAAATAGCTGCGCGCTGCATGGCCGGCCGCACGCTGGCGGAGCAGGGCATTACGCAGGAGCGCGTGCCGGACTACTTCTCGGTGAAAGAGGCGGTGTTCCCGTTCGTCAAGTTCCCCGGCGTCGATCCGCTGCTGGGACCGGAAATGAAATCCACCGGCGAAGTCATGGGTGTGGGACGCAGTTTCGGGGAAGCCTTTGCCAAGGCGCAGCTGGGTGCCGGTGAAAACCTGCCGCGTTCCGGCAAGGTGTTCGTCAGCGTGCGTGGCGCGGACAAGGATGACGCCGTGCTGATCGCCAGGGAGCTGGTCGGGCAGGGCTTTACCATCGTGGCGACGCGCGGCACGGCCGCGGCCATGAGTAAGGCCGGCATTCCCTGCGAGCTGGTCAACAAGGTGACCGAGGGCCGGCCACACGTGGTGGACATGATCAAGAACGAACAGGTTGCGCTGATCGTCAACACCACCGAGGGCAAGCAGGCGATTGCCGATTCCTATACCATTCGCGGTGCGGCGCTGCAGCACAAGGTGCCGTACAGCACGACCATTTCACACGCCTGGGCAACCAGCCTGGCGCTGACCTGCATGGACTCGGAGTCCGTGGAACGATTGCAGGATCTACACGAGGAGCTAGTGGCATGAGCAAGGTCCCGCTGACCAAACGTGGTGCAGAAAAACTGCAGGCAGAGTTGCAACAACTGAAGACCGTCGAACGGCCGCGCATTATCCAGGCCATTGCGGAAGCACGTGCGCACGGTGACCTGAAAGAAAACGCCGAGTACCACGCCGCACGTGAGCAGCAGAGTTTTGCCGAGGGGCGTATCAAGGAAATCGAGGGCAAGCTGTCACACGCCAATATCATCGATGTCGCCAGCCTGGATGCGGGAGGCAAGGTGGTGTTCGGCGCCACGGTCGACCTGATCGACGAGGACAGCGGCGACGAGATCACCTACCAGATCGTCGGCGAGGACGAGGCGGACATCAAGGCGGGCCTGATCTCGATCGGTTCACCCATCGCGCGCGCCCTGATCGGCAAGGAAGAAGGTGACGTCGCCACGGTCAACGCCCCGGGTGGCGAAAGAAACCTGGAAATTGTTGAAGTCCGTTACCAGTAGCGGCCGGCAGCGCGGGCCCACGGCACTCACTCGTGTCGGTTGAGCGCATGCTGGCCGGTGAACGTATCCTGCTGACGCTGTGGGTGGGCGGCCTGTGGAGCGTGGGCTATATCGTGGCGCCCACCCTGTTTGCCAACCTCGATGACCGCGCGCTGGCGGGTACGCTGGCCGGTTCCCTGTTCGGTATCATGGCCTGGATCGGGCTGGTGTGCGGGGTGCTGCTGCTGTTCTCCAACCAGCTGTGTAACCCGCGTCAGCGGTATAACTGGCGGGCGCTGGTGTTGCTGGCAATGCTGGTGCTGACGCTGGTGGGGCAGTTTGTGCTGGCGCCCATGATCGCGGGGCTGCGCGAAGCCGGTGCCAGCGGTACCCCGGAGTTTGCGCGTATGCACGGACTGGCGGCGGGGCTGTACCTGCTCAGCAGTGTGCTGGGCCTGGCGCTGGTGGCGGCGCCGGCAAGGACGCCTGAGCGGTAAGCCGGTTGCGTGACCGGCGCTACGCTTGCAGCAGTGCGAGCAGGCCCTGCATCAACACCGTGGGCGTCGGGGGGCAGCCGGGGATCACCAGGTCCACCGGGACAACCCGTTCGACCGCGCCGATCGTGGCGTAGTTGCAGCCGAATTCACCACCGTTGATCGTGCAGTCCCCCATGGCAATCACCCATTTGGGCGCCGGTGTGGCGTCGTATGTGCGCTTCAGGGCGGCGGCCATGTGGCGCGACACCGGGCCGGTCACCAGCAGCGCGTCGGCGTGCCGTGGTGAGGCAACGAAATGCACGCCGAAACGTTCGATGTCGTAATAGGGATTGTTGAGTGCGTGCACTTCCAGCTCACAGGCATTACAGGAGCCGCTGTCGACTTCGCGGATGGCGAAGCTGCCGCGCATGCGCAGATCGACCAGGCGTTTGAGTTCGATACCCAGGGCTTCGAGCTCCGGGTCTTTACTGACCGGCTCGGTGACGATACCGGTTTTGCGGATTTTGTTGAGAATGCGCAGCATGGTTTACAGGTCGTGTCCCGAGTAGGAGCCATTCACGGATTTGTTGCAGACCGGGAAATCCGGCACGATGTTGCCGTGGATCAACTGTTCCAGCGCGGGCCAGTTGAGCCAGCTGGGGTCGCGCGGGAAGAAACGGGCAACGCGGCCGGCCTCGCCGAAACGGACATAACAGAGGATCTCGCCGCGCCAGCCTTCCACCAGGCCCAGGCCTTCAGCGTTGCTGGCAGGCGCCTGCCAGTCGATGTGGGTTTCCCCGTCCGGTAATCCGCTCAGCAGTTGTTCCATCAGGTTCAGCGCATGGCCGATCTCATCGGCGCGCACCTTGAGGCGGCTGGCGACATCACCATCGTGGTACAGTGGCGACTCGACCTGCAGTCGATGGTAGGGTGCGTAGGCATGGTCGCGGCGCAGGTCGTAGTCGATGCCGCTGGCTTTGCCGACATAGCCCACCACGCCCAGCTGTGCTGCCGTCTCCGTTGTCAGCACACCGGTACCCAGCAGGCGGTCTTCCAGCGAGGGGTTGTCGTCCAGCATCGGTATCAGTTCATCGAGTTCCGCCTGCAGGGTGCTGTGCTGGCGGAGCAGTTCGTCTACCTGTGCGGCGTCGATATCAGCCGCCACTCCGCCCGGGATCACGCGGTCCATCAATAACCGGTGCCCGAACACCGTCCGGTTCAGTCGCTGCCAGTCTTCCCGCAGGCGGCTGAACTGGTACAGGGCAAAGGCGAAGCCAACGTCATTGCAGATGGCGCCGATGTCACCGAGGTGATTGGCAACGCGCTCGCGCTCCGCCAGTACTGCGCGCAGTGCCAGGGCGCGCGCCGGCACGCCGATCCTGGCGGCACGTTCCATGGCCATGCACGCTGCCCAGCTGTGCGCCACCGTGCTGTCGCCGGAGACCCGGCCCGCCAGGCGCGCGGCAGCGGCGGCATCGCGGCCCTCGGCGGTTTTTTCGATCCCCTTGTGCACGTACCCCAGGCGTTCCTCGAGGTTCAGTACGGTTTCACCAACGGCCTGGAAACGGAAATGCCCGGGTTCGATGATACCGGCGTGTACCGGCCCTACCGGGATTTCGTACACGCCCGCGCCCTGCGCCTGGAAAAACGGGTAAGCGCTGTCGGGCGGTGTATCGTCCGTGGGTTCGCCGCCGGCCGGGAAATCCCTGCGCAAGGGGTATTGCCCCTCCGGCCAGGCCTGGTGACGTGTCCAGCGGCGCGAATCGGGATGATCGCTGAAGGCGATGCCGAACATGTCCTGGAGATGGCGTTCGGGGCGGTTGGCGGCCGGGAACCAGGGGGTGTGCGAGGGCAGCACCGGCTGGCGGATCGCCAGTGGTGCACGCACCACCAGGTAATCACCGTGGTATTCAAAGCAGACGTCGATATTGAAGTCGTCCGCATCGATCTGGTCGGCCCACAGCGCCACCCAGCGGCAGCCCTGCTGCTGTGCCACCTCGGCAAACCGTCCCCAGTCTTCATGGTCGATGTCGAGCAGATGCACCAGTGCTAGCCGGGTCGCCGAGCCGTGCCGCACCAGTACGTGCTCATCCTCGCAGCGCGCCAGCAGTTCCGATAACCAGTCAAAGCGGCTCATAACAGACCCTTCCCGGTAATCAGCACGGCGGCCTGGTTAAACCAGTCGGCCAGGAAGGTCGGGATGGCAAGACCCAGCCATAACACCAGCACCATGTGCAGCACCACCGGCCACATGTTGGCGGATACCGCGACCTGGCCTTCCGGTCGCTCCCCGTACACCATGGGGTGCAGGTGCCGGAACAGCCCGGCAAACGCAACGCCCAGGCCGGTCAGTAACGGCACGGTCAGCCAGGGGTGGCTTTTCATGGTCGCCGACAACAGCAGGAATTCACTGGTGAACACGCCAAAGGGTGGAAACCCGGCGATGGCGGCGGTGCCGATCAACAGGCCCCAGCCCACGGCGGGCTGAGTCTGGATCAAACCGCGGATACCCTCGATCGACTGGGTGCGGGCAATGTGGCTGGCGTGGCCCACGGCGATAAAAATGGCGGACTTGGTCAGCGAGTGCACGGTCATGTGCAGCAGACCGCCGAAGGTAGCCAGCGGTCCGCCGAGACCAAAGGCAAAGGTCATCAGGCCCATGTGCTCGATGGAGGAATAACTGAACAGGCGTTTGATGTCGCGCTGCCGGTGCAGGAACAGGCCGGCTACCGTAAAGGACAGGAGACCGAAACCCATCATCAGGTTACCGGCCAGCTGGGGTGAATGCATGCCACCGGCGGCCAGCGCGCCGTCGGTAAGGATCTTCACCCGCACCAGTGCATACAGGGCGACATTCAGCAGCAGGCCGGACAGCACCGCCGACATCGGCGTGGGGCCTTCCGAGTGGGCGTCGGGCAGCCAGGTGTGCATCGGAACCAGCCCGACCTTGGTGCCGTAGCCGACCAGCAGGAATACGAAAGCAATGGCCATTACGACCGGTTGCAGCTGTGCGCTGTGTTCCGCCAGTACGCTCCACAGCAGCGCGTGTTCGGCGTCGGGGATGACGTGCGCTGCGGCGAAGTACAACAGCACAGTGCCGAACAGTGCCAGTGCAATACCGACACCGCAAACGATGAAGTATTTCCAGGCGGCTTCGACGGATTCGGGGGTGCGGTACAGGCTGACCAGTAACACTGTTGCCAGGGTCGCGCCTTCCATCGCCACCCACAGCACACCCAGGTTGTTGGTGGTCAGCGCCAGCTGCATGGTAAACAGAAAGCCCTGGTAACTGGCGTGGTACAGGCGCAGGCGTCCCGGTCCGAGTCGGCCGTTGGCTTCTTCCTGTGCCATGTAGGGTGTGGAGAAAAACGAGGTGGTGGCACCGACCAGCGCGGTCAGTGCGATCAGGTACACATTGAATGAATCGATATGGAACTGCCCAGCCTCACCGCCCAGCGGTCCCTGTTGCAGCACGATCAGGGCCAGCCAGACGCTGGTGGCAAACCCCGCCAGGGTGGCCAGCATGTTGAAAGCTGCAGCACCGCGGTGGTTACCGAACACCCCGAGCAGGATGCTGGCAAGCAAGGGGATCAGCAGGGTCAGGTACAGGGCGGTCATTCATCCTGCTCCGACAGACGGTTGAGCTGGTCCACGTCCAGTGATTCGATACTGTCGCGGATATGGAAGAAGAACACGCCGAAAATCACCGCGGCTACCAGCACGTCGAATGCCACGCCCAGTTCCACCGCCATAGGCATGCCGTGGGTCGCCGCCACCGCGGCAAAGAACAGCCCGTTTTCCAGCGACATGAACCCCACCACCTGCGCCACCGCCTTGCTGCGGCTCACCAGCATCAGCATGCCCAGCAGTACGACGGCCATGCTGATAGCAATGGTGTTGCGCGTGACCGAGGCGGATAACTGCTCGATCGGCTGGGCAACGTAGTAACAGAATATCACCAGGCCTGCACCGATCATCAATACGGTTGCCGGGTGCTCGGCGCCGTGTTCTTCCCGGTCGATACCGAGTCGCTTGACCAGGCGGTGCAACAGCCAGGGGATAAACAGCGCCTTTAAGGCAATGGTCATGATGGCTGACAGGTACAGGTCGTGTTTGCCACTGTCGTAGGCCACCAGCGCGGTGGTCACCGCCACCAGCAGGCCCTGCCAGGCAAAGATATGGATGATGGACACGACCCGGCTCTGTGCCAGCAGGGCAAACGAGGTAAACAGCACCATCGCCGCCAGCGTCAGGATGGCCTGTTGATAAAGAGGTAACTGTTCCAGCATGGTTCAGCCGACCTCCAGGATGATGTGGCTCAACAGGCCGATCAGCGCCAGTGTCAGGGCCAGCACCAGGAACGCGGGTACCCGGAACAGGCGCATCTTGGCCAGTACCGTTTCACCGACCGCCAGCAGTACCCCCAGTACCAGCAGTTTGACGAACACCACGCCGCTGGCGATCGCCAGGGCCCCCGGGCTGCCACTGGTGGCAATGCCCCAGGGAAAGAAAATATTCACGATCAGCACGCCATAGATCAGCAGCTTGAGCTGGGCCGCCCATTCGATCAGCGCCAGGTGACGGCCGCTGTACTCCAGGATCATGGCCTCGTGGATCATGGTCAGTTCCAGGTGGGTGGCCGGGTTGTCGATCGGTATACGGCCGGTCTCGGCAATACCCACCAGTACCAGGCTCAGCAAGGCAAACAACAGCGAAGGGCGCAGTACCAGGCCCTGCGCCAGCAGTTGGTCGATTACGGTCGACAGGTTGGTGCTGTGCGCCACCATGGCCAGCGTGAACACCGCCATCAGCATGGCCGGCTCGGCCAGGGCGGAAATCGTCATTTCGCGCGACGAGCCCATGCCGCCGAAAGCGGTGCCGACATCCATGCCCGCCAGTGCCAGGAAAAACCGTGCGAGGGCGAAGAAACCCGCCAGCACGATGACATCGGCGATGGCCGCAGTCGGCAGGTTGACGGAAATGAAAGGGACGACCGCTGCGGCCAGCAGGGTCGCCCCGGCAATGATGTACGGTGTGGCGCGGAATACCGGCGAGGCGTTGTGCGATAGCAGGACCTGCTTGGCGAACAGGCGACGCAGGTCGCGATAGGGCTGCAGCAGGGCCGGCGCACGGCGGTTCTGCAGCCAGCATTTCACCCGCTTGACCCAGGCCGAGAACAGCGGCGCCAGTGCCACGAACAGGATCAGCTCGATGAGTGCCAGCAGCCAGTCGTTCATGTGATCAACCACAGCAGCAGTAGCAGGGTCACGAAACTGTAGGCCAGGTAATGGCGCAGGTTACCCGTCTGGATACGGCTCACCCGGCGTGTTGTAGCGTGCAGCAGTTGCATGATGGGCGCATAGAACCATTTCCAGGTGACGTCTTCGGCGTGCACCTGGTAGCGTATCTGCTTCGGTTCCAGTGGCAGCCCCGGCTGGCTTTCGCGTTCCAGCTCTTCATGAATACGCCACACCGGTGCAAAAATCCGTCGGATCGGCATGGTGAAAGAGGTGGACGTGTATTGCATACGGGGACTCAACGGGCCGAACCCGCAGTCCCAGGTATCGCCGCGTTCTGTCTGCACGCGGCCGGTGGGTCGCATTACGTAATACATCAGGGCCCAGGCGAGCAGGGCCAGCAGGACGCCCACGAATACCAGCGGCGCACTGTAGGAAGCGGTATCCGCCGAGACCGGTGTCAGCCACAGCCAGCCGTTGGCGGTCGCGGTACTGAGTGTCTCCCCGGTCAGGGTCCGGGTGACGTGGTTCATGGCGTTGACCGCCGCGGTCGGGAAAATCCCGAACAGCAGGCACAGCACCGCCAGCAGTGCCTGCGCCAGCACCATACCGCGGTCGGCTTCGCTGCTGCGTCGCACCCGTCGTGTCCGCGCTTTGCCCAGGAAGGCAATGCCGTACACCTTGACGAAACAGGCGGCGGCGAGTGCGCCGGTCAGCGCCAGCGTTGCGGCGGCAATCGGGATCACGGCACGCAATACGCCGCTTTCCAGGTTCGGTACCTGCAGGGCGGTCTGGAAGGTCAGCCACTCGGAAACAAACCCGTTGAACGGCGGCAGTGCCGAGATGCTGATGCAACCGATGAGGAAAAACAGGCCGGTCCAGGGCATGCGCTTCAGCAGGCCACCCATGCGTTCCAGGTCGCGCTCGTGACTGCGCTGCAGCACCGCGCCGGCACCCAGGAACAGCAGGCTCTTGAACAGGGCATGGTTCAGGGTGTGGTACAGCGCGGCCACCAGTCCCAGCGTGCCCAGCAGGGGGTAACCGGTGCCGTAGAAAATCATCGACAGGCCCAGCCCCATAAAGATAATGCCGATATTCTCCACCGAGTGGTATGCCAGCAGGCGCTTCAGGTCATGCTGCATCAGGGCATACAGCACACCGAACAGCGCGGTGATACTGGCAATGATCAGCAGTGCCACGCCCCAGGCCCAGTGTACGTCGCCGATCAGGTCGAAACTCAGGCGGATGAATCCGTAGACCGCGACCTTGAGCATAACGCCCGACATCAATGCCGAGATGTGCGACGGCGCTACCGGGTGGGCTTCCGGCAGCCACACGTGCAGTGGTACCAGGCCGGCTTTCATGCCGAATCCCAATACACCCAGCGCAAATGCGATCGAGGCCCAGGTCAGGTTCAGTGGCGCAGCGCGCATGGCCTCGAAGGAGAAGCCGTCACCGAAACCGGCCAGCACACCGAAGCTCAGCAGGATGGACAGCGCACCCACTTCCGCCATCAGCAGGTAGAGAAAGCCGGCGCGCCGGTTAGCGGGGTTCTGGTGCTGGTAGACGACCAGGAAATAACTGGACAGCGACATCAGTTCCCAGGCCACCATAAAGGAGAAGGCGTCGGCGGCCACCACCACCATCAGCATGCCGGTGACAAACAGGCCGGTGAAAAACCCCAGTACCGACAGCGGCTGTTTGCCGTGTTCGAACTCGCGCACGTAGCCGGGTCCGAACAGGCTTACGGCACTGGTGACGATACCGATCAGGACCAGGAAAAAGCCGGCCAGCGGGTCGAGCCGGAAATGCCAGTGCAGCCAGGGCAGGCCGGGGGCATAGATGAAGGTCTCGATGGTATTGTGCAACAGCACGTGTCCACCCAGCCCGACTGCAGTCAGTCCCGCGAGTCCCAGCAGTGGAAATACCAGCCAGCGCATGAGTGACGGCTGCCGGTCGGTGGCGAACGCGGCCACACCGGACAGTAGCGGCAGCAGTAGCACAGCTGATAAGAGGAGCGATGTTGACATGGGCGGGTCGCGGAGCGCCGGTATTATGTGAGGCCAGCAGTACGGGCTGCTGTATACTGCGGGGGATCAAGCGTGTAAAGCGTTTCGGTCACGGCGCGGCATGGTAACACGCCGGCGCCTTTAAATGGAAATGGTGTGGTAGCCGGTGTGTGGATAATCGAGCGGGTTTTCGCAGTCAGGCGATCACGGTGTCATGCTGCATAGAGCGATGAACAGCGTTCCTGTGGCTGGGGGTTGTTGGCCCTGAGCGCCTGTTAACGCTGGTTGGCGTTACGCCACTGCTGGAAGGTGGCGTAGTGGCGGTAGGCGCCGCTGTTTATATACTCCAGTACGTTGCGCAGGCGGTAGAACTGGACGACGGAATCCACGCGCAGGATTTCCTCGCCGCGCTCGTCAAAGAAAACCAGCGTAGGGGTGTAGAACAGGCCCAGTTCTGCGGCCCACTGTTTGGCGGTGGTCTTTTCACCGGCGGGGGTGAGTACCGGCGTGTTGCTCCACATGTTCAGCTGTACGGCGTCCAGTTGTTCAAATTGCCGGCTGATGTCGTCCTGGCGCAGCGGTCCGGTGTGCAGTACGTCACAGGCGTGGCAGTCCCCCTGCTCGAAGAACACTACCAGCGGGCGTTCACCCGGCAGGCGGCTGCGGTCGAGCGCATAGGGCGGTGGTGAAAAGAAGTCCTCGAGGTTCATGTCGCCGGCGTCGAACACCAGCGGTACGTCGGCGCGTGCCAGGTAGGTGCGGAAGTCTTCCCTGAGGTAATAGCCGTCGGCCACGTATTCCAGTGCGGCGCGGAATTTATACGGTGGGTAATAGCCCGACAGCCGCAGGGCTTCGCGCCGGTTGCGGTCGAGAAAGATCAGCGTGGGCGTAAAATGCACCTTCTTCCGCACCGAGAAACTGCGTTCATTCCATAGCGACCCGTCGAGCGCGGTGACCTCGCGCTGTCCGTGAATGTCGATACCGATCACATCGAAATGTTTTTGTGTGTAGGTGCGGATATCGGGCATGCCGAAGTTGCCTTCCAGCAGTTGCTTGCAGTAGGAGCAATACTTCTGCCCGAAGTAGATCACCAGACCCTGCTTGCCGTTTTCGATCGCGTCGGCCAGGTCTTCGGACAGGTCGAGGAAGGTCAGTTTGAACCAGGGCGGGTTGCTGAGGGGTTCGACCAGCGGGGTATCTTCAAAGTGTTCGAAGTCGTCGTCGAGTGCATCTGCAGCCCCGTACGATGCGGTTATATTTATACATAATAACAAAGAGATAAGTGATATATCTCGAAATAATGACAGAAATCGCCGGCGTTGATTTTCACTCATCGCCGGGACGCGCCTGTGGATTGCGTGGTTCCATGTACTCCATCCTGCATTTGACGGGGCAGCGCGATTATTATTTCACAGGGCGGGAATAAACGGTGTGCAGGGGTGTTTACCCGGTGATGCAGACTGATCCAATCAACTACAGTAAAGGATTATATATGAGCAGCAAGTTTATGAAATTAATTGTCATAACATCGTTTTTAGTGCCGGTTGGCGTGGCAGCCGAAGGCAGCGGGGTTCAGGCTGCACCCAATGGCCTGAAGCTTCCGGAGCACTATAAAGACTGGCCCGTGATCTCGGTTTCGCACCGCGTCGATAATCATACGCTGCGTGCCATCGTCGGTAACGACATCGCCATCAAGGCAGCGCGGGCCGGGCAGACCAATCCCTGGCCGGACGGTGCCGTGCTTGGCAAGCTGGTCTGGAAGGAAATGGCCGAGGAACACTGGCCCACCGCGATCGCGCCCAAAAGCTTTGTGCACGCGGAGTTCATGTTCAAGGACTCAAAGGCGTACCAGAGCAATGGCACCGGCTGGCGGTGGGCGCGCTGGGTGGGTATGGAGCAGAAACCCTATGGCAAGGATGCGGACTTCAGCAAGGAATGCATCAGTTGCCATACGCCGGTGAAGTCGCGCGACTGGGTATTCACCACGCCGGCAGTGTTACCCTGATCACGTGAGTGCATCCGCCGATCTGCTGGTCGTGCAGATTCCCCGCCTGCGGCGTTACGCGCGCGCCCTGGCGGGGGATGCAGTGCGAGCGGATGACCTGGTGCAGGACTGCCTGGCGCGCGCCCTGCCGCGCCTCGATCAATGGCAGGCGGGTACGGACATGCGTGCCTGGCTGTTTACCATCCTGCATAACCTGTTTGTCAACGAATGCAGGAGACAGGGCCGGCAACCGGACATAGCGGCGCTGGTGGAAAGCGCCGTGCCCGGCCGCTGTGACAATGCCGATGAGGACGTGCGCCTGTGCGAGCTGCAAAGCGGTTTGCAGCGCTTGCCACCGGAACAGCGCGAAGTCGTGTTGCTGGTCAGTATCGAGGGCCTGTCCTACCGGCAGGTGGCCCGCGTACTGGGCATACCCGTCGGAACGGTGATGTCCCGCCTGCACCGGGGCCGGCAGGCTCTGCAGCGGTGGATGAATGGCGAGCGCGGCGGCGCGCACGGCCTGAGGAGTGTGAAATGAGTAAAGACCCGCGTCCGGTGAACGATGCCGACCTGCATGCCTACGTGGACGGTGAACTCGATGAACAACGGCAGCTGCGGGTCGAGGCGCACCTGGCGCAGCACCCCGCGGCGGCTGAGCAGGTGCGCGGCTACCGGCAGCTGAACCAGGACCTGCACAGCCTGTTCGACCCGGTGCTGAACGAGGCGGTCCCGGCTGCGCTGCTGCCCGCGGTCGGTGCTGCGCCGGGATTGCAGCGCTGGTCGCGGATGCTGCAGGCAGCTGCCCTGGCGGGCGTGGCGCTGCTGTCGGGACTGACGGGCTGGCTGCTGCATGACCGGCAGGATCGCACGGAGGCGTCGGCGACGCTGGTCAACCTGGTGCAGCCCGCTGCGTTTGCCCACCGGGTGTACGCGACCGACACGCACTACCCGGTCGAGATACAGGCGGAACAGCAGGATGCACTGAACCGCTGGTTGTCTGATCGCATGCATACCCGTATCCGTGCCCCGGGCCTGGGTGAACTGGGTTTCGAACTGGTGGGCGGGCGTCTGCTGCCATCGACCAATCGTATGGCCGCGCAGTTTATGTACCAGAACGCCGCGGGCGAACGCATCACGCTGTATGTGCGCCGGGTGGCCACAGCGGAGCGGCACAGCGCATTTCACTACCGCGAGGCGGAAGGAGTGGGTGTGTTCTACTGGATCGATGGTCCGATGGGCTATGCGCTGTCGGGTGAGCTGGGCAGGCAACGCCTGGTTGCGGTTGCGCAGGCCGTGCAGGGGTCATTTGCCGCCGGGGTGTAGTTTCCGCCTTGTGACTAGCCCGCATTTCTCAC
>JALSRZ010000042.1 GCA_026984515.1 Thiohalobacter sp. | reverse complement strand
CCCACAGGTCGAGGACAAGCATTACATCTATGCCAACGGCGAAGTGGTGGCCCTCCACGTCCAGACCCACCCGGCCAGCCAGTCCGCCAATATCACCGCTACCACCCGCTATCTGCACAGCGACCACCTGGGTTCCATCGTGGCGATCGCCGATGAAGCCGGGCAACTACGGTGTTCAGGCCGAGAACGCCCGCGCCCGGTCTACCGGGAAAACGGAACGGAGGGTTTAAAAACAAACCGTGTGCGCGCAAATTACTGCCTGATATCCGCGGTTGACTGCCAGAAACCGGCTTTGCTAGTTTCATTAACACAAAAGGAAGCTGCGAGAACTCATGACTGACTGAAAAAGCAAGAGGACTTTTTCAACTGTCAGGCGGCACACTCGAACTCCGCGCCATTACTTTCCGCGCAGAAACGTACCACGGTGCGCCAGAGGTGTCGGGATTGAGCGCAATAGCAGACTATACCGCGATGGGAATACATTTACTGGGCAGGAAGCCGGATCTCAAACAAACAGCAACGGGGGAAACTTCCATGTATGGACTCAATACACTACTCATGCGTCTTGTTGTGGCTGGTACACTATCGGTGTTGTGCGCCTGTGGGGGCGGAGGGGGAGGGGGTGGTGGCGCCACCACTGCAGCCAGCGCTCCCGTTGTGATCACCACGGCCAATGCGCCAGACGTGGCCGGGGCCGCAGTCGATGTATCCACTGACAGGGCAGGTCAAGGAGTATCCGGTGTGTTAACCGCATCCGTGGGGGGAACCCGGTCTGCGGGGACCCGCCTGACTGACTCCTTGATCGAATCCATCAGGAGAGCTCCCGGACTCTTTAACAATTTCGCCAGCGGAGTCGGGCCAGCGGCGGTTACCCGGTTCAGCAATGTGGCTTGCGACAGTGGCACCTTCAGCGGCAGTATCAACGATGCCGATAACAACCAGGGTCTGTCCACCGGCGACAGTTTTATCATAACAACCAGCAACTGCAATTTCTCCGGCACCGTCATGAACGGGAACATGTCGATCGACAACCTTGTGGTCAGCGGCGGGTTTTTCGACAACATCGCCCCCTACCGTTTCAGCGCACGCCTTCAGGCCACAAACCTGGCCATGACATCCGCGGGTACAACCCTGCTCATGAACGGTGACATGACACTGTCGGAATCAACCAGTGACGGTATTACTGTAACCTCCGGCTTCAGTGGCAACGGGATCGAAATCGTGACCGGCGATGACACCCTGACCTTGCTCGGCTACACCCTCGACGAGACTGAAAACGGTGCAACCGGCGCATATACTTTCTCTCTGGGTGGAACCATCAACAGCTCGAAAATCGGCGGCTCGATAACGGTAGCAACCGATGTTTCCTTTGCCGGTATTGGTGACCTTGACCCGACTGCCGGTCAGGCAACCTGTACCGGTGCCGGCAACACCAGCCTTACTCTCATCGCCAATGCGGATGGAACCACGGTTCAGCTCCTGGTCGATACCAATGGAGACGGAACGAATGATGACTCTCTAAGCAGGACATGGGCGTCGTTGTAGTCAACACTAGCCCGCATTTCTCACCGGGTTCCGTAGCGAGGCTGTGGCAGGTCGTGTGATAAGCGGCGTTCGCGACCGAGGGCCGCGCAGGCATAGTCGACACTATGTCGAGCAGCCCGACCGAGTGAACGCCGCTTAGCGCGCGGCATGACGCCGCCGCAGCAGGAAGTCGGTGAGAAATGCGGGCCAGGGATGCCGGAAAATCACACGCAGTTTGCGTTTGCGAAAACCCGCTTTCCAAAACAAAAAGCCGGATCCACTGATCCGGCTTTTTTATGGTTCTGGTGGGTCGTATAGGATTCGAACCTATGACCAATTGGTTAAAAGCCAACTGCTCTACCAGCTGAGCTAACGACCCGGGGAAGGCGGGCATGATACCGAACCCGCTGCAAATGACAAGTCTTTGACAGGCCCGGGCCTACACGGCCTCCAGCCGCCGCAGCGCGCCGGGCAACAGGTGCAGGTCTACCAGTGAGGTGATGAATGCGGCCATGAAACTGGCCTCCTCTTCGTACACCATTTTGTAATACTGGATTTTCATGGTCAGCGCGCTGCCCAGTACGATGCCACCAAAAGCGATGAAAGAACCCAGCGCCAGGGTGGAAATACCGGTGATGCCCTGGCCGATGGTGCAGCCCAGCGCCAGCACGCCGCCAAAACCCATCAGCGTTGCACCCAGCAGGTGATTGAAAAAATCCCGCAACGAGCTGAACCACTCCAGTCGGAAACTGCGAGTCACGACCGACCACAGCAGCGAGCCCAGCACCACCCCGAACACCGCCATTACACCGAACGTCAGGTAGGCGTGCTGAAAGCCGGAGGCTGTGTACCCTGCCATCTGCCCCATAGGGTTGATGAAGGTGAAGGACTGCGGCGCCAGCGGACGGGTATCGGCCGGTTTGCCCGCGTCGGATTCCGCCAGGAAATCCCACTGTTGCGCATAGGCCTGCAGACCATACTGCTCACCGTCTGCATCGATAATTGCGTTGCTGGTGACATACCAGGCAGCCAGCACGGCCAGCCCCACGGCCAGTCCGCCCAGCACGTTGTCGAAACTGCCGCGGAAATCCCGTGAGCTGAACGCAATCACCAGCAGCAACACCCCCAGCACCGCGCCAATGATGGTCCGCGCCTGTAGCGCGTGCTCGCTGCCGGCCACCAGGGTCCCCAGGTCCTGGCCGGCGCCCAGATCCACCGCCAGCGGGCGAATCCAGCTATAGAACAGCACGGTGAACAGGGTCTGGTCCGTGCCCGGGAAGGGGTTGATCATGAAATAGGCAATTACGGCGATGACCAGGAACACCAGGATCGATTTGAGATTGCCGCCGCCAATACGCACCAGGCACTTGTTACCACAGCCACTGGCCAGGGTCATACCAATGCCGAACAGGATGCCACCCAGCAGGTTTTCCGCCCAGATCAGTTGTCCGGCACGGTACGGTGGAAACGCGGAACCGGCTTCGACCAGCCCGGTCGGTTCGAGAAAAGCCACGCCCAGCACGGCGACGGCAATGGCCAGCAGCCAGGCCCGAAAACGACCGGTATCCCCCATGTTGACCCAGTCGGAGACCGCGCCCATGGTGCAGAAATTGGTTTTGTTGACCACCGCACCGAGCACGACGGCGATGGCAAAGACAGACCACAGGAAAAAACCCTGCGCGGCCATAAAACTTTCAAATGTCATACTGGTACCTTTTGCGGTCTATGTCCGGTAGCGGGTGGGGTCCGCAACGCCCGCCTGTGCGAAACCACGTGCGCGCAGGCGGCAGGAGTCGCATTCCCCGCACGCCCTGCCCGCTTCGTCCGCCGCATAGCAGGACAGGGTCAGGGCGTAATCCACGCCCAGCTTCAAACCGGTCTGAATGATATCCGCCTTGCTCATTTCAATGAGCGGCGCGTTTACCCGGAACGAACCACCCTCAACACCTGCCCGGGTGGCTAGTTGACAAAGACGCTGAAATGCCTCGATATATTCCGGGCGGCAATCAGGATAGCCGGAATAATCCACGGCGTTGACACCGATGAACAGGTCCCAGGCACCCAGCACTTCCGCCCAGCCCAGCGCGATGGAAAGAAAAATGGTATTGCGGGCAGGGACATAGGTAACCGGGATACCTGGCGCAGCCGTGCGGGGCACCTCGATGGCCGTGTCGGTCAGCGCCGAGCCACCGATCTGCGTCAGATCCAGCGGGATAGTCTTGTGCTCAACCGCGCCCAGCGCGACTGCAACCCGTTGCGCCGCCTCCAGTTCCGCGCGGTGACGCTGGCCATAATCCAGGCTCAGCGCATAGCACTGGTAGCCCCGATCCCTGGCGATAGCCAGCACCGTGGCCGAATCCAGCCCGCCGGAGAGCAGCACCACGGCCTTCCCGGGATCAGCGTCCGGCTGCATCGCCCCACAGGATCTTGTGCAGCTGAAGCTGAAAACGGACCGGCAGGCGATCCCCCAGTATCCATTCCGCCAGCCGGGTACCGTCCTGCTGTCCAAAGGCTGGCGAGAACAGCAGCTCGCAACGACCCGCCAGGCGGTGCTCGTCCATCAGGGCACGCGACCATTCATAATCAGCGCGATCACAGATCACGAACTTGACCTGGTCGCGCGGCGCCAGGCAGGCCAGGTTCTCGTAGCGGTTTTTGTCCACTTCACCGGAACCCGGTGTCTTTATATCCATGACCCGGGTGACCCGGTGGTCCACCTGGCTGATATCCAGCGCACCGCTGGTCTCCAGCGACACCTGGTAGCCGGCATCACACAGGTATTCGAGCAGCGGCAGGCAGGCGGGCTGCGCCAGCGGTTCCCCCCCGGTCACGGTCACATGCCGTACCTGGTACGCGGATACCTTCGCCAGGATGTCGCTGATTTCCCGGTATTCGCCACCGCGAAACGCATACTCGGTATCACAGTACCGGCAACGCAGGGGGCAGCCGGTCAGGCGCACAAACACCGTTGGCAGACCGACCGTGCTGGATTCTCCCTGCAGGGACAGGAAAATTTCGGTGATTCTCAGGCGCTCGGCGACCGCCGCCGGGGCCTGGTGGATGACGGATTCCATCGCGCTATTCTAGCACCGTGCCGAGCGGGCCGGAAAACCGTCGTACGGGTGGCCCTGGTCGTGCATCAAACCGGCGAAGCCTGTGCCGGATCTGGATCCCGGCATGCGCCGGGATGACGACAGAACAGCGGGGAGCCGACCTTACTTGACGTGCCCTTCGCGTTTCATGCGATCCAGGCGCTCCTGGGCCAGGCGCGCTGTGGTGCTGCCAGGATAGCCGCTGACTACCTGCTTCAGCAGTTCCTGCGCTTTTGCCCAGTCCTTGAGTTCATACTGGATGTAGCCCATTTTGAGTTTCGCATCCGCGACCTTGGGACTGTCGGGATGATCGCTCAATACCTTGCCGAACTCCGCCAGCGCCGGCTGGAACTTCCGGGTGACATAGAACACTTCACCCAGCCAGTATTGCGCGTTATCGGCGTAGCTGCTGGCGGGATACTTCTCAAGGAAGGATGTAAACGCAGCAGACGCCTCGTCATAACGCCCTTCCTTTAGCTGCTCCAGCGCATGATCGTAGGCCTTGCGCTGTTCCGCGGGGTCCAGCGCCGCAGCGGCTGCCGTTGTTGTCCCGGCCGCTGGCGGCTTCGACACCGCTGCAGCTTTTCCCGCTGCAGTTGCAGCTGCCGCCCCGGCTGCTGCCGCCGGTGCTGTACCGGAAGCGACACCGCCCCCGCTTGCACCTGCTGCGGGTGGCTGCGCACCCCCCGTTTCCAGGCGATGCAGGCGCCGGTCGATGTCCAGGTACAGATCACGCTGGCGTTTCTGCAGGCTCTCCATGCTGTGGGCCTGCACCTCGATATCGCCGCGCAACTGCTGAACCTCACGCTGCAGGCTGGTGACCTGTTCCAGCAGGTCTACCAGGTTGCGACTGTCCAGCTTGCGTTCCAGCTGCTGGATCCGGGTCTCCAGCTCCTGCTTGCTGACCGCCGACGCATTGACACCAACCAGCAGCAGGCTACCCAGCAACAGGGCTCTAGTAGCCCACATAGACCAGTTCCACACGACGGTTCATGCTCCAGGCGGACTCATCGTGTCCTTCCACGGCCGGTTTTTCTTCACCGAAGCTGACCGTGCTGATCTGGGATGGCGACACCCCCTGGAATTCCAGCATGCGGCGCACCGCCTGCGCACGCTGATCGCCCAGGCCGATGTTGTATTCGCGTGCCCCGCGCTCGTCCGTGTGGCCTTCCACGCTGACATGAACGTCCGGATTGGCGGCCAGGAACGCCGCGTGCGCGGCGATGATATCCCGGTCCTGCTCCGCCACGTCACTGCTGTCATAGGCAAAATAGATAACGCGCTGTGCCAGCGGACTGTTGGGATCATTGAGGGATTCGATGCTCAGGTCCCCGTAGGCCCCGACACCCGACGTCGTCGCAGCTCCCTCGGTAGCGGCATCACTGTGATCTTCCACTGCAACATCACTCTCTTTTGGGGCACCGGTCGAACTGCAACCCGCAAGCCATCCCAATATCAGTGCAACTGTAACCGCCTGTATGAATTTCATTGCTCTACTCCCTGGTTAAATTCAGTTAAAAATAGTATTTCCTGTCCGTGCAGCCCTGAGCCTACTTCCGCCTGGTAAAAGGAGACCAGACCGGTTCGCGCACGTTGCCCTCGCGCAAACTGAAGCGCTGGCGGAAGCGACCGTCACTGGATACCGCCGCCAGCACGCCGCGATGCCCGCTCTCCGTGGCATAGATAATCATGCTGCCATTGGGCGCAAAACTGGGAGATTCATCCAGCTGGCCATCGCTCACGACGCGCAGCAGGTTATTTTCCAGGTCCAGCGTGGCAATCCGGTAGCGACCGCCTTCGCCATGCACCAGCGTCAGGCTTTTGCCATCCGGCGCCACATCGGCACTGGCGTTGTAGTTCCCTTCGAAGGTCAGCCGCTGTGCGCGGCCGCCCTGGGCCGGCATGCGGTAAATCTGCGGGCTGCCGCCCCGGTCCGAGGTAAACACAATACTCCTGCCATCCGGCGTCCAGGCCGGCTCCGTGTCGATGGCAGCACCGAAAGTCAGGCGTTTCAGCTTCCGGTCACTGAGACGCATGCTGTAGATTTCCGGGTTGCCATCGCGTGACAGCGTGACGGCCATGGTAGTACCGTCCGGTGACCAGGACGGCGCCCCGTTGATGCCGGCGAAGGCGGAAATCTCCTCGCGCTTGCCGGTAAATACATCCTGGATGAACACGGCTGCACGTCTTTTCTCAAAAGAGACGTAGGCCAGCCGGCGTCCGTCCGGAGACCAGGCGGGCGACATCAACGGCTGCGCGGAGGTCAGCAGTGTCTTCGGGTTGTAGCCGTCGCTGTCGGCCAGCTGCAGCATATATTTTTTCCTGCCGCCGCTGTGTTCCGAAATGACGTAGGCGATCCGGGTATCAAATGCACCTGGCTGCCCGGTCAGTTTCTCATAGATGAGATCGCTGATGACATGCGCTACCTTACGTAACTGGCTGGCCTTCGCGGGCAGGCTGTGACCGGTAATCTGGCGACCGCGGTATACATCAAACAGTCGAAACTGGATGCGGTACTGGTCCGGGCCGGCACTTTCCACTTTGCCGATCACCAGGTTTTCGCTGCCCAGGGTACGCCAGTCCTGGAAGCGCACTTCACTGGCCTCTACCGGATGGGCAATAAGATCCTGCCTGGCCAGCGGCGCAAAGCGACCGCTGCGCGCCAGGTCCGAAGCGATGATGGCGGCGACATCCTCGGGCGGCGTACCGACCGTACCGAATGGCACCACGGCAATCGGCACGGCGCCATCCATGCCCTGGGTGATTTCAATGGTCAGCGCGGCCTGCAACCAGGCGGGCAGGCAGAGCAGGAACAGGAGGAGGCTGCGGTAGAATGCGTTCATGTTTATCCAGGCTTGAATTCAAAACGTATTGTACGGAATTTCTGCATAACATCGACATCGGAGGGCACCGGCAGGGGTGATGCCTTGAAAACGGCTGCCTCCACTGAGCGATCGAAGACCGGGTTGCCACTGCTGCGCACGATCTGCGCATCGATCACCTCACCGCCCGGGATCAGTCGCACCTCGACCGTACAGGACAGGTCGCCTCCCGCATCGGGTGGCCGTATCCAGCTACGCTCCACCTTTTGCTGTATCAACAGCACATATTCGTCGATTACGCGCTGCATGGCAGAGCGCCGACGAGCCGCTTCGTGCGCCTGTTCCGCCGCCAGGCGCGCCTGCAACTCCTGTTCCGCGGCCTTGCGTTCCGCTTCCGCTTTTTTCTTTGCCGCTTCCTTGCGTTTACGCTCTGCCTCGGCCTTTTTCTTCGCCTCCGCCTTGCGCTTGCGTTCCGCCTCGGCCTTCTTTTTTGCCTCCGCCTTGCGCTTGCGTTCCGCCTCGGCCTTTTTCTTTGCCTCCGCCTTGCGCTTGCGTTCCACTTCGGCTTTTTTCCTGGCTTCCGCCTTGTGCCTGCGCTCTGTCTCGGCCTTCTTTTTTGCTTCCGCTTCCTTGCGTTTCAGCTCGGCGACACGCTGTTCTTCCTGCTTGCGTTTCTGTTCCGCCGCCCTGGCCTGCTGTTCCATTTTTTTCAGCTTTTCCTCGGCTTCGCGCCGTTTCCGGTCTTTTTGCTGCTGCTGGCGCTGAATCTCGGATTCCAGCTTCGCCGCATCCACGACCACCGCCTGCACCGGCGCCTTTTTCCCGGCCGCACCGGGTGTTACCGAGGGCGCCCAGTCGAGGCTGAACACCAGCACACCCAGCAGGGCCAGGTGCACCAGCACCGCGTACACGAACGACCGCGGCCGCTCGCGCAGCATTCGCAACAACCCGCGGATTTACCCACCCTCCCCGAACGGTTCGGTCACCAGGCCTACTTTGGCGGCCCCGGCCTGTTGCAGCAGCGACATCGCAGCGACCACCAGGCCATAGTCGACCTCGGCATCACCGCGTACCAGCACGGTCACTTTAGGGCGCTGTCGCAACACGGCGGAGGCCCGCAACAGCAGGGTATCGGCATCGATTTCCTGCTCGGGATCACCACCCACATTGAGGAAGTAATGCCCTTCGGCATCGACCGTCAGCACCAGCGGATCCTGCTGTGCATCTTCCATCGGTTCGGCGTCCGCCTGCGGCAGGTCAACATCGACCCCCTGGTTCAGCAGCGGTGCAGTGATCATGAAAATCACCAGCATTACCAGCATCACGTCGATGTACGGCACCACGTTGATGTCCGCTATCGGACGCTTGCGCTGTCGACCACACTGCCTGGCCATCAGTCGTGCGCCTGGCGCTGCAGAATGCTGGAGAATTCCTCCAGGAAGTTATCGTAGCGATTCTCCAGGCGCTCCACGTCGTTGGAATAGCGGTTATAGGCGATCACCGCCGGGATAGCCGCAAACAGGCCCATGGCGGTGGCAATCAGGGCTTCCGCGATACCCGGCGCCACCATGGCCAGAGTCGCCTGGTGCACGTTCCCCAGGCCGCGGAACGCATTCATGATGCCCCACACGGTACCGAACAGGCCCACATAGGGACTGGTCGAACCCACTGTGGCCAGGAAGGACAGGTGTGTCTCCAGATCGTCCATCTCCCTGGACAGGGCGACGCGCATGCGCCGCTGGGCACCTTCTACCACCGCCATCGGGTCGCCACCCTTGCCGTGCAGGCGCGTAAACTCCTTGAAACCGGTCACGAAGATATTTGCCAGGCCGCGCAGTTCGTCGCCACGCGGGGATACCTCGTGGTAGAGCGTCGCCAGGTCCCCGCCGGACCAGAAGCGGTCTTCGAACTGCTCGGCGTCGGCGTAGGCCTCGGCCAGCGCACCGCGTTTGCGGAAAATCATGGTCCAGGACATGACCGATACCGACAGCAGCAGAGCCATCACCAGTTGCACCACGACACTGGCGCCGGTAACCAGGCTAACAAATGAAAGATCAGCAGACACGTAATAACTCCGAGCGGATGGATTCAGGGATGGGGACAGGTTTGAAAGATACCGGGTCGACACAGGCGATGCGCACCTGCCCTTCACAGAGAGGCGCTGTTTCGCCATGGCGATGCACTTGCTGGAAAAAAGTCAGGCTGGCACGACGCCGGTCGCTGAGCTCCGCGCTGACTTCGAGCCGGTCATTGAATCGCGCCGGCCGTTTGAAATCGACCTGGACCGAGTGCACGGCAAACAGGACACGCTGCTCCGTTCGCAGCCGGTCCTGTTCAAAACCCAGCTGCCGCAGGTACTCGGTGCGGGCGCGTTCCATGAACTTCAGATAATTGGCGTAATAGACCACACCACCACTATCCGTGTCTTCATAGTACACTCGCACCGGCCAGAAAAACTGCGACAATCCTACCCCCTGCAATGACCACAAGACAGACCAAAAATTCCCACGCGGCAAGCTTACCGGTGAGCGCCTGTATTTGCATCCGTCATCAACGACTTCATAAAAAAACGCGACCAGGGCGGTCGCGTATGTCCCCGTGCGGGGAAACCGGTATTGCCTGGTGATGTCTACGAGGGATTGGTCACCTGTGACGGGCGCACCCGTGCATATTCACTCTGGCTCAGCAGACCATCACGGTTGGTGTCCGCCCGGTCGAAGGCGGCTTCAACGGCACCAACCGAACGCGCCTCGACACGACTGACATAACCGTTGTGATCACTGTCGATACGATTGAAGGCGACAAAACCATACGCATCCACGGAAATACCCTGCTCCGCAAGCGTCGGCGCAGCCGCCAATCCCCAAACCAGAAACCAGACCGGTAATCTCATCCCTACTCACCCGGAAAAATTCATCTGGTTTGGTTGGAGCAAAGGCCGTGCCAGTGTCGGCGGCTACCCGTCAAATGGCGCACTCATCCATTTTTCTGCCTGGCAACCGGGTCCGCCGGGTAGACTTCTGGTGACAAACTGTCCCCGACTGGCGACACATTTTTGTTAAGGAAACCGCTCAGCGAATCCTGCCTTATTCATTTTCCGTCGTTCCGGCACACGAAGAAATTATTCTATTTCAATTAGATGAAGGCCATGTATTGACCCAAACGACGAAGGAAGCAGGCACGCACCGTGTTTGAAAACTGTCGACCATACTGTCGCTAATGAGCGACAGATTGCGCGGCGGCCGCCCCCTTGAATTGCGACGGATTGAGGTGATGTTTATGCAGCAGTTTGTAAAATTCGGTGCGGTTACGTTTGGCTATGCGCGCTGCCTGGCTGACATTGCCATTGGTAATCTGCAGCAGCTGGGTCAGGTACTCGCGCTCGAAACGGGACCGTGCATCGGCAAAGGCCGGCATTTCTCCTTCCGCCTCGTCACGCAGCGCGCGTTGTACCAGGCTGACCGGGATCAGCGACGTGGTAGTGAAAGCAACCGCCTGCTCCACCACGTTGAACAGCTGGCGGACATTGCCCGGCCAGGGGGCCGACAACAGCGCTTCCATGGCGTCAGGCGCAAATCCCTTTACCGATTTCCTGGCCGCATCTTCCAGCGTGCCGAGGAAATAGTTGGCCAGCAGCGGGATATCTTCACGGCGTTCAACCAGTGAAGGAATATCCAGCGCCACCACGTTGAGCCGGTAGAACAGGTCTTCCCTGAATGTGCCTTTCTTGCGCAGCTCGTCCAGGTCACAGTGGGTGGCGGAAATGATGCGCACGTTGGTCGGCACTGCACTGGTGGAACCTACCGGGCGCACGCAGCGCTCCTGAATGGCACGCAGCAGCTTCACCTGGAACGTCATCGGCATATCACCGATCTCGTCCAGGAACAGCGTACCGCCGCTGGCGGCCTGGAACAGCCCCTTGTGATCCCGGGTGGCGCCGGTAAACGAGCCCTTGGCGTGACCAAAGAATTCCGATTCGAACAGCGTTTCGGGAATGGCACTGCAGTTGACGGCAACAAACTCGCCGCCCGCGCGGCCACTGGCCCTGTGAATGGCGCGCGCCAGCACCTCCTTGCCGGTGCCGCTCTGCCCGTGAATGAACACGCTGGCCTCGCTGGAGGCCACCAGCTGCGCCTGCCCCAGCAGGTCTTCCATCAGCGGACTGCGGGTAATGATGCCCTGACGCCATTCGGCGACGTTTTCCTCATCACGGCGCTCGTGCTGCTCTCCGGTGACCCGCAGGGCGCGTGTCACCTGGTCCAGCAGATCCATGCTGTCGAAGGGTTTGGTGAGGTAACCGAACACCCCCCGACTGGTGGCATCCACCGCATCCGGGATGCTGCCGTGCGCGGTCAGAATGATTACAGGCAGCGCCGGACTGCGCCGGTGGATCATGTCAAACAGCGCCATGCCGTCCATGCCATCCATTCGTAAGTCCGTGATTACCAAGTGGGGCTGAAAGGTCGGGATCTGCGCGACTGCTTTTTCACCACTTTCGACAGCAGCCACTTCATAGCCGGCTGCAGACAGCCGCATGGACAACAGGCGCAACAAGGCCGGATCATCATCCACTACCAGAACTCTGTAACGACAGGCACTCATTCCTACTCCTTCCGACTACTGCGGGGTAACACGCTGCTGAATGTTTTGTTCAATAGTCGTCAGCTCTTGCAACTGGCGTTCCAACTCTTCAACACGCGCTTCCGACTGCGCCAGTTTTGCTCGCAGCTCGTCAATTTTAGCACCTGACCAGTCCTGCTCCTCGATATTCTGCCGTAACAGTGCCGCCAACGCCCGGGCGCCGGCGTCTGCTTTGTCCAAATCCAGTCCTTTCAACAACTTGAGCGCCCTGTCCTGGTTGCGCACCGAAGCCGGTCCGGCAGCCAGCAGCAACGCGAGACGCAGGCGGGTGCGTGGTTCCGCAGAACGGATAAAGGCCTGGCGCCGGACCTCCAGTTCTTTTTTTAACTGTTTATCCGGTAATTCAAGCAGTTGCTGCCATTCTTCCAGCCAGAAGGTCGCGTCGTCGACCCGAACCGTCACCGGCACCGGGCCTTTGCTATGCTGCACCGTCATGGGCTGACACCCGGACAGCACCATCATCGCTATCATTATCAGTCGTTTATTCACGTGCCCCTCCGGCCACGCTGATCGGTAATACCACTCGTAAACACGCCCCCTGGTCCTCGCTGTCAATCACTTCAATGTACCCACCATGCGCCTGCGCGTACTCACGCGCAATGGACAGACCCAGTCCCGTACCGCGTACGTGACCATTGGTCGCCGGCGCCCCCTGGTAAAACGCATCAAAAATACGCCGCCTTTCCGCTTCAGGAATGCCGGGTCCGGCATCCGCTACCTCGATGACCACCTGCTCGTCCTGCTGTTCAAGGCGCACGCGCAACCGTCCCGCTTCCGGTGAAAAGCGGATGGCATTGGAAACCAGATTATCCACCAGTGTCTGCAATTTGGCACGGTCTCCGTCCATTTCCACCGGCTGCAGCGATTTGTCCAGCACCAGCTGGCGCGCCAGCAAGGCGACCCTGTGATCCGCCAGCACGGTATCGATCAACGCATCCAGCGCCACGGATTCCACCCGCAACTGCGAAGCGCGCGAAGTGGCAATGTTGAAATCCAGCAGGTTTTCGATGAGTTTCTGCAATTGCAGGGTGTTGTCGCGCAGGATCGCGGCAATCTCACCCTGCTGGGCATTGAGGGTACCGACAATCCCTTCATTAAGGAGTTCCGCGCCTTCCCGGATCGCCGTCAGCGGTGTCTTGAGCTCATGGGAGATGTGGTGCAGGAAACGGTTTTTTTCCTGTTCCACCTCCAGCAAACGGGTGCGCATCCAGTTGAGTCGTTCACCCAGCTGCTCCAGGTCGCGTGGACCTTCAATTTTCGCCGGTTTGGAAAAATCGCCGTCTCCGAGGCGGCGGATGGCGCGATCCATCTGCCGCAACGGGCGAGTGATCAGGACTGTGAATACCGCCGCCATGATCAGCGCGGCCGGCACCAGCGCCATCGCCTGCAACACCAGCCGGTGCTGCAGGCGCTCACCGATCTCGTCCAGCCGGTCGACTTCGCCCTCTACCAGTTTACGGTTATCGATCAGCATCTTGCGCGCGTCGCGCGCCAGTCCGGCAAAACCATCCACGGCGGCGGCAGTCTCTTCGGCATCCGGCGGAAAACTGATCAGCGCGTCGTCAATATTGTCTTCCACCTTAACGATCAGTTCCAGGCGCTGGCGCTGCAAATCGGAAAGCTGCAAGGCGGCGAGGCGCCCCGCCGTTTCCAGAAACTTTTCATGGTTTTCCTGGTACACCTGCAACAGGGCGATATCACCCAGCACCTTGTACTGGCGCGCGTTGCGCTCCATGGCGGTGATGGTCTCCACCAGCAACTGGACATTCTGGGTGGCACGCACCGTGGCAAACAGCGCGCGCTGCCCCTGTGCCACCAGCCGGTCGACCGACCAGGTGGCGTGCACCAGGGCCGCCATCAGCGGCATCACCACCACCACGAAGCTGATCAGCAGCAGGCTGTTAATGGATTTTGGGCGATACAGTCGCACGCTCTGAACCTGCTCCGGAAACTGGCGGTTTAAATCTGGTATGGTGGCTGCAACCATACCAGATTTGACTGGATCGAAGACCGACCCCGAATTCGCAACCATGCAGACACCCGGCAACAAACACCGCTACCCGCTCTTGCTGCTGGCACTTTCGGGTGCTGCGATGGCGACACCGGACACCCCGGTGGACATCCGCTTTACACCGCGCACACCGGAACAGATGAGTGCGTTCTATGCAGCACGCGGATTCCCGAAACCGATGGTCGAGCTGCTGGCGAAACAGTGTTTCATTACCGTGCGGGTGCACAACCGGGGTACGGACACGATCTGGCTGGATCTGTCCCGCTGGCACTTCAGCGCCGAGGGGAAAGAAGTACAGCGCTATCACCGCAACCACTGGTTAGCGCTGTGGAAAGACATGGGAGTTCCGCTCGCCAAACAGTCCACCTTCCGCTGGACCCTGCTCCCCGAAACACTGGATTACCAGCCCGATGAGGCCGAAGGCGGGAATATCATCCTGCCATGGGTCAAGGGCCCGATCAGCCTCCGCGCAAGCTTCGCTTCCGGCCCTGATCAACACGGCCCCCTGATCAGGCTCCACTATGACAAGCTGCACTGCGCCGGGAACCCGCCGTGAACCGGTGCAGGCGACTGTGGCTGTTCATCCTGCTGTTCACGGGCATCGGTCTGTCACCACTGCAGGCGGACAACGCGCTGCCGAAAGGAGTGCGCGTGTACAGTCCCGGCCCGGCCCCGGTATTCCGGCTGACCGACATGGACAACGAAGCGTTTGCGCTCGACAGCGCGCGCGGGCGCTGGGTGTTCGTCCACTTCTGGGCAAGCTGGTGTGGCCCCTGCCGCAAGGAAATGCCGGCCGTGCAGCGTATGGCCACGCTGCTGGCAGACGCACCGCTGCTGATCGTGATGGTGAATACGTCGGAAGACGAAGACACAGTGTTCAGCTTCCTGGGCAGCTACGCACCGGACATGAACAGCCTGATGGACCGTGACGGACAGGTCACCGAAGCCTGGCAGCCGCGCGGGCTGCCGGCCACGTACCTGGTCGATCCACAGGGCAACATCCGCTACCAGGCGCTCGGGGGGCGCCCGTGGGACCAGCCCGAATACCTCGCTTTTCTGCGCTCGCTGCCCGGTTCAGACGGGACGGAGTAGCCAGGAAACCCCTGTTTTATTCGTCATTCCGGCTTTCGCCGGGATGACGGTAAAGAAGTTGACCAAGGTTCCCTAAACGACGCTACCGAACCCCTTGTCGATCGCACCGGCTGGCGGCTCCAGGCCGGCAAGCTTGCATCCCTGGGCAATCGGACCACCCGGGAACAAGCGGTAGAGGAATTTATAACCACCCCGGTCGTGGAATTTCTCATCCAGTGCATCGTGAAGTTCGCGCACACTGTACTTGTTACAGTCGTGACGGGCGCAATACTCCTGCAGCGCACGCAACTCGTCCCAGTGATCTTCGTTCAGTTCCAGCCCTTCACTACTGGCCAGTTTCCGGGCTTCTTCCTGGTCCCAGTTTTCCGGTGCAAACGGAAATCCGCCGGATCGGTCTAACGTTGGCATACCCTACCCTCCTCGTGTTGCAACACCTGTCTGAAAAAATACAGGCCCTGCAAAAAGCATAGCAGTTATTCCGGCATGTGCTACCCGGGACCGGAACCGCTGCGCACAAAAACGGTGCCGCGGGAATATTTTGCCGCTCCAGCTCATCCACCGGGGAACAGAACACAACCATCAACCGGTCGATAACGAAGGGGATAGTCATGAAGATCACGAACGCCAATCTGTTGAACCGTGGCTGGCTGCTGCTGGCACTGCTGGCAACGGCTGCGGTGGGGCGCAGTGCCGACGACGCCGGCCTGGGCCACGATTACCGGACCTTCCACGCCGACGGCCATATCACCTACGGAGATATTGCAGACTCCTACCACACCGACCTGGTCATGTACCTGGCCGGCAACCAGTTCATGGTCATGGAAGACCTCATCAACGATTTCCAGGGCAAAAACCCGGACATCAAGCGTATTTATGTAGAAACCATACCCCCCGGCCAGATCCTGAAACAGCAGTTACTAAAACAGGGACAGATCAACGGCCAGGACACCGCCCGGAACCCGGACCTGTTCGCCAGCGTAAACCTGGGGCACCTGAAAAAAATGCATAAACAGGGTCTGATGTCAGACTACATGGTTTACACCCATAACAAGCTTGAACTGATGGTGGCACAGGGCAACCCGAAAGGTATCAAGGGCCCTGAAGACCTGGCGCGCGACGAGCTGGTGCAATCGCACCCGAACCCCCTGACGGAAGGCATATTCAAGTTTTACGGTGCACAGATGCTGAAAGACCTGGGTCTGTACGACAAGGTGACCGGTGGCGCGAAGTGCAAGAGTTGCTGGGCGGTGAAGGGTAAAACCTGGTTTACTTCCAGGCACCACCGCGAAACGCCCCTGCGGATCGAACAGGGTAAAGCCGATGTCGGCATTGTGTGGGCCACGGAGGTGGTATACGGCAAGCAGTCCGGCCGCAAGATCGAGGGCGTTGCGATCCCGGCACCCTATAACCAGCAGGAACGGGTCGCCTATGCCATCGGCCCGTTGAACGAGGGACGTAACAGCGAGCATGGCCAGCGTTTCCTGCAATATCTTGCCACCGATGCTGCCCAGGATATCTACGCGAAACACGGCTTCATCAAGGCAGCACCGGAAGAGCTGAAGCTCAGGCCGATCCCGGACTGATGCACCTGTGATCCATACAGCCTGCCAGGAGCCTGTCGGGTTTAGGCAATCGTAGCGAGCATGGTGGGAGAGCGAGTCCGGATTTTCGCAATTTTGAGGCGCATAGTAGACCTACGCAACGAAAAATTGCGGGAATGCGGGCTAGAACACCATCAACTCATCACCGAACCAGTCGCAGGCCATCCCCACCCGTTCGGTAATGCTGTGTTTCTCGTAGGGCACCGCGGCACTGTGTCCCCACACAGGACCCGGCCAGGCCGGGTCGCTGCGGAAACGGGCAATGTGGTGCACATGCAGCTGCGGCACCAGGTTCCCCAGGGCGCCGATATTGATCTTGTCGGCATGAAACGCCTGCATCATATGCTCCGCCAGGTGCGCCGACTCGCGCCACAACTGTTGCTGATCGGCCTCTGCCAACTGGAAAATCTCGCGGATACCGGCGCGCTGCGGTACCAGCACAAACCAGGGATAGCGCGCATCATTCAACAACAACAGCACACTCAACGGCAGGCACCCTACCCGGATACAATCCGCTGCCAACCGGGCATCCAGTTCAAACGACGCAGTCATAGCCTGACTTTTTACGCCTGGGGCCTTTCCGCTGCAAGCACTAACCGCTATGGTTGACTGCGTTGATGGACTACGTACTGGCGATCGACCAGGGCACGCACGCCAGCCGGGCGTTGCTGCTGGATCAGGACGGTCAGGTGGTGGCGCGCAGCCTGCACCGGACCACGCTCGTACGCCTGCCATCCGGGCAGGTCGAACAGGATGCGGGGCAGCTCCTCGCATCCACACAGGCTGCTGTGGAGGAGGTGCTCCAGGCGCTGAGCGCTACACAGCGCGACGCTGTACATGCCTGCGGCATCACGACCCAGCGTTCCACCGTCATAGCCTGGCAGACGGATGGAACACCGTTGTCCCCGGCCATCAGCTGGCAGGATACGCGTGGCCACAGACAGGTCGAACGTCTACAGGGCAAGGCCTCAGACATCCGCGCCCTGTCCGGGTTACCGCTGTCCGCCCACTACGGCGCCAGCAAACTGCACTGGCTGCGCCAGCGGCCGGGGCTACCGGCGGACCTGCGCATGGGACCGCTGGCTGCCTGGCTGCTGCAACGCCTGACCCGGGAAAAGCGCTTTGCCGTGGATCACAGCAATGCGCAACGCATGCAGCTGCTGGATATCCACAGGCTCGACTGGTCAGAGGAACTCGCTGACTGCTTCGAGGTGCCGCTGGAATACCTGCCGCCCTGCCGCCCGGTTCTACACGCGTACGGAACCTTGCACCGGCAGGGTATCCCGGTGACCGCGCTATGCGGGGACCAGAACGCAGCCTGGTACGGCTCAGGCCAGCCGGACCGCAACACGGCGCTGGTCAACCTGGGCAGCGGGGCTTTTATCCTCGCGGCACAGACGACAGCGACCGCACCTGCAGCACTGCTGTCCAGCATTGCCAGCAGTGACCAGACACAGCGCGAGTACCTGCTGGAGGGCACCGTCAACGGTGCCGGCAGCGCCCTGCAATGGCTGCAGGACCGCTGGCCGGACGAAGACATCCAGCAGCAGCTGCCGCACTGGCTGGAGTGGGTACGCAAACCACCACTGTTCCTGAACAGTGTGGGAGGCCTGGGGTCACCCTGGTGGTGCCAGGGGCCGGCACCCGGGTTTGTACCGGACGGAGACACGCCCGGTGTGGCCGAAGCCGCGGTGGCGGTGGCCGAGAGCATCCTGTTCCTGGTCCAGTACAACCTCGAGTGCATGCGGCAACAACAGGAACTGACCGTTCTGCGCGTCAGCGGCGGCCTGTCACAACTCGACGCCCTGTGCCGGAAGCTCGCCAGCCTCAGCGGACTGCCGGTACAGCGCATGCATGACCCGGAAGCCAGTGCACGCGGCATCGCCTGGCTCGCGACGGGTTGCCCGCGCGAGTGGCAGACTCCGCACAGGCCGGAAAGCTTTGCTCCAGCGCCCGATACGGCCCTCGCTGACCGCTACATGCGATTCATTGAACAACTTCGCGCCCGGGTCGATACCCCTGTCAATGAATAACGCAACCATCCCGCAACTGGTCGCCCACCGTGGCTATATGGCGCACTACCCGGAAAATACCTGGGCCGCATTGCAGGCTGCCCTGGAGGCAGGCGCCTGCTGGCTGGAATTCGACGTACAGATGTGTGCGGACGGGCGTTTCATCCTGCTGCACGACGCGGATTTCGGCCGTACCGGTGGCGATCCGCGTTGCGTGTTTACACTCGACCGGCCGACCCTGCAGGGCATCAGCGTGCACGAGCCCGATCGACTCGGCGAGCGGTTTTTCCCCACGGCAGCACCCGGCCTCGAAAGCGTACTGCAGCGGCTGGCCACCTTCCCGGCCGCGCACGCGCTGGTGGAAATCAAGGATGAAAGCCTGGAGCGGTGGGGCATGGAAAAAGTGCTGGATGCCCTGCTGGCGCTACTCGCCCCCTTCCGTCAGCAGTGCACACTGATCGCCTACAACGATGCCGCCCTGGCGTACGCACAGGACCAGGGCGACTTCCGCGTCGGCTGGGTACTGCGCCACTACGACCAGTGGCATCTGGAGCGGGCCCGGCAACTGCAACCACGTTTCCTCATCTGCAATGAACGCAAGATACCCGCGGAAGATACACCCTGGCGCGGCGACTGGCAGTGGATGCTGTATGACATTACCGATCCCGAACAGGCCCTGCAGTGGGCGGCACGTGGCGTGACACTGGTTGAAACACGGGACATCGGTGCCATGCTGCAGCACCCGCTGCTCGCCCGCAAGGCCTGCCGGCATGGACTATGACGTACTGGTCATCGGCGCCGGGATCCACGGCGCCGGCGTCGCGCAGGCAGCCGCCGCCGCGGGTTACCGCACCCTGCTGCTGGAACAGTATGCGCAGCCGGCAGCCGGCTCGTCGAGCCGTTCGTCCAAGCTCATCCACGGTGGCCTGCGCTACCTGGAAAGTGCGCAATTCCGCCTGGTGCGTGAATGCCTGGTGGAACGCGGACGCCTGCTGAACAACGCACCCCACCTGGTCACACTCACCCCCTTCCACATCCCCGTCTACCGGCATACCCGGCGCCGTGCATGGCAGATCCGGCTGGGGCTGAGCCTGTACGCACTGCTGGGCGGCAAGGGCTTCCAGCAGCTTCCCGTGTCCGCCTGGCCTGCTCTCGACGGGCTGCGTAGCGACAACCTGGCGGCGGTATTCCGCTATTACGATGCGCAAACCGATGATGCGCAACTCACCCGTGCGGTACTGGCGTCCGCCACCACACTCGGCGCCGAAATCCGCTACCAGTGCCGCGTTGAACACATTATTTGCGACACCGACCAGTGCCTGGTTGCCTGCCAGGGAAGTGACGCCGGCGGCGAAATCAGTGCAGGAGTAC
>JALSRZ010000041.1 GCA_026984515.1 Thiohalobacter sp. | reverse complement strand
GGCCGGACGCCTGCATAAAATCCCCTGGACCGGGTAAAACGACCGGGTGGCCGGTGTTTTCCTGCGGGCTGATCGTCTACACTGGCGCACCGTTGAGACCACACCGGAAGGAATCCGCGCAATGGCTGCGAAAAGCTTCACTTTCACCAGTTTCCTGATTCGGTTTGTACTGGCCGTGGTACTGGTATTTGCGACTTATAACCCGTCCGGGTATTCCTGGTACCACTGGTTTATGCAGGCCACCGATAAACTGGATCCCCTGCTGGCCCTGTCTGCGGTTTTGCTGCTGATTGGCTGGGTCATCTACCTGCGCGCAACGGTGCGCTCGCTGGGTGAAATCGGCACCTTGCTGGCGGTGGCGTTCTTTGCCGCGCTCACCTGGGTACTGATTGACTACAACGTGCTTTCGATCGAAAACGTAAAGGCGCTGACCTACGTGGTCCTGGTCATGCTGGCGGCCATCATGGCAACAGGGATGTCCTGGTCTCATATCCGTCGCCGCATGTCCGGCCAACTGGATGTGGATGAAGTCGATGAACACTGATACCGCGCAGGCTGCCTCCGGCGGGATGCGCTGGCCACAGGTGTTGCTGATCGTCCTGGCCACCATACTGATTACCATCGGCGGTACCTGGTGGGCACTCAAGACCTACCTGTTCGCCAGCGAATTCAAACCCGTGGAGTTGAGTGTACAGGAAGAGCAGGTCTTGAAGAGCAAGCTCCAGGCGCTGGGTTACCAGACGGGAGGCCGGTCCATGGGGCGGGAGCCCGCGCCATCCGATGACCTGAACGCGGAAGGCTTCCTGAAACCCGAACCGTACAGTGAGGCGGGCGCACGGCGTGAAGTCAGTTTCAACGAGCGTGAACTGAATGCCATGCTGGCAAAAAACACCGACCTGGCGAAAAAGCTTGCAATCGACCTGTCGGACGACCTGGTGAGCGCCAGGCTGCTGGTGCCGATGGACGCGGATTTCCCGGTGCTGGGCGGCAAGACGCTGCGTTTCAATGCGGGTGTGGAAATGGCGTACCTGCAGGGTCGGCCGGTCATTGTACTGAAAGGCGTCAGTATTATGGGGGTACCGATACCCAATGCCTGGCTGGGCGGGCTGAAGAACATCGACCTGGTCAGCGAATTCGGTTCGCAGGAAGGTTTCTGGAAATCATTCTCCGAGGGTGTGGATAACATCCGCGTCGAGAACGGGAAAATCACGGTCAGGTTGAAGGAATGAAGGGATTATGAAAGGTATGATGCGCGTTTTGCTGACAGTGCTCCTGCTGGCGTCGGGGCTATGGGGAAACGGGCTGTTTGCCGGTCCCGGTAAAGGGGTTCCGGTTACCACCGGCAACCCGGATATACCCGTCGATGAGCTGGCCCTGAGGCTCAACCCGTTGACACGCTCCGAACTTGTGGTTGAGGCAGACGGGTGGCAGCGCCTGCTGCAGGACAAGGCACAGGAGATCGCCACGGCCGAGATCGGTGTCAAGTACCAGCGCAAAGAGCTGGCCAGGGCTGACGAGGTAAAGGCGGCCATTGAGGACGTTGAAGCGGCAAAACAGGCGGCCAGTGAAGCCCCCGCAGACCAGGAGGCGGTCAAGGAACTGAAGGATGCGAAGGCGGAAGCAAAAAAGACAGTGGCCGAGGCCAAACAGGCGGTAGCGGAGCTGAGTGCGGACCGGGAAGTGGCTGACATGGCGAAAACCGCTAGCGAAGAAGCCAGGAAAAAGGCGCAGGAGCGTGGTACAGCCGATGCGGAGAAACCGGTCGAGACAGAGAACCCGGACAAGGGGGTGACGCATAAAAAACTGGACAAGTTTGCCAGGGAAAAGGCAGCAGAAAGAAAGCACCTGCTGGATTTTCTGACCGTGCTGCGCGCGCAGCAGACCGCGCTGGTCGACCGCTTCAATATCGTACTCGATGAACTGGAAGAAAAGGGCGGTGATGTCAAGGAGTACCGTCAGTACGTCGCGGCGGTGTCCGGCGTCAAGGTGGACATTTCCGATATGGAGGCGGTATGGGCCACGGTATCGGGCTGGCTGACCTCCGCTGAGGGCGGGCTGCGCTGGCTGCGGAATATCAGTGTGTTCGTGGTAACCGTGCTGGCCTTTGTTTTCCTGTCCAGGGTGGTCGGCAAGGCGCTGAAACAAGTGCTGGCCAGTTCCCCGCATGCCTCGAAGCTGCTGGAGGATTTCCTGGTCGTGACGGTGCGGCGCCTGATTATAGCGATCGGTGTGCTCATCGGCCTTGCCGCGCTGGAGGTGAATATCGGGCCTTTGCTGGCAGTCATCGGTGCTGCGGGCTTTGTCATCGCCTTTGCCCTGCAGGACTCACTGGGTAATTTCGCCAGCGGTATCCTGATCCTCGTATTCAAACCCTTCGACGTGGGCGACGTGGTGGAAATCGCGGGTGTGCTGGGCAGGGTGCAATCGATGAACCTGCTGGCGGTGCAGATACGCACCCTCGATAACAAAGCAGTCATCGTTCCCAATAACCAGGTCTGGGGCCAGGCGATCACCAATGTAACGGGTACTTCAACGCGCCGCGTCGACCTTGTGTTCGGTATCGGTTACGGCGACGATATGCAGAAGGCACAAAACATCCTCGAAGAGGTTGTCAGCAGTCACCCAAAGATACTCAGGGACCCCGAGCCGACCATTCGGGTGCACGAACTGGGGGATTCTTCGGTGAATTTTATCTGCCGTCCCTGGGTGAAGGGCCAGGATTACTGGGATGTGTACTGGGACCTGACCCGTGCCGTGAAAGAACGCTTCGACGCGGAAGGTGTTTCGATCCCGTTCCCGCAGCGTGATGTGCACCTGATCACGGAATCCGGCGGTGGTGACGGAAATGCGGCCATCCCGCCGAAAACCTCTCCGGCAGCGGCCAGTGAAACCCGGCTGGTCGGAGGCGACAGCGCGGATATCGGCACAGAGGGTTCCAGCGCCTGAGGTGCTGCGCGTCGGAGTCCGGGATTACCCGGCCTGACCTGCCATGACTGCCAGCACCGGATTCCGGCTAGTCGGAATCCGGGCGGCTGTCGGTGCAGAACTGTGCCAGTCTGTCGGCTGCCTGCTGTTTGTGCCGGGTTGCAGCGAGCAGCCAGTCGGCGATATCTCGCAGTACCCGTTCCGCCTGCAGGTCACGGGTCAGCATGTGATAGCCGTTTTCATACAGGACGACATCCCAGTGAGCGACCGCCGGTTTGCCCAGCAGGCGGCAGGTCGGTTCGCGGGGGATGATTTCATCATGCATGCCGTACAGCAGCAGGGCATTGGCGGCCCGGGCGGGAGAAGCGTCAGCGGCTTTGTCCATCAGGTTGCTGATGCCGTATAGCACGTCTACGCGGGTGGCCTTGATTACGTGCGGGTCGCGGCCCAGTGCGCGCAGCATTTCAATGTTGTCCGAGGGCGTTATATCCAGCCCCTCGCCGGTGAGCCGCTTCGCCGGCACGGTGTGCGCGGCCAGCCACAGCGCCGCCCGCTGGTAAACCGGCATGCTGTCACGGGACCAGACGGCCGGTGCCACCAGGATAACCCCTTCGATATCCGCTGCAATCTGGTCCAGCGCCGCGAGTGTCACCGCTCCGCCCATGCTCTCGCCCAGGACATAGACCGGGCAATCGGGTTGCTCCTTGTGCAGCAGGCGGACCATGAGGCGCAGGTCCCTGGTCAGGCGCCCGCTGCCGTGCCACAGGCCGAAGCCGTCCGATTCGCCAAAGCCGCGCTGGTCGTAGGCCAGCAGGGTGATGCCCCGGGCGGACAGGAAGTCGCCGGTGGAGGCAAAAGCCTGGCGGTAATCGTTCAGCCCGTGCAGGGCCAGTACCTGCACACGACAGCGGCCTTTGGGAACCCAGCGCGTCAGGGGCAGACGATAGCCATCGTCCATCAGGGCATAAGTGTCGTACAGCGCAGGGGTGGTTTCTGTCTGGCCTTCAGGCTCAACATAAGGGCTGGCACAGGCGCAGAGCAGCATCACTGCGCCGGCCAGCGCGATGATCAGTCGGCCGTGGTGGTTGTCCGTTCCCCGCATTGCGCTGACCGTTTCTTCCCTCGGGTGGTTGCCGGAAAGCGGGTATGCCGATATTCCGGTAGCAGACTCGCCATGATTTCAGTATAAATCAGTTGCTGTGCAGGATGTTCCGTTCAGGACGATCTGCACTCGCCGTATACCCGCGTCCGAAAATCCGCTGCCAGGGAATGTTGACATGCGCAAGTCCACACTGATCTATCTGACCCTGATCGTCGGGGTGCTGACCTTGCTGTTGTACAACTACCATCGTTCCCGGCCGCTGGATGAGGAGCGAATCGAGTACTGCAATGAGCTGGTCAGCAAGATGCCGGAAAGCAACGAAACCGAGATCAACCAGAGCATCAACCGCTTTACCGATTGCCTGAACAAGCGCTAGACATCATGTTTTGACCTGCCCAACCTCAAGCAGCGTGGGTTAAGCTGGAGGTTGGAAACCCTTGGCTCAGAGCCACAATTGAGGAGGACAGGTCATGAAAGAGTTT
>JALSRZ010000040.1 GCA_026984515.1 Thiohalobacter sp. | reverse complement strand
ACACCAGGCGGACGAAAACAATGAATACGACTATGATTTTGTAACCCTGGAACGCGCCCCGGGTCGAGCAAAAGGAAAAGGGTAGCGCCCCGAATGGCTTTTACCCTTTTACCGGATCGATCACGCAGGGGCAGTCGTATTCAATACGTTCAGGCGGGTCCCGGTCCAGGCGCAGCGCGGTCAGCCGGCCGCCCCACAGGCAGCCGGTGTCCAGCGCGTGGATGCCGGCTTCGTCGTATGCGCCCAGTGTCGACCAGTGTCCGAACAGGATATTCATTGTCCGGCTTTTACGCCGGTCCCATGCAAACCAGGGTTTCAGGTGCCTGGGCTGGCTGCCGGGCGGGCCTTTGTATTCCAGTGCCAGTCGCCCGTTGCTGTCGCAGTAGCGCAGGCGTGTCAGGCAATTGGTGATAAAACGCAGGCGGTCCCGGCCCTGCAGTTTATCCGACCACCTGGAGGGGTGGTTGCCGTACATCACTTTAAAAAATTCAACGTGGTCGTCGCTGCGTAGCACCTGTTCGACTTCGGCGGCGCAGCGTCGGGCAGTATCCAGGTCCCATTGCGGGGGCAGGCCGGCATGGATGAGTGTGTAGCCGCTTTCCGCATCGTGATGCAACAGCGGCTGGTGGCGCAGCCAGTCCAGCAGGGCCGGGCCATCCGGGGCCTGGATGACCTGCTCCAGCGTATCCTTGCGTTTCCGGTGTTCAGGCAGACAGGCGGTGGCCAGCAGGTGCAGGTCGTGGTTGCCCAGCACCGTGAGGATATTCAGGCGGTGCAGCAGGCGCAGGGTTTTCAGGGAGTCCGGGCCGCGGTTGACCAGGTCGCCGGCAAACCACAGCCGGTCCCGGCGGGGGTTGAAATCGATCTGTTCGAGCAGGCCTTCCAGTTCGTCACAGCAACCCTGGACATCGCCAATGGCGTACAGCGCCATTAATGCAGGGTGCGGGGCATGGACAGCATGAAGGAGGGAATGTCGGCATCGAATTCCACCCCGTCGTCGGCGATCATCTGGTAGCTGCCGCGCATGGTGCCTACGGGGGTCTCCAGCATGGTGCCGCTGGTGTAGCGGTAGTGTTCGCCGGGCTTCAGATAGGGGTGTTCACCAACCACGCCTTCGCCGCGGACTTCCTGCACCTTGTTATTGGCATCGGTGATGACCCAGTGGCGTTTCAGGAGCCGCGCCGGGATATCGCCTTCATTGTGGATGGTGATGGTATAGGCGAACACATAGTGGTCCCGCTCCGGCATGGACTGTTCTTCAACGTACAGGGTTTCGACCTCGACCTGGATTTTATAGCTGTTTTCTGACATGGATGCCGCTCCGGAACCTGTCCCCAAGGATACGGTGTTTGCGCCTGCAGGTATAGATAATCCTCGCAAAATGACGGGGAGGCGCGGGGCCGTTTTTGGGTCTATATTTGTAGTGCAGCGGATATTCCTGAAGAGGAGGGTGGTATGTACCTGAGAGACAGAAAAAGTGGTGACCTGGTGGAGATCATGGATCCTGTCGCAATGGCGGATCCCTGCGTTATGCAGCTGGAGGGACGCTTCCACGCCGGAGAGGAATTGCAGGAGGTGGCCCGCTTCACCAAGGACAACCTGGAATTTCCGTCGGGGGAAGCCTTGCCACGCTGCTGGCTGGATGCGGACTACCGGACTACCCGACACTGAGACCTGGCTGGACGCTGCCCGCTGAGCGCGGAATCCGGCGGCGGCCGGATTCTGAAAATTTATGTTTGCCATAAAAAACAATAAGATATGAAAATCCCGGGGCCCTTCCCCGAACTTTTCCGATCAGAACCTGAATTTTCCTAAAGGCTTTCCCAACGCTGCCGTTATCCAAGCACTGGGGAAGCGTAAACAGGGAACAGGGAGAATCAGGAAGACCACGAAATGTGAACCGTGTAACGGTTATTCCGCTTCAGAAGATCAACAATCGCGTTGTGCCGCACGGTACACGCAGGACAATAAAGCGGTCTGAATATGAATACATCCGGAAACCATCGCAAGCCGGGCCTCCTGGTGATCCTCACCCTCCTGGTAGGCGTCGGCATGCTGGCCACCACCCTGGTCCAGGCCGCCGAACCCCTGCCCGGCACTAACGACAGGCCGGCAACGAAATCCTCCGCTGCCACTGACTGGCTGCAGGCCCTGTGGAGTATCGACCTGGCCGGCAAGCTGAAATCCTGGAAGCCTAAAATCCGCGTAGACAACGGCGGCAGCGGGATACGCCTGATGCGCCCGTTCGGGGTGCGCGGTCCGGCGCTGCGGGTCAGTAACACGATTCCACTGCGTTCCGGAGAGAACCGCTACAGCAGTGCCGGCAATACCTACCTGGACACCTACCTGTTCCTGGAAAAACGCTGGTAACCGGGTGAGAAAATCAGTCCCTGACCCGGACTGCCAGCACGTCACAGGGTGCGCCGTGCAGCACGGCGTTGGCGGTTGATCCCAGTAGCAGCTGGATGCCCTGCCGGCCGTGGCTGCCGATGACGATCAGGTCAACCTCCTGCTCCTGTGCAACCCGTAAAATCTCCCGCCTGGTGCTTCCCTGGCTGACGAAGCGCTCGCTTTCCGGTATGCCGTACTTTTCACCCAGTGTCTTCAGGCGCTTGTCCGCCAGTTCCAGCAGTTCCTGGTCGAGCTCCAGTTCCTGCGGCACCACCAGTTCACTGGACAGATCGATCTGCACGAACTCGACCACGTGCACCAGGCTGATTTTCGCGTCGCACAGCTTGCCGATCTCCAGTGCGCGCTGGGCAACTGTATCGGTGTTGGCGGAAAAGTCGATGGCAAGCAGAATGTGGGTATAGACTGACACGGCTATGCTCCCTGTGTGTGTTCCGCCAGCCGGTCGGCCAGCGCTGCGTACTGTTCAAGAGGAATGGTTTCGGGTCTGGCGGTCGGGTCGGTTCCGGTGGCGCGGATGTCCTGTTCCGATAACAGGCCCTTCAGGGTATTGCGCAGGGTTTTACGCCGCTGTGAAAAGGCCTGTCGCACCAGGGTGGCGAGGCAGTCGGTGTCGTGCACCGAAACGGGCGGTTGCTGCCAGGGTGTCAGCCGCACGAAGGCGGAGTGCACCCTGGGAGCCGGCTGGAAGGCCCCGGGACCCACCCCGAACAGGGGTTCCACCCTGCAGTGGTACTGGGTCATGATCGACAGGCGACCATAGTCCCGGTTGCCCGGTGCGGCGGCCATGCGCTCGACGACTTCCTGCTGCAGCATGAAATGCATGTCCTGTATCGAATCAGACCGGGCGATCAGGTGGAACAACAAGGGTGTGGAGATATTGTACGGCAGGTTGCCGACCGTTCGTACCTGTCCGTCCCCGGCGAGTGTTGCAAAATCGAAGCGCAGGGCATCCTGTTGATGGATCACCAGTTCGCCGATGCCCTGTGCCTTGTCCGCCAGCGGTTGCACCAGGTCCCGGTCCAGTTCGATGACCTCCAGACGCCCGCAGGCCGCCAGCAAGGGCAGGGTAATGGCGCCCTTGCCGGGGCCGATTTCCACCAGCCGCTGACCGGGTTGCGGACGGATCGCCTGTACAATGCGTTCGATGACGGCCGGGTCGTGCAGGAAGTTCTGGCCGAAACGTTTGCGGGCCTGGTGTGTCATCCTGCCCCAGGGCGCCCTCTCTTGCTGCGCAATTCACCTTGCACCCCAGGGCACCCTCTCTTGCTGCGCAATTCACCTTGCACCCCAGGGCACCTTCTCTTGCTGCGCAATTCACCTTGCGCCAGCTCGATGGCCATTTCCAGGGCGGCGATCAGGCTGCCTGCATCGGCCTGTCCGGTGCCGGCCTTGTCGAGTGCGGTACCGTGGTCTACCGAGGTGCGAATGAAAGGCAGTCCCAGTGTGATATTGACCGAGTTTCCAAAACCCATGTGTTTGAGTACCGGCAGACCCTGGTCGTGGTACATGGCGAGTACGGCGTCGGCCTGTGCCAGCCAGGGCGGGGTGAACAGGGTGTCAGCGGGCAACGGGCCGGTGATGTGCATGCCTTTTCCCCGCAGGCGCCGGATGACCGGTTCGATCACGTCGATTTCTTCCCGGCCAAGGTAACCGCCTTCACCGGCGTGGGGATTGAGTCCCGCGACCAGGATGCGTGGTGAGGTGATACCGAAGCGGGTCGTCAGTTCCTCCTGCAGGCAGCGCAGGGTGGCCTCCAGCCCTTCCTGTGTAATGGCTGTTGCCACCGCGGACAGGGGCAGATGGGTGGTTGCCAGCGCTACCCGCAGACCGGGTGTGGCCAGCATCATGACCACCGGTCCACTTCGGCTGTGAGCAGCAAGGTACTCGGTGTGGCCAGTGAACGGGATACCGGCTGTATTGATGGTCTCTTTCTGTACCGGCGCCGTCACCAGCGCCTGGAATTCTCCGCCCAGGCATCCTTGTAGCGCATGGTCCAGGGTCTCGAGGACATAAGCGGCATTGCGGCTGTCGAGCCGGCCTGCGCTTGCCGGTGTGGCAAGCGTAACGGGCAGGATACCCAAAGCGCCGCTACGGGGGCTGGTCCGGGGCCGGTATGCAGGGGGCGTGTCCCACTGGATATTATTTTTATCTGCACGTTGTGCGAGCAGTTGCGGGTCACCGATCAGCACCAGTTCGGCGGCAAAGCGGTGCCCGACGAGTGTTGTACACAGGTCAGGGCCGATGCCCGCCGGTTCACCTGTGCTGATGGCTATGCGCGGGATCATGCGTCATGAGTCATCGAGGTGGTATTCGACATAGGATTCATCGCGCAGTCGTCGCAGCCAGATTTGCAGTTCTTCCTCGGTCTTGCGCTGGCGTATCGATTCACGTGCCACGTTGCGGCGGTGTTCTTCGGTATCGTCCTGTTCACGGCGTTCCAGGACCTGTATCAGATGCCAGCCGAAACGGCTCTTGACCGGTTCGCTGACTTCACCCGGTGCCAGCTGGTCCATGGCCTGCTCGAATTCCGGTACCATCTGGCCCGGTGTGACCCAGCCCAGGTCTCCGCCCTTGCTGCCGGAGCCGGGGTCCTGCGAGTTGGCGCGCGCCAGCACGGCAAAGTCTTCGCCCTGCTCGATGCGCTTGCGCAGGCGTGCTATGCGGGTTTTCACTTCCTGCTCGGAGGTCAGGGCATCCGCGCGCAGCAGGATGTGCCGGGCGTGGGTCTGCCTGATCAGGTGTCGTTCGTCACCGCCGCGCGTTTCCAGTAACTTGATAATGTGGAAACCGCTGGGACTGCGTATCAGGTCGCTGATATCGCCGGTTTTCATGCCGGTTACGATGTCGGTGAATATCGACGGCAGCTGGCCGCTCTTGCGCCAGCCCAGATCGCCGCCCTCGAGCGCCTGCTGACCGTCCGATTCGGCGGTGGCGGTTTTACTGAAATCGGCGCCGTTGCGCAGCCGGGCCAGAATATCCTGTGCGCGGTCCTTTGCTTTCTGCACCTGTTCCGGACTGGCGGCTTCCGGGATGGAGACCAGTATGTGCGCGAGGTGGTATTCCAGGTTCCGCTTGCTGAAGGACGATGCAGTGGCCAGCAGGTTATCCACTTCCTGTTCGCTTACCTCGATGCGATTGCCCACCATTTGCTGGCGGATACGGTTAATGGTGATCTGGTTACGGAACTGTTCGCGAAACGATATATAGTCAAAGCCATCCTTTTCCAGCACCTCGCGGAACTCCGACAGCGACATGTTGTTCTGTTTGGCCATTTTGCGCAGGCTGTTGTTCAGTGTTTCGTCGTCCACGCGGATGCCGTTACGATCGGCCATCTGTAACTGCAGGTTTTCCAGGATGAGACGATCCAGGACCTGCTTCCTGAGCGCCTTCCGGTCCGGGATCTGCGCGTGCTGCTCGCGCAGCTGGCTGATGACCATGGCTTCGCGTTTTTCCAGTTCGCTGGCGAGCACCACGTCATCGTTGACTGCTGCCACGATACGGTTCAGCCGTTCTGTTTTCGGTCGCTGGTCAGGGTTTTCAGCCGCTTGCCTGCCCATCGGGAAACTCAGGGGTGCCGCAGACGGCGATCCGGTGACCAGTACCGAAACCATGACAAGAAAAAGGGATATGTACTTCATAAATACTACTCGGTCGGTCTTTCTGTATAGCCTAGGATACCATTATGTAACAGTGTTTCTATGTTGCTGCCGAAACTGGCGAGCCCCTTGAAGACTACCTGCAGCATAAAGATACGGTTGCTCTTGCTGTCACCAATGTCCTGGTTGTTGTCGCGGTTGTTCACGGTATCGACAAAGTCCCTGGTGACAAAGCGGATACCCCAGCAACAGCTGTCATACTCCACGCCGGCCAGGGTTTCCAGCTGCTGTGAATCACTGATGTCGTAGTACCAGCGGCCGAGGATCTGCCAGGAAGGCGACAGCGGCCACAGAATGGAGGTGTCGATCTGGTTCTGGGAGCCATTGATGTAGCGGTAGGAGACGTTGGCGATCTTGCGAAAGCCGGGGTGGTACTGGATGCGCGCATTGGCGCGCTCGGTGACCTTGTCGCGCGGGTTCCATACCATATCCGCCTTGCCGGTCCATGACCGGGACAGGGCAACTTCCAGTTCGCCGGCAATGTCCGAGGTATTGTCCGTGAGCGGGTCGCTGTTGTTGAGGGTGACATTACGGTTGGCAAAGTAGAACAGCTGGCCGACCGAGGCGTGCAGTTTTTCCGCGCCGGTTTCGGGGTCGAGCAAACGACTGGTGACCGCCAGTGCGGCCTGGTTGGCATCGCCCATGCGGTCGGTGCCGTTGAAGCGGTTGGTCTCGAACAGCTCGCGATAGCTGAAGGTGGGCTCACTGGCGTCGAATAACGGGATATCGGCCTGGTTTTTGCCCTGTACGTACAGGTAAAAGAGGCGTGGTTCCAGTGTGTGAGTGTACTGTGTCTGGCCGATCTTCAGCTTGCGCTCCAGGAATAGCGTGCTGTCCAGGCTGGCGAACGGTGTGGTGCGATTCAGGCTGTCGGAGACGCCGGGATCCTGGTTGTCCAGTTTATAGCCGGTATAGCGAACACCGACCCGGGGCGTGATTTCATAGGCGCTGCGGCGGAACGGCCGCTCGATGTCCGGCCACAGGTCGATACGGTCGCCGGTAACACGCTTGTTGGCGTCAAAGCGCACGGCTTCCGAAACGAGCTTGCTCTGGATGCCCAGTGGGCGGACGGGGGATGTCATCCGGAACGTGGTTCGTGGCAGGCGCTGGTAGGGGCGGTTTTCATCCGCGATGGTGCGGTCGAGGGTCTGGTAGTCGTCCACCTGCAGACCCAGCTGCCACCAGCTGGTGGTGTATTCGGCCAGGCCGGTGCGTTTGAGGAACGACACACTGGCCAGGCTCAGCGAGTCGCCCAGGTCCTGCAGGTATTCCTTGTCCGAGACGCGGTCGTAGTCGATGCTGGTGGTCAGGTATGAAGAGAAGCGGGTGTTGTCGCGCAGGGTGATGCGGCTGCGGTCATCTTCGGTGACATCGTCCTTGTTCAGGTATTCAAGGCTGATCTTGCCTTGCTGGTTGGGGCGCAGGTAGCGGAAATCGGTGATCAGCTGGGTGCCGCGGTCTTCCAGGTAACGTGGCGTGATGGTGGCATCGTAGTTAGGTGCCAGGTTCAGGTAAAAGGGCGTGCGTATTTCGATACCCGAGTTGTCGGATGAGCCGAAACTGGGTGTCAGGAAACCGGTTTTACGCCGGTCATCCAGGGGAAAGGAAAAATACGGGGAGTACAGGACGGGTACACCCTTGACGCTGAGGCGCGCATTGCGGGCAACCCCTACGCCGGTATTTTCGTCCAGGGTGACCTTGCTGCCGCGTACCCGCCAGCTGTTGCTGCCTTCCGGGCAGGTCGTGTAACTCGCGTTCCTGAATTTTGTTACCCCCGGTTCCAGCAGCCAGGCTTTCTTTGCCTTGCCCCGGCCATGCCGGTCATAGAACCAGAAGCGGGTGTTGTACATTTCGCCGTAATCATTGTCCATCCACAGTGTGCCGTGGGAGCCCGACAGGCTCAGTGTCGGTTCGTCGTAGCGTACCTGGCCCTCGGCCCTGGCGATGCCGTCGGCTTCACTGTAGCTGATACGTTCGGCGCGCAGGCGCTGCGCGCCACGCTGGGCTTCCGCGTTGCCGATGAGGATCAGCTTGCCGCCGGCACTGTGCTCTGCGAGGTCGCCACTGAGGTGGGTGGGAGCCTGGTCCGGGTCGCCGTGATATTCGAGGTCATAGTCGCGCGCCCGCTGGGGCGGGCAGACTGCCCAGGCGGAAATGGGTGCGTAGGGGTCCACCGGAGCCGCCGCGGGCTGCGAAATGTCTTCGGCATGGATTCCCCTGGCGGTGACGAGAAGCGCAGCAATTAATAATAAGTGTCTAATATTCACGGGTTATTGTGGTGGCAAGCGACGAGTCTGCGGCCTGGAAATCAGGCCCGGATGCGGCTGGCGGCTGGTGCGTAAAATCGCATAGAATGGCTGTATATTCAATGATTTCGTAGGCCCACTGTGAGTTTGTCCCGATCCCGGCAGGTGTTGATCCTGCTTGCTCTGACAGCGGTTACGCTGCTGTTACTTACCGTCCGGCCTGCGAAGGAACCGCAGTTGCGCGCCCTGGCGCCCTCGCCGGTGCTGGTGAGCGAGGCTGTCCGTGTCGATCTGCAGCCCGAGGTGCTGGTATCCGGCTACCTGCAGACGGCGCGACGTGCCTGGCTGCGTTTCCAGGTGGATGGCGAAGTGGCCGAACGCCGGGTGGAGCCCGGCCAGTTGCTGGACGTCGGCGAAGTGTTGCTGACACTGGACAATCGCGACTACCAGGATGCCCTGGTGCAGGCACAGGCCGAGTGGCAGCAGGCGCAACAGGACCTGCAGCGTGACCGGGAGCTGCTGAAGCTCGCCGAGCGCAGTCGTAAATTGCAGGAAGAGGAGGTCAAGCGACTGAACAGCCTGGGCGAACGTTCACTGGCGTCCAAGACCCGCCTGGGTGACAGTGCTGCCTTGCTGGCTCAGCGCCTGTCCGAAGAGGCGCGCCTGCGCGCCCGGGTCGTCACCGGACCGCAGCGGGTGGCCAGCCGCAAGGCGGCGCTGGATCGTGCGCAGCGCAAGCTGGACCGTACGCAGCTGCGGGCGCCGTTTGCCGGTCGTGCCAACCAGGTATTGCTGGAAGTGGGTGATTACGCCAGCCGCAACGAAAAAGTGGTGGAACTGGTCAGTCCCGGGCTGGACTTTGTTGCACAGGTGCGCGGCCGGGTAGCGCGTGCCCTGACCCTGGGACAGCAGGTGGGAGTGAGCGTAGCGGGAAAGGCCTGGCAGGCAACGGTGGTGGCCGTGCAGCCGGACCCGGACCCGGATACCTTTACCCATGCCATACGCCTGCGCCTGCCGGCCGCCGAGACGCGTTCGGGCGCGGTCGCGGTGGCCCGCCTGCCGTTGCAGAGCATCGACGACGCGCTGGTGGTGCCGACCACCGCGGTGTTACTGGAAGAAGGCAGCGCCTTCGTGTTCCGGGTGCAGGATGAACGGCTGCAGCGGGTGGCGGTGCAGCTGGGTGAGCGGGTCGGGCAGCGCCAGGTGATCCTGTCCGGGATCGATGCCGGGACACAGGTGGTGGTGCGCGACGTGGCGGCCTTGTCCGATGGCCAGGCTGTGGTGGTAGAGGCGCTGCAGCCCGCCCGTTCTTCTGCCGGAAAGAGCTGAGTGTCCCTGGTCCGTTTTTCCATCGCCAACCCCCTGATCACCAACCTCAGCCTGGTGCTGGTCATGTTGCTGGGCGTGTTGTCCTGGTATGCCATGCCGCAGGAGATGTTCCCGGTGGTCGATCTGGACATGGCGCGCGTGACGACTGAATTCGAGGGGGCTTCTCCCGAAGAAGTGGAACACCAGGTGACACTTGCCATCGAAGACGAACTCGATGGCATGTCGGACCTGGATATTATGACCTCCACTTCCAGCGAGGGCCTGTCGACCGTTACGCTGAAGCTCAAGCCGGGCAGCAATGTCGAACAGTTCATGCGCGATCTGCGCACCCGCCTGGACCAGATCACCGATCTGCCGGAGGAAGCCGGGGAACCGGAGCTGACCCGCATGGAAGCCCGTTTCCCGGTCATTAGTCTCAGCCTGTACGGCAATACCTCACGCGCCTACCTGTACCGGGCTGCAGACGACGTGAAGCGTCGCCTGCTGCAGCTGCCGGGTGTTGCCGGGGTCGGTATCGCCGGTGACCGGGACTGGGAGATCTGGGTGGAGGTGGATCCGCACCTGCTGGCGGCGCGCAGTGTGTCGCTGCAGCAGATAGTTGCAGCGGTACGCGATAACCTGCGTGATGTGCCGGGAGGATCGCTGAAAGCCCGGGAGGGCGACATCCTGCTGCGCGGCAAGGGCGTGGCACCTGACCCGCAGCAACTGGAACAGATCGTCGTGCGGCGTAACGCGGCCGGTGGGCGGCTGCGACTGGGTGAAATCGCACAGGTCAGCCTGCGCCTGGAAGAAGCGGAAACCCTGGGGCGTTTCAATGGTGCGCCTTCGGTGAACCTGACGGTTACCAAGACCGTCGATGCGTCGACCATCGAGGTATCCCGGCTGGTCAGGCGGGAAGCGGATAAACTGCGACGCGAATTGCCGCCGGGTGTCCGGGTGGGACTGTTCAGTGACCTGTCAGTGTACGTGCAGACCCGCCTGAACACCGTGAAATCCTCCGGGCTGGTTGGCCTGGCACTGGTGCTGTTATCCCTGTACCTGTTCCTGAATTTCCGCGTCGCGCTGATCACCGCGATGGGCATCCCGGTGTCTTTCCTGGTCGCCGTGGTGCTGATTCACTACCTGGGATTCACTATCAACATGGTGTCCCTGTTCGCGTTCCTGATTGCACTGGGGCTGGTGGTCGACGACGCGATCATCGTGACCGAAAACGTCTACCGGCACATGGAGCAGGGCATGCCCGCGCAGCAGGCGGCGCTGACCGGCAGCCGCGAAGTGCTGTGGCCGGTGCTGGCGTCCACCAGTACCACGATTGCCGCCTTCCTGCCCATGTTTTCCATCGGCGGCACGCTGGGGGAATTCATCAAGGTGATTCCCGTGGTGGTGGCCGCTTCGCTGCTGGGCTCCTTGTGGGAAGCCTTTGCGGTATTACCGTCGCATGCGGCAGAGCTGTTGCGGGTGGAAACTACCAAAAAACGGCCCGGACGTATCGACTGGTCGGCGTTGCTGCACCGCTACGTGGACCTGTTGCGCGCAGCACTGCACCAGCGGTATTTCGTCAGCCTGGCCGCGATCGGGTTGCTGGCCGTCGCGGTGGCCTATGGCGCAACACGGCTGCCCTTCCAGTTATTCGGCCAGGCCGATATCGGGCAGTTTTTTGTCAATATCGAAGCGCCGAATACCTATAGCCTGGAAGACACCGAGGCGCTGGCCGTGCGGATCGAACAGGCCATACTGCAAACGCTGGATGGGGACGAGCTGGATACCCTGCTGACCAACGTCGGTGTGACCTTCATCGATTTCAACCGCTTCAATTTCGGCAGCAACTACATACAGCTGATTGTCGATTTGCAGAAACGGGCGCCGGAAGGTTTCATCGAGCGTTTTATCACCCCGCTGGTGAGCCTGAAGTTTGGCTGGGAAGGCAGTCGGCAGCGCAAGACCGAAGCGATTATCAAGGATGTGCGAACCCGGCTGGAGACCCTGACCGGTATCCAGCGGCTGTCCATCCTGCGGCCGCAGGGCGGACCTGCCGGTGCCGATATCGAGGTGGGTGTGGTGGGAGAAGATGTCGGGCGCCTGTTGCAGTATGCTCGCCAGCTGCGTGACTACCTGCGCCAGCTGCCCGGCGTTTACGATGTGCGGCAGGATCTGGATGCCGGCAAGGTTGAATACCGCTACAGCCTGAACGAGCGCGGGCGTGAGCTGGGCCTGACCCAGCAGCAACTGGCCGACGCTGTGCGCACCGGTTTCCTGGGACTGGAAGCGGTCCAGGTGACCTGGGGTGACGAGCGGATCCCGGTGCGTGTCATCTACACCGAAGCGGTCCGGCACGACAGCTCACTGGAGTCCCTGCCCATCACCCTGGAAGATGGCCGGATTGTTTACCTGGGCGATGTTGCCGACATCAGCCGCGGGCGTGGCCTGAATACCATCCGCCGGCGTGACGGGCAGCGGCTGGCCATTGTGACCGCAGAGGTGGATGACCGGGAGACGACGGCGCTGGAGGTGACTGAACTGGTCGAGCACCGGTTTGGCGATCTCGACCAGCGGGCGCCGGGTTATCACCTGCTGTTCCTGGGCGAGAAAAAGGAAGCGTCCGACTCCATGCGGGATATGCGCCGGGCCATGATCATTGCCACCGCGGTGATCTTTTTTATCCTGGCGTCCCTGTTCAAATCACTGCTGGACCCGCTGGTGGTGATGATGGCGATCCCGTTTGGTTTTATCGGCGTCGTGGTGGGGCACATGCTGTTTGCTTACCACCTGCAGTTCCTGTCGCTGATCGGTTTCCTGGCGTTGACCGGTATTGTCGTCAACGATTCGCTGATCCTGGTCGATTTTGCCAAACGCCTGCGGGAACAGGGCTGGGATCGCCGCGATGCCCTGGTCGAAGCCGGGCGGGTACGGGTGCGCCCCATCCTGCTGACCACGATTACCACCTTCCTGGGTATATCGCCGTTGATTTTCTTTGCAACCGGGCAGACGGCCTTCCTGTCACCGATGGCGGTGAGCCTGGGATTCGGCCTGGTGTTCGCGACGGCCCTGATCCTGGTGGTGGTGCCCTGTTTCTACCTGGTTGCAGATGACCTGCGGCGGTTCGTCAGCGCGCGGCTGCGCCGGGGTGGATGACCAGCGCTACCGGTTCCATGTCCGGGTTGCTCCCTGTCATTCAAAACGTACCGGCTGCCTGCTTTTACCTGCACGGGTTACCGGTTAACGGGACAGCAGTGATTACCGCTATAATGCCCCGAATGTGTTTCGCCATTCATAAAGGGATCGCCGTTGCCTGATCGACTGGAACGCCTGCAGCAATGGACGCAGGTTCAGCTGGGATGGCCTGAAGCCGACCTCAGGCCGGCATCCGCCGATGCCAGTTTTCGCCGTTATTTCCGCGTGCAGCAGGGTGGGGAGAGCTACGTCCTGATGGATGCGCCGCCGGAAAAGGAGGACTGCGGCCCCTTTATCCGGGTCAGCCACCTGCTGCTGGCGCTGGGCCTGCACGTGCCGGAAATCCTGGCCAGCGATCTGGAACAGGGATTCCTGTTGCTCTCCGACCTGGGCACGCGCCTGTACCTGGACGAGCTGAATGAAACTAACGTGGATCGCCTGTACGGTGACGCACTGGGCGCGCTGGCGACCCTGCAGAGTTGCGGGCCGCAGCGTGAGTTGCCGGCCTATGACCGCCGGCTGCTGCTGAGCGAAATGTTGTTGTTCCGGGACTGGCTGCTGGACACGCACCTCGACCTGGCGCTCGATGAACGTGCGCAGAAAGAACTGCAGGACAGTTTCGACCAGCTTGCCGACAATGCGCTGGAACAGCCGCAGGTCTGCGTGCACCGGGACTACCACTCCCGGAATCTCATGCTGTCGGAACGCCACAACCCCGGCATCCTCGACTACCAGGATGCCGTGACCGGACCACTGACATACGACCTGGTATCCCTGCTGCGTGATTGCTACATCCGCTGGCCCCGGCAGCGGGTGGAAGACTGGGCGCTGGGTTATTTCGAGCTTGCCACGCAGAGCGGTATTCTGCGCACAGGTGAACGTAACGAACAGCAGTTCCTGAAATGGTTCGACTGGATGGGTGTGCAGCGGCACCTGAAGGCAGCCGGCATCTTCGCACGCCTGAATCACCGGGACGGCAAGCCGGGATACCTGAAAGATATCCCGCGCACCCTGGGCTACGTGCAGGACGTATGTTCGCGTTACCCGGAGCTGTCGGCACTGGGTGAACTCACGCAGACCGTGATTTCGCGCCTGTGAAAGCCATGCTACTGGCGGCGGGGCGCGGTGAGCGTATGCGTCCGTTGACGGACAGCACACCCAAACCGCTGCTGGAGGCGGGTGGCAAGCCGTTGATCCAGTATCACATCGAGGCATTGCGCGAGGCAGGGTTCCGGGAACTGGTAATCAACCATGCGCACCTTGGCGAGCAACTGGTGCAGCGCCTGGGCAGCGGGGAAGCGCTGGGGGTGCAGATCGACTACTCCGCTGAACCGGAAGGCGCGCTGGAAACCGGGGGCGGGATCCGGCATGCACTGCCTCTGCTGGGCGAGGCGCCCTTCCTGGTGGTGAACGGCGATATCTGGACCGACTACCCCTACCGGAAATTGCACAGGGATCCCGGCAAGCTGGCGCACCTGGTGCTGGTTGACAACCCGCCGCATAACCCCGATGGTGACTTCGGGCTGGAAGGAGACAGGGTGACGGAACAGGGCACACGGAAACTGACCTTCAGTGGTATCGGTTTGTATCACCCGGAGCTGTTTGCCGGTACCTCGGACGGGGCTTTCCCGCTTGCGCCGCTGCTGCGCCGCGCCATGCAGCAGGGGCAGGTCAGTGGTGAGTACTACCCCGGGCAGTGGCTGGATATCGGTTCACCACAGCGCCTGGCCGAGCTGGACCGGAAGTTGCGCGCCTGAACCATGGGAGACGAAATCGCTCACAGTGATTTCCAGGCCGGGGATTTCGCCTCCTTCGACCGGCACCTGCAGGAGGAGACACACCTGCTGGGCCAGTGGTTCGAGGAACGGGCGTTTTCCTCGCGGGTGCCGGTATGCGGCCTGGAGCTGGAAGCCTGGCTGATCGACGCACAGGCCAGGCCGGCCCCGGTCAACCGGCAGTTCCTGGCGCGCATGGATGACCCGCTGGTGGTACCGGAACTGGCGCGTTTCAATGTCGAGCTCAATGTCGATCCCGAGGAGTTGCACGGCAAGGCGCTGAGCCGGCTGCACCAGGGTCTGCAGCAGACCTGGGACCGCTGCGTGGCAGCCGCGGCGGGTCTCGACAGCCGCCTGGTGATGGCCGGTATTCTGCCCAGTGTGCTGCAACAGGACCTGACCCTGGCGAATATGTCGGAACTCAAGCGCTACCGGGCGCTGAACGAACAGGTGTTGCGCCTGCGCGAGGGTGAACCGCTGATGCTGGATATTCACGGTCGCCAGCACCTCAACGTACTGCACCATGATGTGATGCTGGAGTCGGCGACGACGTCCCTGCAATTGCACCTCAAGGTTGCGGTGCCGGATGCCGTACGCTATTACAATGCCGCGCAGATTGTCTCGGCGCCGCTGCTGGCCGCGGCCACCAATTCCCCCTACCTGTTTGGCAAGGACCTCTGGGAAGAGACGCGCATCCCGCTGTTCGAACAGTCCGTCGAGGTCGGCGGGTTCGCGGGCGCCAGCCGTGGACCGGTGCGGCGGGTGAGTTTTGGTACCGGCTATGCCAAGGAAAGCCTGTTTGAATGTTTTGTCGAAAACCAGCAGCATTTCCCGGTCCTGTTGCCGATTCATTTCGACGAACCGGCGCGCGATATGCGCCACCTGCGGCTGCACAACGGTACAGTCTGGCGCTGGAACCGGCCGCTGATCGGCTATGACCGGGACGGCACGCCGCACCTGCGAATCGAGCAGCGGGTGCTGCCGGCCGGGCCTACCGTTACCGACAGTATCGCCAGCGCCGCCCTGTTTTATGGACTGGTGCATGCGCTGGCACTGCACGATGTCGCTCCCGAGCTGCGCCTGCCCTTTGCCACGGCGCGTGACAACTTCTACGCGGTAGCGCGCGACGGTCTCGATGCACAGATCATCTGGCTCGACGGACGCAAACTGTCGGTCCAGACCCTGTTACTGGACCAGCTGATACCGCTTGCCCGTTACGGCCTGGGGATGCTGGAAATCGAGCAACGGGACCGGGACCGCTACCTGGGTGTTGTGCGGGACCGGGTGCGTAACGCCTGCACCGGCGCCAGCTGGCAGCGGGCCTACGTGGCACGGCACGCCTGCGACATGCAGACCCTGACTGAAGCCTATTACGAACGCCAGCAGAGCGGTGTGCCGGTACACGAATGGGATAGCTGAGCATGGGCAGCCTGTTACACGTCTACGAACAACTGCCGGAGGGACTGCTGGAGGCACAGCCCGCGCAGCTGGCGGACCTGCTCGGCGGCCCGTCCCTGGTTCACCTGCCGGGCAGGCGTGCAGAGACGCTGTTTGTTTCCGTACTTCTGCATGGTAACGAGACAACCGGTTTCCTGGCCCTGCAGTCGCTGCTCAGACGTTACCGCGAGCGCGAGTTGCCGCGCGCACTGAGCCTCTTTATCGGCAATGTGGAAGCGGCCAGGGATGGTCTGCGGCGCCTGGCGGGACAGCCGGACTACAACCGCGTCTGGCCCGGCAGTGAATATGACGACTGTCCGGAAAAGCGCATGATGGAAGAAGTTTTATCCATCATGACGCAGCGCCCGCTGTTTGCCAGTGTGGATGTGCACAACAATACCGGCATCAATCCCCACTACGCCTGTATCAACCGCATCGACCACCGTTACCTGCACCTGGCCAGCATGTTCAGCCGTACACTGGTGTACTTCACCCGGCCTGCCGGGGTGCAATCCATGGCCTTTGCGCAACTGTGCCCGGCGCTGACCGTGGAGTGCGGCAAGGTCGGGCAGAGCGCCGGCGAGTCACACGCGGAAGAATTCCTGGACGCCTGCCTGCACCTGAGTGCCATTCCGCAGCACCCGGTTGCCGCGCACGATGTCGATCTATTCCACACCGTTGCCATTGTGCGCGTACCCCGCGCCTACAGCTTCGGCTTTGGCGAACAGCCGGTGGACATCTGTTTTATCGACGACCTTGACCACCTGAATTTTCGCGAGTTGCCCGCCGGTACCACGCTGGCGCACCTGGACGGGGTGCAGGGCATGCCGCTGGAGGCCAGTGACGAGTGCGGGCAGGAGGTGGCGGAACGTTATTTTCGGGTGGACGGCGACCTGCTGCGCACTACGCGCGACCTGATGCCTTCCATGTTTACCCTGGATGAGCGGGTGATTCGGCAGGATTGCCTGGGCTACCTGATGGAGCGCTACCCGCTGCCCGCATAAGCAGCCACCGGGCCAGCAGCCGCCGGCTCCCCACAGCCTTTCGTGAAATGAGAACCGGTTCATATTCCGGCGAATTTTCCTGCATACAGGGCGCCCGGCAGTAAAGCAGCTTTCGGTATTACCGCTAAACAGGAATGAGTCACGCGGGTATTCTCAATGGCTTCATTCCAGACCGGCGCCGCTTCCCGGGCTAAGCACCGTTTCACCATTTTCCTGTTCGCGGCCCTGGCGTTGTCTGCGACATACGTCTCTTCTTTCCAGCCAGTGGAGAGCCTGTTGCCGGTGCTCGCTGCCCGCATCCTGCCGCCGGCGCAGTCCTCCGGTGCGGTAGCCGTTGTCGCCATCGACGCCGCCAGCCTGGCAGCCTACGGTGCCTGGCCCTGGCCGCGAGAGCGGCTGGCAGAGGTGATCCGGCGCCTGCAGCGCTTTGGTCCGGAACGAATCGGCGTTATGTGGCCCCTGTCCGATTATAAGACGCATGCGGTGCTTGGTGCGCTGGCGGCAGAGCTGAAGCAACTGGACGATCCGCTGCAAAAAAAGGCCGCTGGATGGCTGAACCGGCTGGATAGCGACGCCAGGCTTGCGCACGCCATGAAGAAAGCGGGCAACGTTGTGCTGTTTGCGCCCTACCGCAAGGACACTCAGCAGCAAGGCTCCCCACAGCTGACACAGCGCTACCTGCACGAGGCTATCCTGCCACAGGCAGGCTGGCGGCGTGTGCTGGCGAGGCTGCTGAACGCCCCGGCAGCGGAAGTTGTACGGCCACAGTACCCGGCGCCGCTGTTCCTGGACAGTGCGGTCGGGGTGGGTGTCGGCGAGCTGTACAGGCAGAACGCTTACCGGTCTGGCGCAGCGCTGGTGTTCAACGGAGGTAGTGGCTACCTGCCCGGTTTCGAACTGGCCCTGCTGGCCGGAGAGCGCGATATCCGTATCATGCCGGGTAGCGGTATCACTATGGCGGGACAGCCACGCTTGCGTACCCCCGATCTGGTCTATTACCCGCGCCCTGCCGACGCAGTCCCGGTCTATTCACTGCAAAAGCTGCTGCGGGACGACACCCTGAAAGCGCGGTTGCGCAACCGGACATTGCTGCTGGGGCTGACGGCACCTGGACGGGTTGCCGAGCTTGTCGGTCCCGCGGGCCGGGTGTACAGCCCGGTTACCTGGTCTGCGCAGGTACTGGACAGTCTGCACAGTGGTTCTGCCTTTGTGATGCCGGGCTGGTTTTTTGCCGGGCAGCGGGCGCTCCTGCTGTTGTTCGCGCTGTACCTGGTCCTGGTCCCCGTGCACTGGCATGCCAGGCGGGCGCCGCTGGCCACCCTGTTACTGGCGGCGCTGGTGTTGAATGCCGGCGTGATGGCCCTGGTGGTCCGGGGAATCTGGCTGCCGGTAGTGGCCCCGGTGCTGTTTGCAGGCATCACCCAACTGGCGCTGAGCCTGGGTTGGTGGCAAAACGGAAAACTGCGTGCCCTGCGCGAGGAACTGCTGGATACCCGCGTATCGTTTGGTGAACAGCTGCGCGGGCAGGGCCGGCTGGATCCGGCGCTGGCCCAGTATACGGCCTGCCTGCCGGCGCCGGTTGCACTGGAACCGCTGTATGAACTGGGCCTGGAGTATGAGCGCCGGCGCCAGTTGCCAAAAGCGCAGGCGGTCTATGCCAGACTGGAAGCCAGTGTTGCGGGTTACCGGGACTGTGCCCGTCGCAGCCGTGAGCTAGCGGCCCTGTCGGCGCGTTTCCCGGGCGGCAAGGGCGTGGTCAACCAGACGCTGGTGCTGGACAGCCCGGTAATGGAGCTGCCGGTCCTGGGCCGTTACCGGCTGGAACGCGAACTGGGGCGCGGTGCCATGGGGACGGTCTATCTCGCGGTTGATCCTGCCATCGGTCGCCAGGTGGCCATTAAAACCCTGTCACTTCCCGATAGCTGCGGGGACCGCGAACAGGAAGCGGCGGCACAGCGCTTTTTCCGGGAAGCGGAAGCCGTTGGCAGGCTGGTACACCCGCATATCGTTTCGATTCACGATGCCGGTCGTGAGCACGATGTGGCGTACCTGGTGATGGACTATGTGCAGGGTGAAAGCCTGGATGCCCGGGTGCACAGGGATCGCTTGCTGCCGGTGTGGGAAGTGCTCGATATCGCGGCGCAGGTTGCCGACGGACTGCATTATGCGCACAGCCGGAATGTCATCCACCGTGATGTAAAACCGGGCAATATTCTCTATGACCGCGACAGCGGGGAAGTCCGGATTACGGACTTCGGTGTCGCCCGCATTCTGGACAGTACCCAGACCCGCACCGGCACCGTGCTCGGCACCCCGTCCTATATGTCGCCGGAACAGGTGGCGGGCAGAAAAATACAGGGGCAGTCAGACCAGTTTTCGCTGGGGGTCACCCTGTACCAGTTGTTGACCGGCAGCCTGCCTTTTTGCGGCGATTCGGTGGCCACGCTGATGTACCAGATCGCCAACCGCAAGATGGTACCGCTGCGCAAACAGCGCAGCGGTCTGCCCGCCTGTGTCAGTCGCATGGTCGGCAGGGCCATGCACAAGGATCCGGCCAAACGTTTTGCCAGCAGTGCCGAGCTGGCGGTTGCGATCCGCAAATGTCGTTTGCAGTTCAGGGGTGGCCGGCGCAAGACGGCCTGATCGGGAAGTTTAACCGCAATGAGGGTTGCAGCTATGTACAAGTTATTACAGGTAGTGGATGGGAACGTGGTCGCTGAATATGAGTTGACAGAGGAACGGTTCTCGATCGGGCGCAACCCGGGGAATGCACTGCAGCCAGATGATGCCAGCGTCAGTGGCAACCACGCTGCGATTGTATTGATGCCCAGTGCTTACCTGGATGACGCCGTGGAGGCCAGTATCGAGGACCTGGGCAGTACCAATGGTACGTTTATCAACGGCAAGGCGGTGCACCGCCAGCTGCTCCGGCACGGTGACATGCTGACAGTGGGCACGCTGAGCCTGAAATTCATCGATGAGCAGGCGCTGGCACTGGGCGGGACGCGGATATTGCTTGACGAAGAGAGTTAGGGCCTGTTCGCATAGTGTTAACAGGCCCTAGCCCGGATTTCTCACCGACTTCCTGCTGCGGCGGCGTCATGCCGCGCGCTAAGCGGCGTTCACTCGGTCGGGCTGCTCGACATAGTGTCGACTATGCCTG
>JALSRZ010000039.1 GCA_026984515.1 Thiohalobacter sp. | reverse complement strand
AAATCGGCACCTGTGATGGTAATTGGCAAGCCACCATCTGAATCGCCACTTTGAGGGGTGATACTGCTTATTTGCGGTGGCAGCGCTGCAATATAGGAGAATCCCGGACTCAGAAACGCCTGGCTATTGGCGGTGGTAACCGTAACATCTACTACACCGGCCCCGGCAGGCGTTGTAGCCGTAATGGTACTGCTGTCCACTACCGTGACATCGGTTGCGCCGATGCCGTCAAATGCAACCACGGCAGAAGGATCAAACAGGGTGCCGCTAATCGTTACTGCGGTGCCACCGATTTCCGGACCGGAATTCGGAACGACCGATGCAATGGTCGGATCAACATAGGTGAACATCGTTGAGGCATAGCCAGTACCTCCACCGATATCCAGGTCGACGGATACCTGTCCGGATACGCCAGGGGGTGTCAGGGCCGTTATCGTATTACTGTCAACAAAGGTCACACCGGCAGCGCTGTTCCCGTCAAAATTGATACGGACATCGCTGGCAAAGTAAGCACCTGTGATGGTGACCGGTGTAGCCCCGTCTACACTTCCGGATGACGGCGTAATGGCGTCGATCCGGGGCTGCAGGTAGGTGAAACCATTAGGGAGGGAAGCAACGGTATCCAGATAATCGATATCAACGCTCACAGGGCCTTCCGCAATGCCCGTGGGCGTTATGGCGGTCATGGTATGACTGTCAACGACCGAAAGGTTAGTGGCGGGGTTTCCGTCAAAACTGACTTGCATGCCATCGATAAACAGGGTGCCCGACAGGGTAACCTCAGTACCCCCGATGATCGATCCCTGTGGCGGGCTGACAGTGGTGACGGTTGGTGCCACATAGATAAATGCACCTGGAAACGAGAAAGCATCGTTAGTCGTTTGCACGTCGACATCAACTGCACCTTCCGCGTATCCCCCAGGCGTTACTGCCGTAATGGTAGTGCTGTCGATCACCACGACGCCGGCAGCCTGGTTACCATCGACATAGACATCCGCGCTGGAATCAAAATTGCTGCCGGTGATCGTAATGACAGTGCCACCGTAGAGCGGGCCTGACGCAGGTTGAACACCGGCCACGGCGCTCCCGCCCGCGACCAGCCAGCAGAAGACCGCCAGTGATAAAAGCGTCGCACGTAACGGCACTGGATTCACCCCCCCAACGAACACGATGTGTAGAAACCAACCACCGGGCGGAGCTCCGAAACCCCCGGTGCGCGTCATCGTTCAGACGCATACGTCGCAGGACCGGGAAGGCAGTGATTTCAGCTATCCCTTGTGCACCTGTCATCCACGCATACCGGGCGGCTGCCCGTGGTCGCAACGTTGTCAGTCCGGGCTGCGCATGTCCCGCGTTCGTTCTACCGCAATCGCTTGCGCAGATCAAGTTAACTGACCAACTCAACAGGATCGGAGAACAAACGGATAAAACCATGGCATGAGATGCCGCAGATCAGCGGCAATTGCTAGTGGTGATCCTCGGCGAGCGGGCGCCGGACGTCGGCAAACAGGCGGTAGAAATTTTCTGTCGTGGCGGCCGCCAGCTGTTGCAGGGATTCTCCACGCAGTTCGGCAAGATACTCCGCGGTATAACGCACAAAGGCAGGCTGGTTGGTTTTGCCCCGTTTGGGCACCGGGGCGAGATACGGCGCATCGGTCTCCACCAGCATGCGATCGGCCGGAACCTTGCGCGCGACTTCTTTCAGTTCCAGTGCATTTTTGAAGGTAACGATGCCGGAAAAGGATATATAGAAATTCAGGTCCAGCGCGGCGCGCGCCATGTCCCAGTCTTCGGTAAAACAGTGCAGTACACCACCAGCCTCATCGGCGCGTTCTTCGCGGAGAACCGCCAGGGTATCTTCCCGCGCGGCGCGGGTATGTACGATGAGTGGTTTGCGCACTTCCCTGGCGGCACGGATATGCCGGCGGAAACGCTCGCGTTGCCATTCCACGTCGCCTTCGGTGCGAAAGTAATCCAGGCCGGTCTCGCCGATGGCCACGATGCGCTCGTGTTGCGCCAGTTCGACCAGCGTGGCTTCGTCGGCTTCCTGCACATCGGTGCCGTCCGGGTGCACACCCACGGATGCCGAAATCTGTTGGTAGGGCGCAATCAGTTGCATCATGGGCTGAAAACGTTCCAGGCTGACCGACACGCACAGCATGTGTTCGATGTCCTGCTGTACTGCCTGTTCGAGCACGTCCTCGATGGACTGGCTTTGCGGGCACAGCATGTCTAGATGGCAATGGGAATCGACCAGCATGGCCGGTGTTACATCGTATGGGTGGGTCGGTCGGCCGCCAGCGCACCGGCCAGGTAGGTCTCGATTTTCTTTTGCGCGGAACCGTCGTCCTGGTCACTGAACTGCACACCGATACCCGCTGCGCGTGCACCCTGCGCGCCCTTGGGGGTAATCCAGATGATCTTGCCGGCGACCGGTATTTTTTCCGTCTCTTCCATCAGGGTCAGCAACATGAAGACTTCGTCGCCGAGTTGATAGCTTTTGTTGGTGGGAATAAACAGGCCGCCGTTTTTCACAAAAGGCATATAGGCCGCGTACAGCGCGCTCTTGTCCTTTATGGTCAGCGACAGGATGCCCTGCCGTGCTCCACCCACCGGTTTATCTGCCATATCGTTCGACTACCTGTTACCTGCTTATGGCCCGGGTGCGGGCCGGTCCTGCCAGCCTTGCCCAGGAAATCAGTACATCTTCCAGCATCATCTGCCGGTTCAGCCCGGAACCGGTCGCGTTCAGGGCCTGCGTGATCCGGTCGGACATTTCAAACAGCTGGCGACAGTCTACCGTTTCTGTAATCTGCTGCAACTTCTGCGCCACGTCCTGTTCGACGGGAGGCTGTCCACCCAGCTGCCAGCGCAGCAGTGCCTGCACCCAGTTGTGCCACCACTCCAGCACCCGGGGTCCGGCCGGTTCCAGCCATTCCTTTGCCACCTGGACCGGGTCGAGCTGACCCGTGAACACGCCCTGCAACTGCTGCAGGCGCTGGTCACGCAGGGCACTGTCCTGCGCGGTGGCCATGCGACGGGCCAGCAACGGCGCACCACCGGCCAGCTCGAGGTAGCGCAACGCGCTGTCCGCCGCTATACCTTCGTCCAGCAGCCATTGCTGTGCGCTGTGCCGGTCCGGCGTCGCCACCTCCAGTTGCTGGCAGCGGCTGCGGATGGTGGCCGGCAGGCGGCCGGGGGCGGCCGCCAGTAACAGCAGCAGCGTGTCGGCGGCGGGCTCTTCCAGCGTCTTCAGCAGGCTGTTGGCGGCGTTCACGTTCATGGCGTCGGCCGGTTGCAGGATGGCAACCTTGTAGCGACCGGCGTGACTGGTCGTGGCCAGCCGGGTGTTCAGCGCCCGGACCTGATCGATTTTAATGGCCTTGCCGTCTTCTTCGGGTCGAACCCACAGCAGGTCGGGGTGCGTGCCGGCCTGCAACCAGCCACAGGCCTGGCAGCGGCCGCAGGGCCGGGCATCTGCGCCCGGCCGTTCACACAGCAGGGCGGCAGCCAACTGTTCGGCCAGCGCCTGCTTGCCCACCCCTTCCCGGCCGCGGATCAGCAAGGCGTGCGGCAGACGTCGCTGGGCATGCGCCTGTGCAAACTGCTGCCAGGGTGTATTCAGCCAGGCGAACATCGCGCCTCCTCCAGCCAGCCGTCGATGATCACGATCAGCTGCTGCTGCACGGCTTCGAGTTCCCGGCCTGCATCGACGATGCGAAAACGTTCCGGGTACTGTGCGGCGCGCGCCAGGTAGGCGTCACGCACGCGCGTGAAAAAATCCTGCTGTTCCTGTTCAAAGCGGTCCAGTGCCCCGCGCTGCCCGGCGCGTTCCAGCCCCTGGGCCACCGGCAGATCAAACAACAGGGTGGTATCCGGTTGCAGGCCCTGCTGCACCCAGTCTTCCAGCAGGCCGATGCGCCGCACATCGATACCGCGCCCGCCACCCTGGTAGGCGTAGGTGGCATCCGTGAAACGGTCACAGATCACCCACTCGCCGTGCTCCAGCGCCGGCAGGATCACCTCGTGCAGGTGCTGGGCCCGCGCCGCGAACATCAGCAGCAGTTCCGTATCGGCATGCATGCCGCTGTGATCCGGGTCCAGCAGCAGCGTGCGTACCTTTTCACCCACAGCGGTGCCCCCCGGTTCGCGCGTACGCAACACCCGGATACCGGCCTGCTCCAGGCGCGCGCACAGGTAATCGAGCGCCGTGCTCTTGCCGGCGCCTTCCCCGCCTTCCAGCGTAATGAAACGTCCGCGTGTGATGTCCTGCTTCATGCGATCAGCGTTTTCTCTGGTAACGGTCGACGGCGCGGTTGTGCTGTTCCAGGCTGCTGGAAAACTGGTGGCTGCCGTCGCCACGGGCCACAAAATACAGCGCATCACCCGGCGCCGGGTGCAGCGCCGCGAGGATGGCATCCTTGCCCGGCATGGCAATGGGCGTAGGCGGCAGGCCAAAGCGCGTATAAGTATTATACGGGGTATCGCGACGCAGATCGCGGTACCGTATATCACCCTGGTAACGCTCACCCATCCCGTAGATAACCGTTGGGTCGGTCTGTAACTTCATCCCCTTTTGCAGGCGACGGATGAAGACGCCGGCGATCAGCGGTCGCTCTTCCGCCAACGCAGTTTCCTTTTCCACGATGGAAGCCAGGATCAGCGCCTCGTAGGGCGTTTTCAGTGGCAGGCCTTCGTCGCGCGCCTGCCAGCTCTCCTGGAGAAAAATCTGCATTTCCCGGTAGGCGCGGCGCAGGTAGTCGATATCCGAAGTACCACGGGGAAAGTGATAGGTTTCGGCGAGAAAGCGGCCTTCCGGGTGCTCGCCGGGGTGCCCGATGGCCGCCATTACGGTTTCGGCATCACTTGACGCCAGCTTGTGCACCAGCACCGGGTCCGCGCTCACGCGCTGCATCATCTGCGCAAAGGTTTCCCCCTCGATCAGGGTAATGGTGTGCTGCACCACCTTGCCCTCGGCAAGCTGGCGCAGCAGCTGTTCCGGTGTCGTGCCGGGCGACAGCCTGAACTCCCCGGCCTTGATCCGCGCGTCCAGCCGGAGATAGCGTGCCAGTACCACCAGGTAGCGCGCATTGTCCAGCACCTGCTGCTGCTCCAGCCTGCCGGCGATCGATTTCAGGTTGCTGCCCGGTTCCACCACCAGGCTCAGGCCCTGCTCGGGGACCGCCAGCGCCTGCTGGCGAAAAGCCTGGAAATCCATGTACAGCCAGGCCAGCGCGAAGCTGCCCGCCAGCACGAACAGACCGGCCACCCGGAAAACCGTGTCGCGCACGGTACCTTGTCTGCTTTCCACCCCGTTCACGTCCTGTACCAGTTACCCCTGTCATCATCCTCACCGGCTTCCAGCGCCACCTGCAACTGGCGGGTCAACCGGCCGATTGAAAATTCCCGGACCGACTCGACGGACACAACCGGCCAGATCCCGGCCAGGCTGTTACAGACAAACATTTCCCGGGCGGTACGCACATCGTCCAGCGTTACTGGCGCCACCCGCACCGGCAGGCCCAGGGTGGCCGCCAGGTCGAGAATAACAGATCGCATCACGCCGGCCACTCCGCACGCCGACAACGCCGGGGTGAGCAGCTCGCGGCCGTCGACGATAAACACATTGCTCATGGTTCCCTCAACCAGGCGCTGCCGATCGTCGAGCATCAGCCCTTCTGCAATCGCGTCGTCCTGCCACTCCGCTCGCGCCAGCACCTGTTCCAGGCGGTTGAGGTGTTTGATCCCCGCCAGCAGCGGCTGTGCCGCCAGGCGCGTACTGCAGATCCGGGTGCGCACACCGTGCTGCTGCGGATCGGCCGGCCAGTGCGGCAGCGGGTGCAACGAGGCGATACGGGTAACCTGCGTGTCGGAAGCGGGCCGGTAGCCGCGACCGCCAGCGCCGCGGCTGAGGATGTACTTGAGTACCGCGTCCTGACCCTGCGCCGCCAGTTCCAGCCACTCCTCCCGGACCAGCGCCCAGTCGAGCGGCGGGAACTGCAGTTGCTCACAACCGCTGTTCAGGCGCTGCATGTGCCTGGCGATGTACTCCGGTTCGGCGCCACGCACGCGGATAGTTTCAAACAGGCCGTCGCCATATTGCAACGCGCGCTCGGCGACACTGACCCGGTCATCCGGCTGACCATTGATGAAATACTGTACCTCTTTCACGGCTGTCGCCCCTGTATCGCACGCAGCATACCGCGCGCCTTGGCGCGGGTTTCCTCCAGCTCATTACGCGGTACAGAGTCGCTGACAATCCCGGCGCCCGCGCGAAACTGCAGCTGGTCACCACTGCGCACCAGGGTGCGGATCAGGATATTCAGGTCCATACTGCCATCGTGGTTCAGATAGCCCATCGAACCCGTGTAGGCACCGCGGCCGGTCCCTTCGAGCTCGGCAATGATCTCCATACAACGCACCTTGGGACAACCGGTAATGGTACCACCCGGGAACAGCGCACGGATAATCTCTCCCGGGGTCACCCCGGGACGGATGCGCGCTTCGACACTGGAGACGATATGATGGACGGTCGCATAGGATTCCAGTGTCATCAGTTCGCTCACCTCGACACTGCCGGGGACGGCGATGCGCCCCAGGTCGTTACGTTCCAGGTCGATGAGCATGATGTGTTCGGCGCGTTCCTTGGGATGTGCCAGCAGTTCATCAGAGAAGGTACGGTCGGTCTCTTCCCGCTGCCCCCTGGGACGGGTACCGGCAATCGGGCGGGTGTACACCCGTTCGCCCCGGGTCGCAACCAGGCGCTCGGGGGAAGAACTCAGCAAGGCGGCCTCTCCCCAGGTGGCCAGGCCGTTGAAGGGGCCGGGATTGGCGCTGCGCAACTGGCGGTACAGCTGATGACTGTCGGTCGCACGCGGCCAGTCCGCGCGCCACTGGCGGGACAGGTTGACCTGGAACACATCCCCGTCCCGGATGTAGGCCAGGATACGCTGCACGGCCTCCAGGTAGGGCTGTTCGGGGTCCTCGCCGGCCTGCAGGGCGATGGCCGGCAACGGTGCTGCAAACGGAGCGATCCGGGCAATATCCGCGCGGATCTGTTGCACCTGTTGCGGCTGTTCGGCAACGATCCAGCGTTGGCCCTCCCGGTGGTCGTGGATAATCGCAGCGGGCATACGGGTGGCACTGGCGACCGGCAATGCCGCGGGATCTTCCGGCAGCTGTAACCGGGGCTCGACCTGGGCAGCCAGTTCATAACCGAGGTACAGGAACCAGCCACCGCGGAATGGCAGCTCCCCTTCGCATTGCTGATCCTGCGCCGCGGCTTGCCAGTGTGTATCCAGCGCCTGCAGGAAATCAAAGTCGTGCAGGCCATGCAGCACCAGTGCTTCGCCGGGGAAGGCAAACAGGATGTCAAAACGGCCCTGTGGACCGTGCGCGGAACTTTCCAGCAGGTGCGGGTAACGCCCGGGGTCAAGGGCGTGCAGGTCAAGCAGGTCAAAGCCGGCTTCGGTGATTACCTGCATGTGGATGAAACACTAACCCGGTCGGGTAAAAACAATGGCGCCGTTGGTACCGCCAAAGCCGAATGAATTGGACATCACGGCACGGATGGTCATATTGCGGGCTTCGTTGGGCACAAAATCCAGGTCACACTGCGGGTCAGCGGTCACCTGGTTGATAGTCGGCGGTGCCACCTGGTCACGCAGGGCCAGTATCGAGAAGATGGCCTCCACACCGCCCGCGGCACCCAGCAGGTGGCCGGTCATGGACTTGGTGGAGCTGACTGCAACCCGGTAAGCATGATCACCCAGCGCAGTCTTGATACCCTGTACTTCGGCCAGGTCACCCGCCGGCGTGGAAGTGCCGTGTGCGTTGATATAGTCGACCTGGTCCGGGTTCAGGCCCGCATCACGTATGGCGTTGCGCATGCAGCGCGCAGCACCGTCTCCGTTCGGTGCCGGCTGCGTCATGTGGTAGGCATCACCACTCATGCCATAGCCGGAAACCTCTGCGTAGATATTGGCGCCGCGTGCCCGGGCCTGTTCGTATTCCTCCAGCACCATGACACCGGCACCGTCACCCAGCACGAAACCGTCACGGTCCAGGTCCCAGGGCCGGCTGGCCGCCTGCGGATCGTCATTGCGCGTGGACAGGGCCTTGGCAGCGGCAAAACCGCCCAGCCCGGTATGCGTGGTGGCCATTTCCGCGCCACCGGCCAGCATGGCATCCGCGTCGCCGTAGGCGATAATGCGCGCGGCTTCGCCAATGCTGTGTGTCCCCGAGGTACAGGCCGTCACCATGGCGATGTTCGGGCCCTTGAGCCCGTAGCTGATGGACAGGTTGCCACCGATCATGTTGATGATATTGGCGGGAACGAAAAACGGGGAGATCTTGCGCGGACCGCCTTCCAGGAAAGCGTCGTAGTTCTTTTCGATACCGCGCAGGCCACCGATACCGGAGCCGATCGAGACACCGATGCGCTCGGCATTGGCTTCGGTCACTTCCAGGCCGGCATCCTTCATGGCCTGTGTACCAGCGGCAAAACCGTAATGGATAAAATGCTCCATCCTGCGCGCGTCCTTTTTTGACATGTAGTCGGACACGTCGAAACCCTGGATGGTGCCGCCGAAACGCACCGGGAAATCGGTGACGTCGAATTCCGTGATCGACCGGATACCACTGCGGCCCGCGATGATATTCTCCCAGGCTTCCTGGACGGTAAGTCCGACCGGGCTGACGATGCCCAGTCCGGTAACCACGACGCGGCGTTGCGACACAGGATGTTACTCCAAAGGTTCTGCAGGACAGTGGATTACACCGCAGCGCCGGCCCGGACAGCCGGCACTGCGATTACGAGGGACGTGATGGTTAACCGAGGTGTGCCGTAACGTAATCAATCGCTTGCTGGACGGTGGTGATCTTTTCCGCCTCTTCGTCGGGAATCTCGCACTCGAATTCTTCTTCAAGCGCCATAACCAGCTCCACGGTATCCAGGGAATCCGCGCCCAGGTCATCTACAAAAGATGCTTCGTTGGTGACAGAGTCTTCGCTAACATCCAGTTGCTCGACGACAATCTTCTTGACGCGTTCTTCAACATTACTCATCGCTGAAAGTTCCTCAGTTGTTTGTGATCATTCCAGGCTGCGCGCGTAGTGTATTGAAAAGTGTATAACCATTCCAGTCGCCGGGAGGTCCCGGACCGGGGTTGATTCTACACCTTCCCGCCCGCAGTTTCTGTCTTGCTTGTTACAGTATATCAACAAGATAACATATATAGTTAATTTAATTCTTTAACTCATATGCATGCCGCCGTTCACGTGCAGGGTTTCGCCCGTGATATAGGCCGCCTGCGCCGATGCCAGAAATGCCACCGCGTGGGCGATATCGTCGACAGCGCCCAGTCTGCCCAGGGGGACCTGGGTGATCAGCACGTCGCGCTGCTCGTCCGGCAACGCGCGCGTCATGTCGGTGTCGATAAAACCCGGCGCAACAGCGTTGACGGTAATGCCGCGCGAGCCGACTTCGCGCGCCAGTGATTTGGTGAACCCGATCATCCCGGCCTTGGCGGCACAATAATTGGCCTGGCCGGGGTTGCCGGTCGCTCCCACTACCGACGCAATATTGATGATCCGGCCGCGTCTGGCTTTCATCATGCCGCGCAGACAGGCCTTGCTGAGACGAAAAACCGAACCCAGGTCGGTATCGATCACGTCATTCCACTCGTCGTCCTTCATGCGCATGAGCAGGTTGTCGCGGGTGATGCCGGCATTGTTGACCAGCACGGTCGGGCTGCCGAAACGTTCCCTGATCTGTTTCATGGCGCTGTCGACAGAATCCGCCTGCGTGACATTCAGCGCCAGTCCCAGTCCCTCAACACCCTGCTCGTCGAACGTCGACTGGATCGCCTCCGCGCCCTTTTCCGTAGTCGCGGTACCGATCACAGTGGCACCCTGTCTACCCAGTTGCAACGCAATGGCCTGGCCGATTCCCCGGCTGGCCCCGGTTACCAGTGCAATGTCATCGCTCAAAGGCATACTGAGTTCAACTCCCTGTCTGTTCTGCCAGCGCCAGTGCCCGGTCCAGATCCGCGTCGGTCTGGACGGCAATGCCCGGCATGGTTTTGTCGATGCGTTTATTCAGACCCGCCAGCACCTTGCCCGGGCCCATTTCGAATACGGTAGCGATGCCTGCTGTACGCATACTCTGAATGATCTCCACCCAGCGCACCGGCCGATACAGCTGTGCCACCAGGGCGCTGCGTATTTCGTCCGGGTCGTTGTGACGCGCAACATCGACATTGTGCAATACCGGGATCACGGGCGCCCTGAACTCCACGGCGGCCAGGTCGGCTGCAAATGCTTCGGCCGCGGGTTGCATGAGGTCGCAATGTGAAGGAACCGAGACCGGCAACGGCAGGGCGCGTTTGGCTCCCGCCTGTTTCGCCAGCGCCATGGCGCGTTCCACGGCCGCCCGGTCACCGGCGATCACCACCTGGCCCGGAGAATTGAAATTAACCGCGCTGACCGTTTCCCCCCCGGCCGCCTGCGCGCAGAGCGTTTTCACCTGCGCGTCCTCCAGGCCCAGGATGGCCGCCATGCCACCGCTGCCCTCGGGAACCGCGTTCTGCATGTGCAGGCCGCGCTGTTCCACCAGGCGTACCGCATCGGTAAAATCGATGGCATCGGCACAGACCAGCGCCGTGTATTCGCCCAGGCTGTGTCCCGCCATCATGGCCGGCAAGCGGTCGGTACGCTGTTGCCAGCAGCGCCAGGTCGCAACCCCCGCGGTCAACAGGGCCGGCTGGGTGCAGGAGGTCTGGTTGAGCAGTTCCACCGGGCCCGCGCTGACGCGCTGCCAGAGATCGTAGCCCAGCACCGCGGACGCTTCATCGAACGTCTCCCGGACCAACGGAAAGGCGGCGGCAAGTTCAGACAGCATGCCGACCGATTGCGAACCCTGGCCGGGGAACACCATGGCAAAGTCCGGTTTGTCACTGGATGAAGTCATCGCACAAATCTGTCAGAACCTGAGAAGAATGGAACCCCAGGTAAAGCCGCCACCGAAAGCTTCCAGCAGCAGCGTCTCACCCGGCTTTACCCGGCCGTCGCGCACGGCCACGTCGAGCGCCAGCGGCACCGACGCGCCCGAGGTATTGCCGTGTTCGTCCACCGTCACCACCACGTGGTCCATCGACATTTTCAGCTTGCGAGCGGTCGCCTGGATAATGCGGATATTGGCCTGGTGCGGCACCAGCCAATCGATATCGGACTTGCTCATGTTATTCGCTTCCAGGGTTTCGTCGACGATGCGCCCCAGCGTGTTGACCGCTACCTTGAAAACTTCGTTGCCCTTCATTTTCACAAAACCGTTGCCGTCCCTGAGACTGTCGTAACCCTGGCTGACACCACCCGGCACCGTCAGCAGGCTTTCGTAGGCCCCGTCCGCGTGCAGATGCGTGGACAGGATGCCGGGCTCGTCACTGGCCTCCACCACCACGGCTCCGGCACCGTCACCGAACAGCACACAGGTGCTGCGGTCGGTCCAGTCGAGCACCCGCGACAGGGTTTCGGCGCCCACTACCAGCGCGCATTTCGCGCTACCGGTGCGGATGAACTTGTCGGCGATCGACAGGGCGTACACAAACCCGGTACAGACCGCCTGGATATCGAAGGCGGCACAACCGTGCCGGTCGAGGCGTTTCTGCAGCAGGCAGGCGGTACTGGGAAACACCTGGTCCGGTGTCGTCGTCGCCACAATGATGAGGTCGATATCCTGAACGTCCCGGCCGGCGGCTTCCAGCGCCCGCCGCGCCGCGTGCTCGGCCAGGTCGACCGTGTTCTGCCCGTCGGCGGCAATGTGGCGCTTGCTGATCCCGGTGCGTTCGCGGATCCACTGATCCGAGGTGTCCACCATCTTTTCCAGGTCGTGGTTGGTCATCACCCGGTCGGGCAGGTAACCGCCGGTGCCGGTAATGCGTGTGTAGCTCACCCTGCCTGCCTCCTGGAAAGCACGCTGTGCAGTTGTGAACTGATACGCTCGGGAACCTTCTGCTCGACCTCAACCACTGCGACATGGATGGCATTGGCAAAGGCCAGCACATCGGCGCCGCCGTGACTCTTGATCACGATGCCGCGCAGGCCCAGCAGGCTGGCGCCGTTATAGCGCCGTGGATCGATCTGCCTGCGGAACGCTTTCAGCACCGGCATCGCCACCAGTGCCGCCAGGCGGGTCAGCAGGTTGCGGGAAAACTCTCGCTTGATATAAAAGGAAATCATCCTGGCGATGCCTTCGCTGCTCTTCAGGGCAATATTGCCGACGTAGCCGTCGCAGGCAACCACGTCCACCTTGCCGCTGTAAATATCATCGCCTTCAATAAAGCCGATATAGTTCAGCACCCCGCTGGAACACAGGGTGGATGCCTCGCGGACGGTCTCGCTGCCCTTCATTTCCTCTTCGCCGATGTTCAGCAGGCCGACCCGCGGGTTACGGTTATCGTCAATCGCACCGGCCAGCACCGAGCCCATCAAGCCAAACTGGAACAACTGTTCCGCGCTGCTGTCGACATTGGCGCCCAGGTCCAGCATCCAGGTGTGTCCGGTCATGGTCGGCAGCGCCGTGCAGATCGCCGGGCGATCGATGCCCGGCAGGGTCTTGAGCACATAGCGCGCAGTCGCCATCAGGGCGCCGGTATTCCCGGCGCTGACACAGGCCTGCGCACGCCCCTCCTTGACCAGGTTGATGGCGATGCGCATGGATGAATCTTTCTTGAAGCGCAGCGCGTGCGAGGGCTGTTCGTCCATATCCACGTGCTGGGAGGCATGTTGCACCGTCAACCGGGGGTTCCCGGCAGCCCCCAGGGCCTGCAGGTCACGCGTGATAATCTCCTCGTCACCCACCAGGATCAGTTCGAGGTCCGCACGTTTCTGCAACGCGCGCAAGGCCGCCGGCAGCACGACATCCGCACCGGTGTCGCCACCCATGACATCGAGGGCAATGGTCAGGTGATCAGTCATACCAAAAAAATACACGCTGCTTCCCGAACCGGGCGAAGCAGCGTGTGACGGATTTCCTGGTGGATACAGTGATACCGCAACGCGGATCAGTCAAAATCTTTGTTGATGACCTTGCGGCCGCGGTAGTAACCGTCGGGACTGACATGGTGACGCAGATGGGTTTCGCCCGTGGTCTGCTCCACTGACAGGGCGGCGCCTTTCAGGCTGTCATGCGAACGACGCATGCCGCGTCTTGAAGGTGTCTTCCGGCTTTTCTGAACGGCCATGACCGTATCTCCTGCTTGTACAATCTATAATTTGAGCTTTGCCAGTACCGCAAACGGGTTTTCTTTTTCCGCTTGCGGCTGGTTTACGTAGCCGCTGTCGCAGCTGTCCACTCCCTCGTGGAGCGGTATCACCGGTATTGCGAGCAACACCTCGTCCTCGATCACCTCGAAGGTCTGCAGGGGTTCACCCGTCACCAGCAACGGTTCGTACCCGTCCGGCAGGCGCACGACTTCAGCGTCGTCGGCAACGATGCCCAGCCTGAAATCGATGTCCAGCGGGAATCCCAGGGTCTCCAGGCACCGCTGGCAGACCAGGTCTACCGTCCCCCGGATATGTCCTGTCAGGATCCGGACACGCCGTTCATCACGACGAAACTCCAGTTCCACCCTGAGCACGCCATCCGTCGATGACAACGAGGGACGCAGGCGCATCAGTTCACTAACGGGTACTTCACCACGAAAGGAACGCCCGGCGTCCGCGAGCCCCACGGGCTCGATACGTTCCGGCAGGCAATCCAGCATAAGCGCGGCATGATACCCGCTGTACAGCCGTTCTGTCAAAGCTAAGATGCTGAATTAACGGGAGGTTAATCCGGCAGCAAAACCCGGCCACGGTTGACAGCGGACCAACTTTTGCGTAGAAAAACAAGCTCTTCAGGCGCTTTCCAGCGACCGCCCCGGTATGCCGCTATGCTGGAAGGAACGCTGACAGGAGACGGGCCACCTTGATACGCAAAATACTGATCGCCAACCGGGGGGAAATCGCGGTCCGGATCGTACGCGCCTGCCAGGAAGCCGGCATCGATTCGGTGGCCATTTACCCGGATGCGGACCGCCACGCACTGCACGTCAAGAAAGCCAGCGAGGCCTACAACATTGGCCCGGACCCGGTTGCCGGTTACCTGAACGCCCATCGTATCGTCAACCTGGCCAAGGCCACCGGCTGCGATGCATTGCACCCCGGCTATGGTTTCCTGTCCGAGAACCCCCAGCTGGCGCACATCTGCGCGCGCCGCGGTATCAAATTCATCGGGCCCGATGCCGAGGTCATCCGCCGCATGGGCAACAAGATCGAAGCGCGGCGCAGCATGCAGGAGGCCGGCGTGCCGGTAGTGCCCGGCAGCGATGCCAGCCTTTCCGGCCTCGACGAGGCGCTCGCACTGGCCGACACCATCGGCTACCCCATCATGCTCAAGGCCACATCGGGCGGTGGCGGCCGGGGTATTCGCCGCTGCGACAGCGAAAAACAGCTGCGGCGCAACTATGACCGGGTATTGTCGGAAGCGCGCAAGGCCTTCGGCAGCGCGGATATCTTCCTGGAAAAATGCGTTGACCGGCCGCGGCACATCGAGGTGCAGGTACTCGCCGACAGCCACGGCAACGTAGTACACCTGTTCGAGCGTGACTGTTCCATCCAGCGCCGTCACCAGAAACTGATCGAAATCGCACCCTCCCCACAGCTCAGCGAGGAACAACGCACCCTGCTCGGTGACTACGCCATAAAGGCGGCGCAGTCCGTTGGTTACCAGAACGCTGGCACGGTCGAATTCCTGATGGACGGCGACGAAAATTTCTACTTCATGGAAATGAATACCCGCCTGCAGGTCGAACACACCGTGACAGAAAGCATTACCGGCATCGATATCGTCGCCGAGCAGATCCGCATCGCCGACGGGCAAGCCCTGTCGTTCCGCCAGGACGAGATCCAGCGGCGTGGCTTCGCCATGCAGTTCCGTGTCAATGCCGAAGACCCCAAGAACGATTTCCTGCCGAGTTTCGGCCGCATCACCCGCTACTTCGCCCCGGGCGGACCCGGCGTGCGCACCGATGCGGCCATCTACACCGGGTATGCCATTCCACCCTTTTACGACTCCATGTGTGCGAAGATCACGGTGTGGGCGCTCAACTGGGACGAGCTGCTGAACCGCGCCCGGCGCGCCCTGCACGACACCGGTGTATACGGCGTCAAGACCACCATTCCGTACTACCTCGAAGTACTGGACGTGGATACGTTTCGCGCCGGCCGGTTTGATACCGGCTTTGTCGCCGACCACCCTTACCTGGTGCACTACCGCACCAGCCGCCCGACGCGTGAACTGGCGGCCGTCGTCGCCGCGGCCGTGGCCGCCAACGCCGGGTACTGAATTCATGGAACAACAGGAACAGGATATGTCCAGCCAGGTTCACATTACCGACCTTGTACTGCGCGACGGGCACCAGTCCCTGATCGCAACCCGCATGCGCACTGACGACATGTTGCCCATCTGCGAATGGCTGGACAAGATCGGCTACTGGTCGCTCGAGGTCTGGGGCGGTGCGACCTTCGATGCCTGTATACGTTTTCTCAAGGAAGACCCCTGGGAGCGCCTGCGCAGACTGCGCGAGGCACTGCCGAATACACGCCTGCAGATGCTGTTGCGCGGCCAGAACCTGCTGGGCTACCGCCACTACTCGGACGATGTGGTACGCGCTTTTGTGCACAAGTCCGCCGAGAACGGCATCGACGTGTTCCGTATCTTTGACGCCCTGAACGACGTACGCAATATGGAAACCTCTGTCGCGGCGGTAAAGGAATCCGGCAAGCACGCCCAGGGAACCATCTGCTACACCATCAGCCCGGTACACAGCATCGCGCAGTTTACCGACATGGCAAAACAGCTGGTAGACATGGGTTGCGACAGCATCGCCGTAAAAGACATGGCGGGCCTGCTGACACCGATGGTCAGCGCGGAACTGTTCGCCGAACTGGGCAAGGCCATCGACCTGCCCGTCCACCTGCACAGCCACGCCACCGCCGGCACCGCGGAAATGTGCCAGCTGAAAGCGATCGAAAACGGCTGCCGGCATATCGATACCTGCATCTCATCCTTCTCCGGCGGGGCCTCCCACCCGCCGACCGAAAGCATGGTGGCTGCGCTGGCGGCTACCGAATACGACACCGGGCTCGACCTGAAAGAACTGCAGAACATCGGCTTTTACTTCCGGGAAGTGCGCAAAAAATACCACCAGTTCGAGAGCGAGATGACCGGGCTGGATACCCGCGTGCAGGTCTACCAGGTGCCGGGCGGCATGATCTCCAACCTGTATACCCAGCTGCGTGAACAGGGTGTGCTGAACCATATCGAGGATGTGCTGAACGAGATCCCGCGCGTGCGCGAGGACCTGGGCTTCCCGCCGCTGGTCACCCCTTCTTCACAGATCGTCGGCGCGCAGGCGGTGGTAAATGTACTGACCGGCGAGCGCTACAAGTCCATCGGTAACGAAGTGAAACTGTACCTGCAGGGCCGCTACGGGCGCGCGCCGGGGCCGATCAACAGTCTGATCCGCCAGCAGGCCATCGGCAACGAAGATGTCATCGAGGTGCGCCCGGCCGACCTGCTGGACGATGAAATGGACAACCTGCGCGAGGAAATCGGGGAACTGGCCGGCAGCGACGAAGACATCCTGATCTTTGCCATGTTCCCGGACATCGGCCGGGATTTTCTCGAACAGCGCGCCGCCGGCAACCTGGTCCCCGAACCGCTGGAACCCGTACCGGCAGGCGGCGCAGACGGATCGAAAAAACCCACCGAGTTCAATGTCACCCTGCACGGTGAGACCCACCACATCCAGATCACCGGAATCGGGCACCGCACCCAGGGGGATCGCCCGTTCTACATGACAGTGGACGGCGTACCCGAGGAAATCATGATCGAAACCCTGTCCGAACTGGAAGACGGTGACAGCGAAGGCGGTGCGCGCAGCGGCAGTAAACGTCCCAGGCCCGGAAAACCCGGCGATGTATCCACCACCATGCCGGGCACCGTGATCGATGTGCTGGTCGAGGTCGGCGCCAGTGTACAGGCCGGTGACCCGGTACTGGTCACCGAAGCCATGAAAATGGAAACCGAAATCCAGGCCCCGATTGCCGGCACGGTGCAGGCCGTACATGTCGCCAAGGGCGACAGCGTCAACCCGGACGAAACGCTGATCGAAATATCCGCTTGAACAGGCCCGAGTCCAGCGAAGCTACAGACCGCAGACACATCTGGCACCCTTACAGTGCCATGCAGTCCGACGCGCCGGTGTTCATCGTTGAATCCGCGCACGGTGTGCGTTTAAAACTGACTGACGGTCGCGAACTGATCGACGGCATGTCATCCTGGTGGTCCGTGATCCACGGCTACAACCACCCGCGCATGAATGCGGCGCTCGAAAACCAGGTGCGAAAAGTATCCCACGTCATGTTCGGCGGGCTGAGCCATGAACCCGCCATTGAACTGACCCGGCAGCTCCTGGCGATAACGCCCGCCGGCCTGGACAGCATCTTCTACTCCGATTCCGGTTCCGTGGCGGTCGAAGTGGCGTTGAAAATGGCCATCCAGTACTGGCACGCCAGGGGCCGGCCGGAACGTCGCAAGTTTATCAGCCTGCGCTGCGGCTACCACGGCGATACCTTCGGAGCCATGTCGGTCAGTGATCCTGACACCGGCATGCACAGCCTGTTCAGCGATGCCCTGGCAAAGAATGTCTTTGTCGACCGGCCACGTTGCCGCTTTAGCGAAGCCTGCAGCGATGCGGACATTGCGCCACTCGCACAGACACTGGAACAACACGCCCCGCACACCGCCGCTCTCGTCGTGGAACCCATTGTCCAGGGCGCCGGCGGCATGTGGTTCTACTCCGCCGAATACCTGCAGAAAGCACGCGCCTTATGCGATCGCCATGACGTTCTGCTGATCCTGGATGAAATCGCCACCGGCTTTGGCCGCACCGGAAAACTGTTTGCCTGTGAACACGCCAACGTGGCACCGGATATGATGTGCATCGGCAAAGCACTGACCGGTGGTTACCTGACCCTGGCCGCCACCCTGACCAGCAAGGCGGTATCCGATACAATTGATCAGGGTGAGCCCGGCGTGTTCATGCACGGTCCCACTTTCATGGCCAATCCGCTGGCCTGCACGGCCGCATCGACCAGCATTCACCTGTTACTGGAATCCCCCTGGCGAACAAACATCCGACGTATCGAACGAGGACTGCAACAGGGACTGGCACCCTGCCGGGCATCTGCTTCGGTAGCGGACGTGCGCGTACTGGGCGCCATCGGCGTGGTTGAAATGAAACAGGCCGTCGACATGCACCATATCACGCGGGCTTTTGTCAACGCCGGCGTATGGGTGCGGCCGTTTGGAAAACTGGTGTACCTCATGCCGTCCTTTATCATTAGTGATGCCGATCTGGCTGCATTGACAGGTGCGGTTACCAGCGTCATAAAAGATCTTTGAGTCTTTACGGTAACCCCCCTAAATTGAGGTTAACGTTGTAGCTTCAACAATATCTGCATTTTGACAATGAACCCGGATAAAGTCGCCGCCATCCATTCGGAAAAATAAATGGTCATTAGAGGTTGCTTGTTGTTCATCCATTAACCATTCATCATCGCGGTCTTCGGGGTTTTTGTAACCCATCTCATCCAAACCAGAAATAATTTGGGTTCCAAAATTAGGGCTAAACTCCAAATAATCAATTTCTTCAAAATTCAACGAAATGGGTAATTGGCCCTTTCCATATTCTGGGTTTGGTTCAAATAATAGCTGCAATCGGCGATCTTTTCCTTTTAAAACTATCCCAACGAAATCATACAGGTTATGCAGATCATAAATCTTGCCAGCCTTGATAATCTCGTTACTTTGTCCTATTTCAAAGCCTTTCTTCATTGTCGCCCCTGACGTTCAAGAAACCTTCGCGTTGTCCTGATATCCTGCTGTGTGCGGGAGGAACTGGTGAATTTTTCGTGTTATATGCAGGCTGATTAGGGGCCTTTAAGTTTCTAGGAGAAACATTAGTATGTGAAGTCGGAACGTCACCATGAGCCCTTCCTGCTAAATCCACTTCCATTTTTTGGCTAGGAGAACGCAAAGTAACCCGATTTTTATTTGCATTCTGCAGAATAAGGTCGGCAGCCTGATCTTTGAGAGATTTCGGTACACTCTTTACAACAATAAAATCGCCCTGCAAGGCAAAAAAAGATCCGGTTTGGGTCTTTTCTTCCAAAAATTTTCGAGGTGGTGGCTTTGGTACTAGCAGGAATAAGCAAAAATTCATCGTAGGCAAGACTTTCCTGATTTTTCGCGTGATAAGCATTATGGCTGCCGTCATTGTCGTAAACTCCAACATCTATGGCCATCATCTTTCCCCACGACTGGTAAGACATTGCAGCCAAAATGAATAGCAATATTAGGCGAAGCATCGTACTCATAGGTCTTGGACCTCAAACCTTGAGATATGATCAGGCCACGCTTCGGAACCATGACTAAAGGATTCCAGCAAAGTTATTCGCCCCTCATCTATGTACAACATGAACCCAGCACCACCTTCTAAACCTTCTATCTCTGCGAATACAGATTGGCCTATTGTTCTATTCTCAGAAGAAAATAGTGGGACTTTTGCTGAGTACTTGAAATACACATAAACACCTGCCCCTGTGTTTTCACGCCTATCAACCGAAAGATACGGCAAGTGCTTTTCATATTCTGGCGCCTCTTTTTTTATAATATGCTCGATTATTGTTTGCTCAAAGTCGCTGGCTCCCTTAAGGTTTGTCATGGGATATCCCTCCGCGAAGCAGAACCAATCTGGAACCTACCATTGACAACCCGACCACCTACCAGATTAACATCAACGCCATTAACGTTGACTCTTGTTTGAGTGTTAATTCCATTTTTGAGATTGAGCTTCCCACCCCTAAAAGCTTCTTGAGCCACATCATCTAATGCTCGGAATGCCTTTTCTTGATTACCCCCAAACTTATCCAGCATATGGACCCAGTTCGTGTTTTTCTTGCCCAAAAACATGATTTAGCTTATTTGGGTCGACCTTTCCTAGCCCCTTTGCAACAAGTTTCCCGCCGATCTTCTTTACTACTCCACCAAACACGCCAAAAAGAAAATTCGTCGGATCGGTTGCTTCTGCATCGATAAAATCTGCCGCCGCCGAAGCTCCATTTGCAATCTGCCTGGCTCCATTCGCCATCCCTGCGCCAGGATCTTGTAAACCAAGCTGTTTAAATGCCGCTTGCCGACTCTCCTCTCCATCCGGATCTACAAATTTGTACGGATTATTATTCGCATACGCATAGCGGTTAAAACTGTAAATATTGCTGTCACTGACCCCGGCCGGGTCCACTCCCATGAATCGACCGATCCC
>JALSRZ010000038.1 GCA_026984515.1 Thiohalobacter sp. | reverse complement strand
ATACCTGGAGAGTCTGCCTGCTACAGGTTTACAGGAATGCAAGCGCTTCGAGTATCGTTCCCTCGCGAACAAACAGGGATCGATTGTGTGGTACGACCTGGGGTCAAGACAGGGCCGGCCGTGGTCAGGGACGAACAGATACGACGAGGGCGATCCTGCCCACGCGATCCTGGTATTCACCCTGGATGCACAGGGAAAAATTACCGGCGCACTGATCGAGCGGATGCCGAAAGGTTATGAACCGGAGACCTTCGATACAGCGCGCTGGAAAACAGGGGGGGATCGCATCGGCATGGCCCTGGCCCTGCCCGACACTTACCGCCTGAATGGCATGCCGAGAGATGTGCTCGAGTCGCTGCTTGGATCTCCCGGCGGGAGTCGAGTTGTGCATGGCGCCCCCTGGGAGCTACGCATCAATTGTCCGACCGGACTGCTGAACCATGATACCTTTGTTTACTGGCCCACCCGGAAGTACCCGCAGCATCTGTACGGTGGCATCACAGAACCTGTCGGCCGATGGGTTTATGTCCACAGCGACCAGCCCGCATTTCTCACCGACTTCCTGCTGCGGCGGCGTCATGCCGCGCGCTAAGCGGCGTTCACTCGGTCGGGCTGCTCGACATAGTGTCGACTATGCCTGCGCGGCCCTCGGTCGCGAACGCCGCTTATCACACGACCTGCCACCGCCTCGCTACGGAACCCGGTGAGAAATGCGGGCCAGGCCATCAGGCAGCACAAAGCAATTTCCGGCGGGTGTTATGCTAATATAGTGGCTGTGCGAAATCGCCGGGCGCCAGCTGGATATCCGCTTCGGCACCGGGTCGCCATCTGTGTCGGAGGTACACCATGTTCGGTTTCAAGAGTTCCGCTGCCAGGGACAATTCGCATTGCCTGCTTAAAGAAGTGGGTATAGCCGAGATCAATAAACAGCACCTGCGCCTGGCGAGTTATGCCGTGGAGTTCAGTCTGATCGTGGATGAGTTATCGACGCACGAACCCACTAACCAGGACTGGCGCCGCATTGATGCCCTGTTCAGCAAGATCATGCGCTACGTGGCTACGCATTTTTCGCAGGAGGAGGAGTTGATGCGCAAGTACGGTTACCCGGACTATGTCGCACACAAGAAACTGCACGATAAATTCTCCGCAGAAATGATAAAGCTGCAGGCGGATATCAATAACCGCAATGTCAAGTTCAAGAAAAAAATGAGCAGCCTGCTCTGGGACTGGCTGTACCATCACATCAATAAGGTCGATTACCAGTACCGGGAATTTTTCGTGAGTAAAGGGTTGAGCTGAACGGTATCATCTTGTGTCGGCGGCCAGGTTTTCACGTAGGCTGGCCAGTGAGCTGACTGTTCGGGATTTGTCGCCCGATCTGTAAACAGCGGAATGAAATGATATTGCACCAGGACTGTTTTCCGAAGCTGCGTCCACGGCGATAGAAAGTGTGCCACTGTTTCCTTTGCTGTCGTTAAAGCGGATTTCAGCACAGCGTCGATCACTACAGGCACTGAATGTATCCGGCCATATCACCATACTGCCAGATGGAAGTACCGATTCAAGCCAGTCCATCAGGCTGATACCCTTCATTCCATTTTCCAGTAAGGACATCGACAGTGAACGGAGGGTATCCGGTCTTAAAGCCTGTCGATCGACGCACTCCAGCTCCCCCTCTCTTGCCTGACGGCAATTCACCTTGCACCCCAGGGTGCCCTCTCTTGCCTGACGGCAATTCACCTTGCACCCCAGGGTGCCCTCTCTTGCCTGACGGCAATTCACCTTGTCAGGCCCTGCAGCTTCCACGTGCCATACAGCGCCGTTATTCCGGGTTCGAACGCGCAGCAGTTCAACGCCCCTGAAAGCCGGTGAACTGGCCACAAAGCTGACCTGCCCCTTACCGGCTACGCGGATCTGTTCATAGCGAGGTTTACGCTCACCCTCGAAATCGAAGTAGCGGCAGTCAGCCGGGCCATTGGGCGCACAGGAATCCGGTTTCGCCAGCGGGTTGATCATGGCCTGCGGCAAACGGCCGGGATCCCAGTTGATAAAATGTCCACAGGCATCGAAGCTGATATTGAAAACCTGTGTTTTCCCGATCAGTGTATGATCGTCAAGCACTTCATAATCATCCTTCACCCCGAGCGCCGCTTGCTGTGCATTGTTACTGCCACGGGCCTCAAGCGGCCCCAGCATGCGCCATCCGGCATCCTGCGGGTCCGCTGCCGGGAGTCTCGTAGTACTTGCCGACTGGCACATCACAACGGCGTGTTCACCCAGCTGGTCGAAGGGAATATTGCGGTAATAGCGCACGACTTTCAGTTTGAACTGCGGCCCGCCATAGAACACATATTCGTCCAGCCGCTGGTTGGGATTTCCACAGGCTGCGAGCAGGATGAAAAGTGTTATGATGCAAACAGGGAAAGCGACTTTTTTCACGACAGTACCAGCGGGTTTTTCGTAATCGCCACAGCGGCGATATAGATAAAACAGAGCTGGGCCGCGACCCAGGCGCTTATCCGGACCGTTTTTGTTTTGCCGTAGCTCAGTGCCAGCATGCCAAGACCAATATAGAGAATCAGAGCCACGACCTTGGTCGTCAACCATGCATCTACAAAGGGGTACTGATGGATAGTGACAGAAAGAACGATCGCACTTGCCAGCAGAATCGTATCGACTATCGGGGGCAGCCACCGGGTCCAGCTGCGCTGTAAAATGTCCGATTCAACGATCATCCATATCCCGCGGATAAAAAACAGGATGAAGGTGATGAGGACGAAAGAAACGTGAATATCTTTTGCGATCATTCCGTCAGGCTCCGTAGCCTGTTTTCTGTTTTGAGCATTGTGGTACCCTTTAAAAACTGTCCAGCTTGCACCGGGTGCAGATAATGGAAATGCTTTATTACACGGTCGCCGCCATATTTCTTTACGCGGTTTCCGACTGGATTCTCAAACAGATCGAGATCAGGCGCGGCGGACCTTTTGAAAACCGTTCGCTGATATTTTTTGTGATTATACTCGTCTTGTCAGTGGCCCTCTTCAACCTGATTCAGCGTCTGCACCCGGGTTCGGAGTCTGCTGTTTCCACTACCGGTATGCGGACCGGCAGGTGACGGGGCGTACTGATTAACGAGGTAGGCAATCCCCTTTGTGGCCGGTGATACGGTTCACGGGCTTCAGCTGCTCACTTGAAAAAGAATTTGCCGGCTTCGGGATTGAAATCAACCACCAGCAGCTGTGCGGGTTTCAGTGTCACCGTTTCCTCGTCGGTGTAGGTAGGGCCTTTCACACGGGCATTGTCATTCATTTGCACTGCCAGCGTATGCCTGCCCACAGGTACCTTGGCGCTGTGGTAGATATCCACGCCCAGATCACTGTAGAGGCCCGGTGCCCGGGCAACATCCTCCAGCAGCAGCTTGCCGTCCAGTAGCAGTTGTACCGTGACGGGTGATCGTTCGCGCGGGCAGTCCATGGGTGCACGCATATTGGGCGGCAGCCTGGCCAGTTCCTCCCGGGACAGCTGGCGGCATTCTTCCTTGCGCTTGCCGATATGGGCAAATGCCACTGTGATAACGGCCTGGTCAGGTTGCAGCCGTGTATAAGGCGGTGAGGAGGAAAAATACCATACCAGCAGCATGAACAGGGTATAGTTCAGTGCCTGCAAGGGGTAGCGCAGCATCTCCCGCATCATGCTTCTTTTACCTGGCCGACTCTGGAAGCAGGCGCTTCCTGACTCAGTGCAGCAATGCCACGCTGGAATTCGGCGAGCCTGCGCCGCAGTTTTGTGATGTCGGTCTCAGCGGCCCGGTAAACCAGGATACGGTCACGTTCCGCGCGTTGTCGGAGCACCGGTTTGCGTCTGCCCTCGAAACGCTGGTCCAGCCAGGTATTGCCCAGGCGGAAGTAGCAGTCGCCGGTACGGCAGCCGGTGATAAAGACCCCATCCGCCCCGTGTCGTTGTGCATATTCGACCAGCGTCGGCGGAATCATGCCGGTACAGAAAAGGCTCACTACAGCAACATTGTCGGCCTGCAATTCCTTGATATCGACAGCATTGTCACAGCCGAACAGCATGATCCGGGTATCGCCATTGAGTTCAGCCAGCCCGGATCTGGTCTGTGTGCGGATCTCGTCAACAGGGAACTGGGGCATGTCAATGCCGGTTTCCAGCGTTTTTTTGGCATGCCGGAAAGGATTGGATGAGTGACAGGAGCCGACACAGATACCACAGGCGGCACACAGTGTCGGGTTGACAACGACTTCGTTTTCCCAGCGTGCATCATCGCTGCGGGCCTGTACCGAGATGGCGTCGAAAGGACAGTCCTCGGCGCACTGGCCGCAGCCATTACATTCATCGAGGTGGACTTCTGCCGCGTGCCCGGTCTTTTTGGGTGGCAGCCAGGGCATGATCATCAGCAGCAGGGTAACGCTTATTGTCAGCATCCAGACCTGGGTTGCCGGCCATTTGTCGAGCAGTGGATAGACATTGAGATAGAACCAGTCGAGGTGCAGTACGGCCGGCACCCTGGCGAGGTCTGCCGGTGCATGGCTGGTTGCCGGCGCCAGCAATGAAAGTGCCAGCAGTGCCAGCAG
>JALSRZ010000037.1 GCA_026984515.1 Thiohalobacter sp. | reverse complement strand
CTGCCATCCCTGGCCGCTCGACTGCCGCATCCCTGCGGCAGACGGTCCTGACCGGGTGATACCGGTCCCATGTCCTCACCTGCAGGCTCGCTCCAACGTTAACGGGACAGCAGTGGTAGACGAGGTGAAATCCACGGGATTCGGGTACAATTCCCGCAGCGCAAACGGTAAAGGAAGCGGCATGGAAAAGGCACTGGAACATCTTCTCTACGCGAGCCGCCGGGTGTTTGTCCCTGCGTGCCTGACGTTCCCGCGCTTGTTGGCATCGGGTATGGCCTGTGTTGACCCGTGAACCGGCACGGATGACACAGTCGGTTCGCTGGAGTCGCTTCCCGGATGCGCAGGCTGTGGCAGCCGGGGCTGTACAGCGGATACTGCGGATCGCAGACGCGAGCATCGCCGCACGCGGTGTTTTCCGCATGGTCCTGGCCGGCGGCAGCACGCCCGAAAAAGCCTATCGCCTGCTGGCGTGCGCAAACGCGGACTGGTCGAACTGGCACCTGTACCCGGGGGACGAACGCTGCCTGCCCGTGGGTCACCCGGAACGCAACAGCAGTATAATCCGGCACGCATGGCTGGAGCAGGTCGGGATTCCCGATGCGCAGGTGCACTGGATCCCTGCCGAGGAAGGACCGGAGCGGGGTGCGATGCGCTACGAAGAGGTGGTTCGCGAGGCCGTGCCTTTTGATCTTGTGCTGCTGGGGATGGGCGAGGACGGGCATACGGCCAGCCTGTTCCCGGGACATGAGACGGCCCCGGAAAGGCTGGTGGTCGGCGTCACGGATGCGCCCAAGCCACCACCAGAGCGGGTCAGCCTGAGTTATACCGCGCTTGCCCGGTCGCGGAATATGCTGGTGCTGGTTACCGGCGAAGGCAAACGCGCGGCCGTCGCCCGTTGGCGGGCCGGCGAGCCATTGCCGGTTACCCGCCTGGACTGTACCGCAGGTATCGATGTATTGCTGGATGAAGCGGCGTGGAATAAGAAATAACCCGCCGGTACTGTTCCGGCAGGGCGGTTCCAGGAGTTCGTTGCGATGACGGAACAAGATACAACCATAGGGGCTGCCGCGTCGCTGATCGGGTGCGCCCTCAAAGAGTACGGTATCCGCGTTACAGAGGTTTTTCGTGACGCCGGGCTGGACCCCGACGCGGTGATTGCGCCCGATGTTCGTTACCCCTTTGAAAAAATGCAACGCATGTGGCGGCTGGCCGTGGAAAGAAGCGGCGATCCCTGTTTCGGCCTGGCCGTCGCCGAACATATCCAGCCGCAGGCACTGCACGGTCTGGGTTTTATGTGGTTATCCAGTGATACGCTGCTTGATGCACTGGAACGCCTGGTGAAATACCAGAGAATGATCTCTACCGTTGTCGATATCACGCTGGAGGAGCAGAAAGACTCGATTCAGCTGCACGTTGCTATTCGTCGTCCGACGGCGGACATCGAATATGCATCGCTTGATGCTACGGTGGGCGTGTTCGTCAATATGTGCCGGATAGCGACCTGCGAGACGTTCAACCCGGTTCGCCTGGCACTGGAACGCCCGCGTCCTGAATGTGCGGAACGTTTCGAAGGCCTGTTCCACTCACCGGTTGAATTCGGTGCCGCAGCCAACATCCTTTATTTTGACCCGGAACAGTTACGGGCACCGCTGCCGGGCGCCAACCCGGAACTGGCACGTGCCAATGACCAGGTCGTCATCGATTACCTGGGGCGTTTCGACAGGGATAATATTTCGATGCAGGTGCGCTCCAGGCTGATCGAACTGCTGCCCGGCGGGCAGCCTACCCAGAAGAATATCGCCGGCTCACTCAACCTCAGTGTCAGGAACCTGCAGCGCAGGTTGCGTGCCGAAGGGGTCAGCTTCAAGCGCCTGCTGGACGACACCCGCAAGGACCTGGCCGCCCAGTACATCCGCGACACTCACCGTCGAATCGGTGAGATTACCTACCTGCTGGGTTTTTCCGAACCCAGCAACTTCACCCGGGCGTTCTGCCGCTGGACCGGGGTTTCCCCCAACGAGTTCCGGCACCGGAACTGAAGGCAAAAGAGGGAGTCTGTCGGACTTAGGAGCAATCTACCGCGCTATCCCACCATGCTCGCTACGATTGCCTAAGTCCGACAGATTCCTGGGCCACTTCCTCGCGGGCAATGGTCAGTGTCGAAGGCGCAACAATACCGATACGCGCCTGGTTGCCGTTGATGCGGGTCAGTGTCAGTCCGATCGGCCCATCCTTGAACACCTCTGAAACCGGCGTATCGGGTGACAGTTCAGCGGACGGAAAGATATGAATGGATTCACCAACGCGACGTGTTAATACCAGCATGATTGCCTCCTGAATCAGTTGAACATCCTGACAGGGACAGATGTATGACACCTGTACTGTGTGTGGTGCCAAGATAGAGGCAGGTGGAAAATACGGGTAATCCCGGCGCGCCAATCCGTTGTCCGGGCAGCAATGGCCGCGGGTTGTTCGCATAGTGTTAACAGCCCAACGACCCACTCCCGACATTCCGGCGTGTTTTGCGGGGCGGGGGCACGATCGTGGGATTGAATTAAATCCGCGTTAAATGCCAGCGAGCCGGGAACCCGCTGGAAACAGCCAGAGAACAGTAACTTATTAAGATGTATCAGGAAATATGGTCGGGGCGAGAGGATTTGAACCTCCGACCCCTTCGTCCCGAACGAAGTGCGCTACCAGGCTGCGCTACGCCCCGATTCAGTAACTGCGGTTAACTGAAAAGTCGACCAATCCGTACAAGGCTTCTTTATAGGGACTGGCGGGAAGTTCAGCCAGTGCCTCGATAGCCAGATCCGCTTCCTGCTGTGCGGACTGCGCAGTGTACGCGATGGCATGGGTGGATTCAATTGCCTCCTGGACCTGCCCGATATTATCCAGGCCACCGTGTTCGATGGCCGCGCGAATGGCTTTTATCTGTGCCGGGGTGCCCTTGCGCATGGCATAGATCAGCGGCAGGGTGGGTTTTCCCTCGGCCAGGTCATCGCCGATATTCTTGCCGATATTCTCGCCGGAAGAGCCGTAGTCCAGGGCGTCATCGATCAGCTGGAAAGCGGTGCCCAGGTGCATGCCGTAGTGAGCCATGGCCTGTTCGGTCGCTTTGGACTGTCCGCCCAGTACCGCGCCAAGCTGTGACGAGGCCTCGAACAGCTTGGCGGTCTTGTAGCGGATGACATCGCGGTACAGCGCTTCCGTGGTGTCCGGATCGTGGCAGTTGAGCAGCTGCAGTACCTCGCCTTCGGCAATGGTATTGGTGGTGGTGGACAGGATCTCCATGACCCGCATGTCGCCCACACCGACCATCATTTCAAAGGAGCGCGAATACAGGAAATCGCCTACCAGTACGGCGGCCTCGTTGCCCCAGATGGCGTTGGCGGTCTGGTTGCCGCGCCGCAGGTCGGAAGCGTCCACCACGTCGTCATGCAGCAGGGTCGCGGTGTGGATAAATTCGATTACGGCGGCCAGCTCGATGTGATGCTGGCCCTGGTAGCCGCAGGCGCGGGCCGCCAGCAGCACCAGCAGGGGGCGCAGGCGCTTGCCGCCACTATTAATAATGTAGCGGCCCAGCTCGTTGATCAGCGCCACATCCGAACGGAGTCGTTCCAGGATGAGCCGGTCCACCGCGAGGGATTCGCTTCGTACCAGCATCCGGATATCCTGGATATCCAGTATACCTTCCTGTTTTTTAAGAACTTCCTGCATTGGCTGTGACATGCTGATCGAGATTGAATCCGGCTATATTCAAGCGTTTAGTCTAACCGCGAACCGCGTATGGTACCAGAAGGCAAATGGTTTGACCCAAACCCGCTGAATCTATAGAATTGCGCGTCTTTCGGGTGCTGTCAGTTGGAGAATCAGCCATGTACGCAGTTATTGTAACTGGCGGAAAACAATATCGGGTCAGTCAGGGCGACAAGCTTCGGGTCGAAAAGCTGGACGTCGCCGAGGGTGAAAGCATTGACCTGGACCAGGTCCTCATGGTGGTCGATGGTGATGACATCAGGATCGGCGCCCCGGTGCTGGACAGTGGCAAGGTGACCGCTGAAGTGAAGGCGCACGGCCGCGGCAACAAGGTGGAAATCATCAAGTTCAACCGCCGTAAACATCATATGAAACGTCAGGGCCATCGCCAGGCGTATACAGAACTGGAAATCACGGGCATTTCGGCCTGAGTTCGAGGTAAACAGCAATGGCACATAAAAAAGCCGGTGGCAGCACCAGAAACGGACGCGATTCAGAATCCAAACGCCTGGGCGTAAAACGCTACGGCGGGCAGGAAGTACTGGCGGGTAATATTATCGTTCGCCAGCGCGGCACCCATTTTCACCCGGGGGTGAATGTCGGCTGTGGCAGGGATCACACCCTGTTCGCCAAAGCGGACGGGGTGGTGAAGTTCATTACCCGCGGCCCGAAAAACAGGAAATTCGTGGACGTGGTTGCAAACTGACCGGTAGCCGGTCCTGCCGAAAAGCCCCGTCCTGGTACGGGGCTTTTTTGTGTCTAGCCCGCATTTCTCACCGGGTTCCGTAGCGAGGCGGTGGCAGGTCGTGTGATAAGCGGCGTTCGCGACCGAGGGCCGCGCAGGCATAGTCGACACTATGTC
>JALSRZ010000036.1 GCA_026984515.1 Thiohalobacter sp. | reverse complement strand
AGGCCAGCTCCGCGATGCAGTGAAGTCCAGTCGGTAACCAATCCACGCATATCAGCATGATCCACCATCGCAAACTGCCTGGCCGTGCCCTGACCCAACGCGCTTGAAAATATGATGAACTGAATCAATCTATTGACAGGTCAAAACATATCAGCCCGCATTTCTCACCGGGTTCCGTAGCGAGGCGGTGGCAGGTCGTGTGATAAGCGGCGTTCGCGACCGAGGGCCACGCAGGCATAGTCGACACGATGTCGAGCAGCCCGACCGAGTGAACGCCGCTTAGCGCGCGGCATGACGCCGCCGCAGCAGGAAGTCGGTGAGAAATGCGGGCTGATTCCCCCCCAAACACCGGATTGTTCAAGCTTTATCCTGACACGCCGACATCTGTCTATTATCAGCCCGGCCTGCAACTGACAAAATGACCGAATCCTGTACCAGTAAACCGGTGGTCCTGGTAGTCGATGATTCTCGGCTCATGCGGCTTGCCGCGCGTAAAATACTCAAAAACGACTTCGAGATCATCGAAGCCGAAGACGGTGAAGCCGCCTGGGATCGTCTGCTGGAGAACTCGCACATCACGCTGGTGATGTCGGACCTGTCCATGCCCAACCTGGATGGACTGGGGCTGCTGAAACGTATACGCGAAGCCACGCAAGCCGAACTGAAAGAACTGCCCGTTATTATTGTTACCGGGGCCGAAGACGATGATGGCAGCAAGAATACTGCCTTCGCCGCCGGCGCCAGCGATTTCATCACCAAGCCGTTTGAATCCGTACAGCTGCTGGCACGCGCACAAACACACGCCAGGCAGCAGCACACCCGGCAGGCGCTGCAGCACAGTGAAACGAGCAAGCAGCAGCTGGAGCAACACAGCAGTGTCGACCTGATCACCGGCCTGCCCAACCAGCGGGCATTCAGCGACAGCGTTGAAGAGCAGGTTTCCTACGCCAAACGACATCACACCGGTGTGGCACTGCTGCTGGTCCGGGTAGACAAGTACAAGATCCTGTTTCTGCGCCAGGGAAAACAGGCGGCAGAGGATATCCTGAAACGCATCACACAGCTGCTCTGTGCAGGCCGGCGCAGAGAGGACACCGTTGCACGCATCAGCCTGGATACCTTCGGTGTGCTGTTACCCTCCTCCACACCGGAAGGCACTGCACAGCTGGCGCAGCAACTGCACGAGGCCATTGCTAACACTGCTTTTGCCAACAGCCGTGGCGAAACACTGCGGTTGAGCACCAGTATCGGTGTTGCCTGCCCTCCGCTGTCTGCCGTTCCTGCTGCCACACAGTTACTGGCCTGGGCCGAAAATCACCTGCAGGCCGCCCAGGATGCCGGCGGAAACTGTATACGGGGCAATGATAAGCCTGCTTCCGCGCCAGCACCCGAAACCGTCGGCACTGAAAACGCAGCCGCACCGGAAGCTGAAACTGTGCACCCGCGCGCCCGGACAGCGGCCACGGCAGAAGAAGTGCTGCATGCCCTGCGTGCCCTGGCGGACGGGCGCTGCCCGGAAACCGCTGCGGACGCACTGGTACGTGCAGCCCTGCCGCTGCTGGAACACTGGAACCGGAGCAACCACCGGCACCACACCGGGCTGCTGGAACAATTGGCCTGTGCGCTGGATTCGGTGGCGGCAGACAGTGCTGCAGACACACCGACTGCCGATTCCGCCATCCACTCCTGACTACGGCCTGCGACGGCTTCCTGTATATTCGCGGGGCCGGATAGCGACACTGCACAGCACCCGGGTACAACGCGTACCGTCACCAAGGTACAGACCGTATTCAAATTCCGGTGTACTGCGACCACGCCGCTCAAGGTCCAGGCGGATCTGCTCACGCTGTGCGGGGTCAAACTCAAAACGCAGCTCCAGGTCGGTATCGCCCGGGCGTTCAAAATCCAGCGACAGGGTCCGGGTCCATACGCTGTAGCCAGGAAACTGCCTGGCACAGGCCAGGGCGGCCACCGGATCCGCAAGCGCGGCCTGGTAACCACCAAACATGGCATCGCCGAGGTTCCTGGAACGTACATTCAGGGGCAGGCACAGACGTACGCGCATCCAGCCGTCGTCGAGCTCGACGACCCTGACGCCCATCAGCCAGAACGGCGGGTACCACTCCAGGCGGCGGCGGGGCGAAAGAAAACGCGCCCGGCGCAGAAGTCGAGGAATATTAAATGGCATTCTGGATCGGATCGTTGCTTGTGCAGTACTATAGCACCCTTTAGAAACTACCGGGCCGGCCCGAACCATGCCATCATTCGACACTGTTTCCGAAGTCGATCTCCACGAAGTCACCAACGCGGCTGACCAGGCTAACCGGGAAGTCGGTAACCGCTACGACTTCAAGGGCTCCTGCGCAAAAATTGAACGCCACGATGAACAACTGGTCGTACGCGCAGACAGCGAGTTCCAGCTGGGCCAGGTCAAGGATATCCTGTACAAGGCTCTGGCCAGGCGCGGCATTGACCTGGGCTCACTGGAAACAGGCCGGGTTGAAACGGCCAACAACCAGGTGCAGCAGACCCTCACGGTCCGCCAGGGTATCGACAAGGACACGGCCAGGAAAATCGTCAAACTGGTAAAGGATGCCAAACTGAAGGTCCAGGTCAGCATCCAGGGCGACAAGGTGCGGGTAAGCGGCAAAAAGCGCGACGACCTGCAAAATGTGATCGCCCTTTTGAAAGAAGCGCCGCTTGACCTGCCCCTTCAATACCTCAATTTCAGGGACTAGCCCGGATTTCTCACCGGGTTCCGTAACGAGGCGGCAGGTCGTGTGATCAGCGGCGTTCGCGACCGAGGGCCGCGCAGGCATAGTCGACACGATGTCGAGCAGCCCGACCGAGTGAACGCCGCTTAGCGCGCGGCATGACAGCGCCGCAGCAGGAAGTCGGTGAGAAATGCGGGCTAGGAGCCCTTCAACATGATAATGACGGGGTCAGTCAGTTTATCAACATTCACGGCAAGACGCCGTGCGCCAATACCTTGACCCATCGCCGCAGGCGACGGCCTTTTATCGGCCATTCCATGCAAAATGCAGGCTAAACCGCTAGAATACGCGCCTCCGGCAATCTGCAATCGACACTGGCAAACCACATGACAACGGCACAGGCATTGACCCAGCAAAAACAAAACCAGTATTCACGCGAAGAGCTGCTGAAATGCGGTCATGGCGAACTGTTCGGCCCCGGCAATGCCCGCCTGCCACTGCCACCCATGCTGATGTTCGACCGTATCACCCGCATCGACGATACGGGCGGCGCCTACGGCAAGGGACAGATTGTCGCCGAGCTCGACATCAGGCCGGAGCTGTGGTTCTTTGCCTGCCACTTCGAATCAGATCCTGTGATGCCCGGCTGCCTCGGCCTGGACGCACTGTGGCAGCTCATCGGCTTTCACCTGGGCTGGCTGGGCGGGCCGGGGCGTGGCCGAGCGCTGGGCTCCGGTGAAGTCAAGTTCAGCGGCCAGGTGACCCCGGACAACCGGCTGGTGACATACCAGGTGGACCTGAAACGTGTCATCCAGCGCAAGCTGTTCATGGGCATCGGCGACGCATCCATGTCCGTCGACGGCAAGGAAATTTACCACGCCAAGAGCCTGCGGGTTGGCCTGTTTACCTCAACAGAAGATTTTTAGGATAGAGAAGATATGCGGCGCGTAGTAGTTACCGGTCTGGGAATCACCTCCAGCATAGGCACCAGTCAGCAACAGGTACTGGAATCCCTGCAACAGGGGAAATCCGGTATCGTATTCTGCCCCGAGTACAAGGAACTGGGCTTCCGCAGCCATATCCACGGCGCGGTCGACCTCGACCTGGACAGCCTGATCAACCGCAAGCTGAAACGTTTCATGGGTGACAGCGCGGCCTACAATTACCTTGCGATGCAGGAAGCCATCGAGGATGCCGGTCTGACGGAAGAGCAGATTTCCAGCCCGCGCACCGGCCTGATCGCCGGTTCCGGCGGCACTTCCACGGAAAATGTCTCACTGGCGGTCGACCTGATGCGCGAAAAAGGCGCCCGCAAGGTGGGGCCGTTCATGGTGCCGCGCACCATGGGCAGCACCAACTCGGCCTGTCTGTCGACCGCATTCAAAATCAAGGGGGTGAATTACTCCATCAGTTCCGCCTGCTCCACCAGCGCGCACTGCATCGGCAACGCCTCGGAACTGATCCAGATGGGCAAACAGGACATCGTGTTCGCCGGTGGCGGCGAAGAACTGCACTGGAGCCTGACCCTGCTGTTTGACGCCATGGGTGCGCTGTCGTCCAGGTACAACGATACACCGGAAACCGCATCACGCGCCTACGATGAAACGCGTGACGGTTTTGTCATTGCCGGCGGTGGCGGCATGCTGGTGATGGAAGAACTGGAACACGCCAGGGCGCGCGGCGCAAAAATATACGCGGAACTGGTCGGCTACGGCGCGACCTCTGATGGCTACGATATGGTACAGCCGTCCGGAGAGGGTGCGGTCCGCTGCATGCAACAGGCACTGGCCAGCGTGGATACGCCGGTCGACTATATCAACGCACACGGCACCAGCACGCCGGTGGGCGATACCCGTGAACTGGAAGCCATTCGGAAGGTATTCCCGGACACGGTTCCGCCCATCAGCTCAACCAAGTCACTGACCGGTCACTCGCTGGGTGCGGCCGGCGTACAGGAAGCCATCTACAGCCTGTTGATGGTCAAGCACGACTTTATCTGTGCCTCCGCCAATATCGAGATTCTGGACCCGGCCGCGGCAGACCTGCCCATCCAGTGCGAACGCAAGGATAACGCCGGCCTGCGCACCGTCATGTCCAACAGTTTCGGTTTCGGCGGCACCAACGCGTCGCTGGTGTTCAGGCGCCTTGAAGAATAGAAGCTGACGGGCGATCACCCGGCAGACAGGATTTCCTGCCAGCGGCGCTCCAGCCGTTCGGGCGATACTTTCACCGCTGTGCCCAGCTGCTGGGCAAACAGGGACACCCGCAATTCCTCGATTAACCAGCGGAAGGCTTCCAGTTCCGGGCCGGACCGGCCACTGGCCAGCGCCTGCTCATAGCACGCCTGGAAACGCCGCACCTCGGCCGCCTGGCGGCGATCCTGCCCGGCACGCTCCGCCAGCTTGTCCAGGCGCTGCAATGCCGCACGCAGGTAACGCGCCAGGTGTGGCAGATAGTGCACGGGCGTGGCGCTGATAAATCCCGGGTAGACCAGCTGCTGCGCCTGTGCCTTCACCTCGTGGATGGCCGCCAGCAACTGCGGCGTTACCGCACCCTTCAGCCTTCGATTGAGCGCATGCCAGGCCTGCAGCGCCTCGTAGCTCCAGCCACCGATGGCGCACGCCCGTTCCGGCAACGTACGCCGACCCGTCTCGAGTCGCTGCTGGAAAACATCGGCGCTGCGCACATCGGCTGCCTCATCGGCCAAAAAGGCCGCCTGCAACACCGCCTGCTCCAGATCCGCCAGCAATACATCCGCGCCACCCAGGGGACTGAACCATACACTTTGTTGCTGCAGGCCGGGCGCCACGCGCCTGATTTCCCGGACCGCACGCCCCGACCTTTTGCGAAACAGCGCCAGTAACCCTGCACGGTGCGCTGCCACGGCCTGCGGCTGATCGTCGAACAGGCGCAGTTCGATCGCCCCCTGCTCGGCGACCAGGGCCGGATAGGCGCGCAAGGTCAGGCCGCTGTTGTCCAGTTCGATGGATTCAGGAAGGTCACCGAAGTCCCAGTCCTGCACCTGTTTTCGTTCATAGCGGGGATCGGCGACCCGTTCGAATCCGCGCCGGGCACGATCACCGTATTGCGCCTGCAGGTGCTGCAGGTCGCGCCTGGTATCGAGCACCCGGCCCTGCTCGTCATGCAGTTCAAAGCAGGCGAACAGGTGTTGCGGCAGCCGTTCCGGCCGCCAGGCGTCGGCAGGTACCACCACTCCGGTCATGCGCTGCAGCTGTTCCGCCAGCGCTTCCGGCAAAGGGCGACCACACGCCGGCAACGCGGCCATGCAGGCATCCGCAACATCCGGCACCGGTACAAAATGGCGCCGCAGCGGCTTCGGCAGTGATTTGATCAACAGCACGATTTTCTCCCGCAACAACCCGGGTACCAGCCAGTCGAAATCACTGTTCCGTACCTGGTTCAACGCGGTCAGCGGTAAGCGGACACACAGGCCATCCCCTGCCTCCCCCGGTGAAAAGCGGTACTGCACCGGCAGACACAGGCCACGGACTTCCAGCTGTTCGGGAAACTGCTGCCCGGTGACGGCTTCTGCGCCGTGGTGCGTAATGGCATCCCGATCCAGGCACAACAGGTCCGCCTGCTCGCGTTCAACGTTCTTCCACCAGCGCTGGAAACTGTTGCCGTCATACACCGTGTCCGGAATGCGCTCATCGAAAAAGCGGTACAGCTCCTCTTCGTCCACCAGCACATCCCGGCGCCGCGCCCGGGCTTCCAGCTGTTCGATCGAGTCCAGCAATGCACGGTTATGATGGGCAAACCCGGCGCTGGTATTGAACTCGCCGGCTACCAGGGCATGACGAATGAACAGCTCACGCGACAGCGGCCGGTCGACAGGCCCGTAGTTTACCTTGCGCCGCTGGACCAGCGGCAAGCCGTACAGGGTGACGCGTTCGAAGGCCATCACCCGGGCGCGTTTCTTCTCCCAGTGCGGCTCGGAATAACTGCGTTTGACCAGGTGGCCGGCCAGCGGCTCGATCCACTCCGGCTCGATCGCCGCCACGGTACGCAAGTAACGGCGGCCGGTCTCCACCAGTTCGCCGGCCACCAGCCATTTCGGTTTTTTCCTGGCCGGCCCGGAGCCGGGGAACAGGGCAAATTTCAGGTTGCGCGCCCCAAGGTATTCCCCGGGCTCAAGCTGCAGGGCAAGATTTCCCGGCAGGCCGGTCAGCAGGGCACAGTGAATGGAGCGGTAATCTGCTGCTTCCGTGTTACAGCCCAGCCCCATATCCCGGACCTGCGCCTGTAACTGCCGGTGAATATCCACCCATTCACGCATACGCAGGAAGGACAGAAAGTGCGCCCGGCACCAGCTGCGCAGCTTGTTCTGGCTCAGGTGGGCGGCCTGTTCCCGGTACGCGTTCCACAGGTTCAGGAAGGCCACGAAATCCGATCTATCGTCCTTGAACAGGGCGTGTTTTTCATCGGCTGCCCGGGCCCGGTCCAGTGGGCGCTCACGGGGGTCGATCGTCTCCAGTGCCGCCACGATCACCAGCACTTCCGACAGGCAATTCAGCTCACTGGCCGCCAGTACCATGCGCGCCAGCCGGGGGTCCACCGACAGGCGGGCGATGTTGCGCCCCATCGACGTCAGCTTCTGCTGTTCATCCACCGCGCCCAGCTCATACAGCAACTTGTAACCGTCGCGAATCAAACGCCGGTCGGGAGGATCGATAAACGGAAAGGTTTCGATATCCCCCAGGCCCAGCACTGTCATGCCGAGGATCACTGCGGCAAGGTTAGTGCGCTGTATCTCGGGTTCGGTAAACTCTGCGCGCGACTGGTAATCGTCTTCGCTGTAAAGGCGGATACAGATGCCTGCCGCCACGCGTCCGCAACGCCCGGCGCGCTGGCTGGCCGATGCCTGAGACACAGCTTCAACGGGCAGGCGTTGTACCTTGGTGCGGTAGCTGTAGCGGCTGACCCGTGCCAGCCCGGTGTCCACCACGTAGTGAATACCGGGTACGGTCAGTGACGTCTCGGCCACGTTGGTGGCCAGCACGATGCGCCGCCCCCGGTGGGGTCTGAACACCCGGCTTTGCCGGGCAGCGGACAGGCGTGCATACAGGGGCACGATCTCGGTGTGCGGGGGATGGTGCTTGCGTAACAGCTCGCTGCTTTCCCGGATCGCACGTTCGCCCGGCAGGAATACCAGCACATCACCCGGCCCTTCCGCTGCCAGTTCATCCACCGCATCCAGTAACGCCTGCCCGCGCCCGCGGTCCTTCTGGTCTTCGTCCGCGCCGGTCAGTGGACGGTAACGGATCTCTACCGGCCAGGTACGGCCCGATACCTCGATCACCGGGGCATCGTTAAAATGCGCGGCAAAGCGCTGTGGATCGATGGTGGCCGAAGTAATAACGAGCTTGAGATCCGGTCGGCACGGCAACAGGCGTCGCAGGTAACCCAGCAGGAAATCGATATTCAGGCTGCGCTCGTGCGCCTCGTCGATAATCAGGGTGTCGTATTCACGCAATTCGGGGTCCGAGCGGATCTCGGCCAGCAGGATCCCGTCGGTCATGATCTTGATATAGCTGTGTGCTTGCACCCGGTCCTGGAAGCGCACCTTGTACCCCACCTGCTCGCCCAGCGGGCTGTCCAGTTCCTCGGCGATGCGGACCGCCAGGCTGCGCGCTGCAATACGGCGCGGCTGGGTATGACCGATCCGTCCGCGCACTCCCCGCCCCGCCTGCAGGCAGATTTTCGGCAGCTGGGTGGTTTTACCGGAGCCGGTCTCTCCGCACAGGATGACGACCTGGTGCGCCTGAATGGCGGCAAGAATGTGTGCGCGGCGCTCGACCACCGGCAGATCCTGTGGAAAGCGCGCGCGTGGTGCGCGGGCGCGACGCTGTTCCACCTGCTGCATGGATTCCTGTATCCCGGCCTGTAACCTGCTGATGCCGGGCTCCAGCGCGCGGGCGCGCCGGCTGTGACGCCGGAGCGCGGCAAGCTGCCTGGTGAAACCGGGAATATCCCGGGCCAGGCAGGCATCCAGAGTATGATCCAGGCGGTCCAGTAATTCTGCCTGAGAAGATTTGCCGGTAGTCCCCATTGCGCCAATACAATCAATGACTCACAAAACACCCTATTGTACACGGCATACAGCCGCCAGCCTTTGGCGGAACACCCCACATGTGCTAGTGTCCAACCGAAAGTTCTCTCACTGTACAGGCTCTGGATACCCATGAAACCAAATACCCGCCGCCGCAAGTTGCTGCAATGGCTGGGCGCAGGCACCGGCCTGGCCGCCGTTGCCGGCAGCAGGGCAGAACCGGTCGATCGCGAACTGTTCGATGACCCGATACACAGGCTGGTCTACCAGCTCAACAAGGCCGACCCGGACTACATGGAGCATGTCCTGTTTTCTGTGGGCGCCATATTGCGCAAGTACGGGGATGAGGTTCATCTGGTGGTCACCGCCATCGGTCCGGGACTGCATGTGCTGGGAAAAAAACCTGGCAGACCGATCCCCAGGCTCGTCCGCCAACGGGTATCCAGCCTGGCTGCCTACGGGGTTTCCTTCCACGCCTGCGGTAACACCATGAAATCCCTTGGCTGGGAGAAGGAAGACCTGCTGGAATTTGCCGAGGTGGTGGAAATCGGCGCCGATGACCTGATGCTCCTGCAGGAACAGGGTTACAGCTATATCAGCTGGTAAGCTCTGCTATACTCCCGCCGTCCGGCGCACACCCGCACAAAAATCAGGGTGCACCGGTAACGCCGGGGCATACGCCACACACGGCGTTTACAGCGACCAACGACGAGAGCGAGGACTATGAAAACGATCAATCTATCCAGCCTGTTGCTGCTGGCAGCAGCTGCCGCACTGCCGGCCAGCGGGATTGCGGCCGGTGACGCCGCCGCCGGCAAGGTGAAAGCCTTTACCTGCATGGGCTGTCACGGCATTCCCGGTTATAACAGTGTCTATCCGACCTACCATGTACCGAAGCTGGGCGGCCAGCACGCCCGCTACCTGGTTTCCGCCCTGCAGGCCTACAAGGCCAAACAGCGTTCGCACAAGACCATGCAGGCACAGGCCGCCAGCCTCAGTGAGCAGGATATGGAAGATATCGCTGCCTTCTTCGCCCAGAACGGCGAATAACCACACCCGGAGCAGAGAATCGATTCATGAAAACCCTAGACACCCTACTCTTGCTGGCACTTGCCGCCGGCCTCAGCTTCAACGTCCATGCCGGTGGTAACGCCGCGGCCGGCAAGGCCATTGCCAGCGAAAAATGCCAGGCCTGCCACGGTGCCGATGGCAACAGCACGGATCCCCAGTACCCGCGACTGGCCGGCCAGCACGCCAACTACCTGGTGAAAGCACTGAGCGATTACAACAGTGGCGCACGCAGCAACCCGATCATGTCGGGATTTGCGCAGGGCCTGACGGAACAGGATCGCAAGGATGTCGCGGCCTGGTTTTCGAGCCAGTCCGGTCTGCACACGCCGGTAGAGCCCAGGACGGTATCCAAATAACCCTCTTCAGGCGGGGTGGCGGACGTCGCCCCACCTGGACCGGGTACGCCAAAAAGGACAAAAATCGGGATTTTTGTCCTTTTTTCTTGACTTTCGGGAAAACCCTGCGAGACTTGCATGAATCGTGCAACGCCCGGACAGGGGGTGCCCGTGCCAGCAGGCTCGTTCAGCCGACAACAGACCGCCGCCATCACCGGTCTAAGCAGTCGCCAGCTAGGTTACTGGCGTAAAACCGGATTAGTCGTTCCCAGCGGCTACACGGCAGGCGGGCACACGCGCTACTCCTTCACCGATCTCATCGCACTGCGTACGGCCAGGCGTCTGCTCGACGCCAATATCTCCGTGCAGCGTATCCGCAAGTGCCTGCAATCCCTTACCCGCTTTCTGCCCACCGTGGAGTACCCGCTGGTGGAGCTGTCGCTGGTGGTCACCGGCGATGTCGTACTGGTATTTCGGGGTGAGCGCGCCTTTGATGCGCTCACCGGCCAGGAATGGGTGTTCCCGGTAGCCGAGCTGGCTGCGGAAATCGAGAAAATTCAGCAACAGCAACCACAACAGGGCGAACTGTTTTCTGCTGTTGATAACAAGCGAGGAGAGTACGCCTGAACTAACAACAGCAACAAAGGCATGGTGATGAAGCGGCGGAGCCCTTCATCTTCGTCAATATCGCGGGCAGCCCGGCTGCAGCGTAACGCGGAGACAGTGCATGAACATCATTGCTATTGCCAACCAGAAAGGCGGTTGTGGAAAAACCACCACCGCAATCAACCTGGCCAGCGAGCTGGGCAAACGGGAGAAACGGGTTCTGCTGATCGACATGGACCCACAGGGACACGCCACGCTGGGACTCGGCATCAATGACCGGGACCAGCCGGGCCTGTATGAAGTATTCAGTGACGAACGATCGTTTTACGAGGTGCTGTTACCCGACGTGGCCCCCAATGCAGACCTGTTACCCGCCAATGTCACACTGGCTGCGGTGGAACCCCTGTTGACCGGTCAGCCGGGGCGGGAACGTCAATTGCTTGAACAACTGGAGCGATACGGGCAACACTACGATTATGTGCTGATCGATTGCCCGCCTTCGCTGGGACTGCTTTCCATCAACGCACTGCGGGCGGCACAACAGGTGCTTGCGCCGGTTGAAGCCAGCCTGTATGCACTGGATGGTCTTCAGCAACTGCATGACATCACCGGCATGCTGAGCGAAAAATACCATATCGACCTGCCCATCCGGGTCCTGCCCGTTATGTTCGACACACACACGCGCTTTGCGCAGACCGTTCTCCGACAGCTCCGTGAGCAGCTGCCAACCGGCCTCAGCGGGATCCGGATCCGCCACACGGTACGCGCGCGGGAAGCGGCCTGGTTCGGCAAACCGTTGATCGATTACGCACCGAACGCGACCGCATCACAGGACTACCGGCAACTCGCGGATGAAATACTGGCAGCCAGTGGACAGGCTGTTGTTACACACCTGAAGGAAGCGCTCGAAACCACCCATGTCACAGAGCAAGAGGACAAGCACATGATTCCCACCGGAAAAAGAGCCCGGCGACAGATGGTAGTACTGGATTTCGACGAAATCGACTGCAAACGCCTGCAACTGGCGGGCGATTTCAACAACTGGGTACCTGACCAGGATATCGAGACGCGCCACGTCAACGGCCACTGGCAGAAAGTATTCACAGCGCCCCCCGGCGTCTATGAATACCGGATCGTCGTGGATGGCAAATGGCAGCAGGATCCGACCAACCCCGCCGAGATTCCCAACGAACTCGGTGGCATCAACTCGCTGCTGCAAATACCGGTGCATCACTGATGGCCTGCCAGCTGAGCCCGGCGTGGCAACGCAAGGCAGTTTCGCCCGGCCGCATGGAGAAAATACGCGATCGCTTCCTCAGTGATACCCCGGAAACCGGGGCCGATACAGAAGCATGCCAGGTCATTCCCTTTCTGCTCGACAACCCGGGACTGGACTGGGTAACCAGCAACCTGTGTGAAGTGCTGACAGAGCGAGGGCACGACAGCACGCTGTACCCCCTGCCTGATACGGAGGAACCGCAGGCCCCTCTCACGGACAGCCTGCGCGAACAGGCAGGCAACGCAGAGTTTTGCCTGTTACCAACGACATCGGCCGAAACGGTGCTGGCGCATGCATTCGACCACCTGGTATTGCTGGTACCGGCCAATCTCAATGCCGTACTGGCCGCGTACCAGCGCATCAAGCTGCTGGCGGAACAGGCCCACACACCCGAGATCGGCATCGTACTGGTGGGACCACGCGACCAGCACGCTGCATGGCGCTTTTTCCGCAAACTGGCAGTGGGTACCCTGCGTTACCTCGATGTGCCGCTGCTGAACCTCGGCTTCCTTCCTGAACAGGTCATCCCGGAACATGCACCACACGATCACCACCGCAATAATTTCCTGACACGTATCAGCGAACGTCTACTGCGCAGCGGATTTTACAGCACCCTGCCGTACGGAAAAATTACCCAGGCAAACGTATGAAGCTGTGCACAAGAACCACGAATACCATCGACGCCGATGAGTTGCGCACCCTGTTAATCGATGCAGCTAACGAACTGACCGGCGGAGAAAGCCGGCTGCTGGAAGCCAGACTACCCTGGGACGGCTACCCCATCCTGCTGGCCGACGCAGAGTATCACCCGGTACTGGTCAGCTTCGACCCGATCAACAGCCAGGCCGCATTACTGAATGGCCTGCGGGCAACGGAGCAGGTAGCGACGGCCTTGCCCTGGCTCAACCAGGTCTACGACGCCTTGCAGAAACAGCTGCGCCCGCCGCGACTGATGGTCGTCAGTTACGACCCGCCGCCCGGCGCCGAAGCCCTGCTGGCAGGCTGCCCGGATCTCAAACTGTTTGGCTACAAGATTGTCAGGATCCGGCAGGAAGCCGGCCTGTTACTGGAACCGGTCGTTACCGGCCGTGACGCCTGCAGCGACGCAGCGCCTGAACCCGAAGCACCGCTCGCAACCCGCCAGGAACGGCCACGCACGGGACCGGTCGCCCTGCCAACACTCAGCGATGAGGAAAAAAACTACTTCCGGCAGCTGTAGTACCAGGGCCTCGCTACGGAACCCGGTGAGAAATGCGGGCTAGACATCATGTTTTGACCTGCCCAACCTCAAGCAGCGTGGGTTAAGCTGGAGGTTGGGCGGGTCAAAACATGATGTCTAGGCAGCCAGCCCGGTAACCAGTTCTTGCCGACGCTGGTCCAGCACTTCACAGAGTTGCCTGGCACCGGTGCCGACCTGCTCGAACCAGTCCAGTACCGGCACATCGAGTTCCTCCAGCATGGCAAAGACCGCGTCGATGCGCGCAGGGATCCGCTCCAGCCGCGACCGGCGTTGCACGGCGTCCATCGCATCCAGCGCCTTGCGCAACTCGGACAGGCCGAACGCCACGTGGTCCAGTTCATCCTGCAACGGCACACGTAGCGACTCGCGGGTACCCGGATCGGCCAGCGGGACCACCTGCTCTACCGCCTGCGAACCCAGTGCTTCCACCACCAGGTACAGATCCGTCAAAAAATCGACCCAATCCAGTGCCCGGAAATGCCGGTGCAGGCGTTCAATGGCTTGCCGGTCGATGACTGGCGTTTCATCCACCCCGAATTCCCGCATCCAGTCTCTCTGGATGGTGACGTGGCGGCACTCATCCCCCACCTGTTTGGCCAGCCCCATCTTCGCAACCAGGTCCGGGGCCGATGCCATACGTTCGGCACAGGCTTCCATAATGAACTGGTCGACCTGCGTATACAGGACCAGCAGGTGACCCATGGCGTGGGCATATTGCGCATCTCCAATCGAGTGAGTCTTCATTGGCGGACCTCCTGAAGTGATGGTAGTTAAAGTATAGTGCAACCTGCCCCCTTTGCCGGTGTGACTGGTTGGCAGCGCGTTAAGTTCCGGTCACACTGTCGGCTTCCATCCCGTAGAACAGCGATCGCCCATGCACAGCAGCACCCGGTTTTTCCTCTACCTGGCAACCGTTTTTTTCGCCCTGCCGGCAGCGGCGAGTCCCCGCTGCGACGACACCGGAAAGCCGGACGGCCAGTGGGAACAGTCTGCGCAGACACCGCTTGCGACCCTCTATCGTCCACGTAACACCCGCCAGGTGACACCTGCTGCACTGGTCCGCATCCACTGGGATTACGCGCCTGAGCTGCTCTACGACATCGTGCAGGACTATGCACACTTTGCCGCGTTTATCCCCCGGGTAGCCGACAGCCGCGTTGTGGCGAAACAGGCCGACCACGTATGGGTGTACCAGCAGCTGCACCTGCCCGGACCCGCACGTGACCGCCATTACCTCATGGCCAGCACACACGAGGGCAGTAAACCGGCACTTCGACAATACCGTGTCGAGTGGCAACTCAGTACGCGCTATCCACTGCCCGGTACAGACAGTCTGCTCGTGCCCCGCCGGTTCCGCGGCTGCTGGAGCATCCACCCCGACAGACAGGGCGGACTGGTTGCAGGCTACTGGATCGAACTGGACCCCGGTGGCTGGTTACCCCGCTGGATTACGCAGGCGGTCCTGCGCCAGTACCTGGTCGACCTGATGCGCGCGCTCCACCAGCGTGCGGCCTCACTGTCCGCTTCCGAACACTGAATTCCAGTAACTGGCACCACTTATGCATGGTATTTGATGGGCGCATCAATATGTTTGATCGCGATGATATTCAAGGGAGTTCGCGAATGAAACCGATTCCGTTACAACTGGTGACTGTATGCCTGGAAAACGGTCAACAGGGCGTGTTTGTGGGGGTGCCGCTGGTTGGCGAGCAGCTACCCGAAGAGGCCGGTCAAATCGACGACATCTGGTTTTCCGACATCCGCGAGGTACCGGCGGAAATGGAACTGGCGGACCTGATGCGCCTGATCCAGTCACAACTCTGTCGTTGCAAGGCCTCCGTCCAGTAATCGACGCGCAGCCTGTTCTTACAGGCCCGCAGGAATACATATAGTAGCGACGCGCAGCCTCGCTGAGCGATACCCGTTGAATACCGGTAACTACCAGGCTACCAACCCGTCCGCGCTTTCCCCGTGAAAAGCTTGCCAGTACCGGTACAATTTCCTGTTACGGACGAATGTATCATAATGCAGATCTCCGAACGGAAGCTGACGAGGACTGTATATGCCATCGAACGAGTACATGCCCAGGTGGGACGTTGCCCTGGCCGCACTGGCAAAGGATACCTTTCAAAAAAAGGCCGCACCGCTGGTCCTGGATGACTTCCGCCACCTGGCCAGTGAACACGCCATACGCTTCGACGACATCATGGAAAGCATGTTCCAGCTGGTCATTCACGGCGAATGGAAATACTCAGACCGTTCCGGTAACGAACAAGCGGTTGACCAGGCCACGCTCGATGGACTGTACGTCAAGCGCCGCCTGTCAGAACAAGACCTCAGCGCTTTTGACGGCGAGTGGCAACCGGTATAGCCAACCGGCCGTCAGGAGATTCCCGACAGCTTCTGCTGGCTGGCGACAAAGCTGTCCGGGTGAAAAGGCCCGTCCTTGCAGAAACCCTCACGGCGCAGCAGCTCATTCCACAGGTGCACCGCATACGTTGAGCGGTAAAAAGATCGTTCCCCTTTCAGAGTGGCGTCAAACAGGCAACGCCAGTTCAGCGGATCAACGGGGTAGAAATACGTAAACGGTTTCCCCAGATGGAAATAGCCGTGTTTTTTCAGCACCCGGGTAAAGGCTTTGGGCCCGCCTGCTTCGCCCCACCGCATCCCCGCCCTTGAACCGAACAGCAGGTAACGGCGCAGACATTTCTTTATCTTCAACTTGCGCTTCTCGTTGCCAATAACCCGGTTTGGATCCCTGGCCAGCGACAGCATCTCACGGGCAACCGGGTGTTTTGCCGGCAGCTTCAACACCCCGATGCTGGCCGCATTACTGTGCTCACAACCAAACAGCAGCTCTTCCTCGAAATCAAACGGCTTCAGGCACAGCATATCCATGTCGACCCAGTAGCCCCCCTGTTCGTAGAGCAGGGTCCAGCGAAACAAATCGGCAAAAACCGCGTAACTGCCCCGCCACTGAAATATTTCCTTGCGGGGAAGGATGGAATCGGCATCTTTCAATACCGCGCCGTCCGGGACCTCGCCAACGTCGTCATACACAAAGAGTTCAAACCGGTGGCCGTGGTGAATCCATGACTGCACACAGATACGCTCCAGTAAACTCAGTTTGCTACCCAGCCACAGTGAGCGAACAGGCTCATTCATTACCTGCTGCTCTCCTGTGATTACGGGTACCGTGGAGAGAACGGACCGGTGCTCTTTCAGCCGGAAGACGCTCCTCCTGCTGTAGAGGACATACCCGACTGCAGAAAGCGCAAGGCATGGAATTCATTTCCTGCAAAGGCCATGAGGATGGAATAAGATAAACTCCGTTTTCAATATAACAACTGCGCACCTGGACTGTGTGCAAGCGCTCCACCGGACTATTGTCATGCCGCCACATAAACCTGCCCTTGCATTATTGCTCTCCCTGGGCATCGATTATATTCGCTGGACGCAGTTGGCGCCCATGTTCCTGATGTGGGGCTTTGGTCTGTTAATATTACTGGCACTGACCTTCGTGAATTTCCAGGCACAGATGGTCCCGGCACTGGCGTCTTTCCTGGAGTGGCTTGCACAGCTGCCTGTCATCGGACCACAGGTCGTGCCACTGCTGTCGGGCAAGCCCGCTCCTGCAGTCCATAAGTCCAAGGTCGTATTGAGAAATCAGGTGCCTGACGGGAACTTGCAACTATCTGATTTAATGGTAGCAAGGGGCGGATTTGAACCGCCGACCCCCGCATTATGAGTGCGGTGCTCTAACCAACTGAGCTACCTTGCCATTGTGCTGCCACGGACCGACAGGTCCGCGGGAAGAGGCGAAATTGTAGGGATTCAGGCCCTTGCTGTCCAGCCGACCGCCTAGACGTTGAAACGGAAATGCATGACATCACCGTCCTGCACGATGTAGTCCTTGCCCTCCAGCCGCAGTTTGCCGGCCTCTTTGGCGCCCTGCTCACCGTTGCAGGCGATAAAATCCTGGTAGGAGGTCACTTCCGCGCGAATAAAGCCTTTTTCGAAGTCGGTGTGGATCACACCGGCTGCCTGGGGCGCCGTGGCGCCGATCCGGATTGTCCAGGCGCGGACTTCCTTCACCCCGGCGGTAAAATAGGTCTGCAGGCCCAGCAAGCGATAACCGGCGCGGATCACCCGGTTCAGGCCCGGCTCCTCCAGCCCGAGTTCCTCCAGAAACGCCTGCTGCTCATCTTCCTCCAGCTCGATAAGCTCGGCTTCTATGGCGGCACAGACCGGCACCACCACGGCGTTTTCCTGTTCGGCCAGTGCGCGTACGGCGTCGAGTCGAGGGTTGTTTTCGAAGCCGTCTTCGGCCACATTGGCGATGAACATGGTTGGTTTGAGCGTCAGCAGATGCAGGTCGCGCAGCTCCGCCCTCGCATCCTCGTCCAGCGACAGGGAGCGCGCCATGTGTCCTTCGTCCAGGTGGGCAGCGAGCGGCTCGAGCACGGCCAGTTTCGACCTGGCGGCCTTGTCGCCGCTCCTGGCAAGCTTGCCGACACGGTGCAACGCCTTGCCGACCGTATCCAGGTCGGCCAGCGCCAGTTCGGTATGAATGACCTCGATATCCGACACCGGGTCTATTTTGCCGTCCACGTGTACGACGTTGTCATCCTCGAAACAGCGCACCACGTGCACGATGGCATCGGTTTCACGAATATTGGCCAGGAACTTGTTACCCAGCCCTTCTCCTTTCGACGCCCCTGCGACCAGGCCGGCAATGTCGACGAATTCCATGGTAGTCGGCAGCACCCGCTGCGGTTTTACGATCTCAGCCAGCCGGTCCAGCCGGGGATCGGGTACCGGCACAACACCGACGTTGGGATCTATGGTGCAGAACGGGTAGTTTTCCGCCTGTATCCCGGCTTTGGTCAGCGCATTAAACAGCGTGGATTTACCCACGTTCGGTAAACCGACGATTCCACATTTAAATCCCATACAATCCGTTCCAGACCGGTTATTTACTGTGTAAGGTATTCATGGCGCGCTCGAACTGCCCCTGGACAATATCCGGCATGGCGTCCAGCGCATCCGCCAACGCTGATTTAATCTGCAGCCGGTCCTGCTTCGACGGCCGTTTCAATACATAATCGACGACCTGGTCACGATGGCCCGGGTGGCCTATACCCACGCGCAAGCGATAGAAGTCCTTGCTGCCCAGGTGACTGATCAGGTCGCGCAAGCCGTTATGACCACCGTGCCCGCCACCCTTCTTCAACCTGGCAACACCGGGCGGGAGGTCCAGCTCGTCGTGTACGACCAGCACCTGCTCCACCGGTATCCTGAAAAACTGCATCAGGGAACGTACCGCCTGCCCACTGCGGTTCATGAAGGTCATCGGTTTCTGCAGGCGACACTCACTACCGTCGACCAGGCAGCGTGCGATCTCGCTCTGAAAGCGCTGCTCACTGCGAAACGGCTGGTGGCAACGCTGCGCCAGCTCATCGACAAACCAAAACCCGGCGTTATGCCGGGTTGGTTCGTAGTCGGAACCGGGGTTACCCAGCCCGACAATGAGTTGAATAGCCGGCACCGGCCGAGTGAATCAGCTCTCGCCCCCGGCGGCTTCTTCACCGCCTTCGGCCGCTGACTCTTCGCCACCTTCCTCGGCATCCGCATCGGCACCGCCACGCCTCACGTGGATTGACACGACCGGCAGGTCATGACCATCACCGCGCGTCAGTTCCACCAGGTTGCCGGATTCCGGCAGCCTGAGATCGGTCAGGTGCAGAATGTCGCCGACTTCCATGCCGGAGATATCAACCTCGATATACTCGGGCAGATGGTTCGGCAGCACTTCCAGCGCCACTTCCGTCAGGTCGTGTGAAACCAGGCCGCCGGCCTTGACACCCGGCGCCACGTCTCCACCGACAAAATGCAGCGGCACGTGCACGCGAATCGGCTTGCTTTCGTCGATACGCATGAAGTCCATGTGCATGATGACCGGTTTGGCGGGATGCCGCTGCATGTCACGCAGTACCGTTTTGCTGGGCTTGCCGTCGACGTTGACCGTCAGGATATGGGAATAAAAGGCTTCGTGATCCAGGCGTTTCAGGATTTCACTATGCACCAGCTTGATGGATTGCGGTTCTTCACTGCCACCGTAGATGACAGCCGGAACCATGCCTTCACGACGCAGGCGGCGGCTCGCACCTTTCCCCTTGTCTGAGCGTGACTCGGCATCGAGTTCAAAAATAGACATACTTGCTTACTCCAGGTTTACCAAAAAACTCCTCCGCGACCAGAGGAGACCAAAATAATACTTGAGGAAACACGGATTGACTCGTCATCGCCACGTCACTTCGTTGCTCGCAATGACGAGTCAATCCGGTGTTCCTTAATCCATAAACATCGAGCTGACCGACTCTTCCGTACTGATGCGGCGAATCGTCTCGGCCAGCATTTCCGCAATACTCAACTGCCGTATACGCGTGCAGGCCTGCGCATCGGGACGCAGCGGGATGGTATCCGTGACCACCAGTTCATCGAGCTTCGAGTTTTCGATATTCTTGATAGCGTTGCCGGACAATACGGGGTGCGTGCAATAGGCAACCACCCGTTCCGCACCGTTGTCCTTCAGCGCGTCGGCGGCCTGGCACAGGGTGCCCGCGGTGTCGACCAGGTCGTCCACCAGCACACAGCTGCGGTCTTCCACCTCACCGATAATATGCATCACCTTGGCCACGTTGGCTTTCGGTCGACGCTTGTCGATAATGGCCAGGTCCGCATCATCCAGCCGCTTGGCCAGCGCCCTCGCTCTCACCACGCCGCCCACGTCCGGCGATACCACCATGAGGTTCGGGTATTTCTGCCGCCACACGTCGCCCAGCAGGATCGGTGAGGCATAGACGTTGTCGACCGGGACATTGAAAAACCCCTGTATCTGTTCCGCGTGCAGGTCGACGGTCAACACCCGGTCAGCGCCCGCGTCCCCGATCATCTGCGCCACTACCTTGGCGGTGATCGGAACCCGCGCCGAACGCGGCCGACGGTCCTGGCGCGCGTAACCGAAATACGGGATCACCGTGGTAATACGGCCGGCCGAAGCACGCTGCAGGGCATCTACCGTAATCAACAACTCGATCAGGTTGTTATTGGTCGGTGCACAGGTGGGTTGCACCACGAATACGTCACGACCACGGACATTTTCCGTGATCTCGACCATGATCTCGCCGTCGCTGAACTCGCTGATCGTCGATCTGCCCAGGTGCAGGTGCAGGCGGTTGACGATCGCCTGCGCCAGCGGCGGATTGGCACTGCCCGAGAACACCATCAGGCGATTGTCTGCGTCCGATGGAGGCATGCCTTTCATACTGTATTCACCTGTCGTTATGTGACAAAAACGTCGCCATGACCAACCCGGCCGGGGCGGCAGGATGATTCGGGACTTCGTCCCTCACCCCTGCGGGGCCGGCTTCGCCGTTCCAGTCCGCTGCGCGGACTGGTCGAACCTTTAGGTTCAAATCCTGCCACCCGGAAACGTCACCGGTCTAAATCCGGTCCCGTGCTAACGTAACCATAACCAACTTTGGCTGGGGCGGCAGGATGATTCGGGACTTCGTCCCTCACCCCTGCGGGGCCGGCTTCGCCGTTCCAGTCCGCTGCGCGGACTGGTCGAACCTTTAGGTTCAAATCCTGCCACCTGGAAACGTCACCGGTCTAAATCCGGTCCCGTGCTAACGTAACCATTAACCAACTTTGGCTGGGGCGGCAGGATGATTCGGGACTTCGTCCCTCACCCCTGCGGGGCCGGCTTCGCCGTTCCAGTCCGCTGCGCGGACTGGTCGAACCTTTAGGTTCAAATCCTGCCACCTGG
>JALSRZ010000035.1 GCA_026984515.1 Thiohalobacter sp. | reverse complement strand
CGCCAGGGACATCAGCGATATCCTTTGGCCCGGGATCATCGCCAATGGCGGGTTTGAGGACCTTCCTGCGACCGGGCGCTGCCCCGGTTCCATACCGGGGTGGACAATCAGATCGTCCAGCGGTCACCGCTGTACAGTGGAGGCATCCGGAAAAGGGAATGCCCTGGTTTTAAAAAACCTGGGAGGCAACACCGACCTTCTTACAAACGAATTCAACCTCAGGGCAGGAGGTCACTACAGCCTGGAGGGCAGTATCAAGGCGGTTGATTCGGCCACAGTCCATGTCTACGTGTACAGCAATGGCAAACAAAACAGATACCTGTCCGGTAATCAACAGGGCCGCGGCAGCTGGAAAGAAATGACCAGGAACTCACCCCGGCCCTTATTTACAACATCGAACAGCAACTGGACTACATTCCACATACCGTTTACGACCGAAACTGCTTTGACGACACGTATTCGCATCTCCGTGCGCAATAAAAATGCTTCTGCCTGGATAGACAACATTAAACTACGGGACCTGGATACAAATTACTGGTCCGCCAATACAATCAATGTGCATAATCCACGCATATTGCTGCGTAACGGGATACGCCTTTCGAAAAGCACGGAATGGAGCGGCAGCGGCAGGTGGCACATTGCGACGGGCGGACAAAAAACGGCCCGGTATATCCCTGCATCCGACAGGCCGGATGCACGTCTAGAGATTGGCAACCATAGAACAGGGATCCTGCTGGACAATAAATCATGGATACGCATCAGCAATCTAGAAATCGAAGCTTGTGAAGCACCCAGGAATGATGCACTTGAAGGTGCCGGCATCCTTCTGATCCACGGATCATCCAACAATATATTCAGCGGATTACTGCTGACAAACAATGCCCATGGTTTCCGCGCACAGGGCAAAGGAAAGGACGGCGACTTCAACAGCGACAATATCATTGAAAATATGGAAGTCGCTTACGGCCTCGACCAGGGAATCGCCCTGCGTTCGGAAGCTTCGCGCAATATTATAAGAAACAGCACGGTACATGACCTGAATACCGTGGCAAGCGACCATGACATGCGTGACAAGGAAGGCATCAGTCTGGGCGGGAATACCGGGACGGGCCCCGGCAACATCGTGGATCACAACGAAGTCTATAATATCGGAACTGATGCCCGGGGAAGCCTGGGCATCGTTGCCTTCAACAGCCCGGACACCATAATACGCAATAACCATGTGCATGATATCGGGGCCAACGGTATCGGCATCGGAAGCAACGGGAAATCACCTGCCGGATTCAGGTCCGATAACACCTGGATCTATTCCAACCTCGTTGTTCGCACAGGCATATCCCGGAAAGCCATACCCGGTCAGGGCATACATATCATGGTAAGCGATTACGGGGATATCCGTGGTACAAGAATCTACAACAATACAGTGGTCGACTGTGAACTGAACGACAGCAAGGATGGCGGCATTTCTCTTCGCGGTGTTGCCAACCCCGACGGGACCGTAAACAGCATTCAGGACGCCCGGATATTCAACAATATCGTATCAGACTGTCATGGCCGTCACCCTAGCGCACTGTTTATTGGCGATCCGGGCATCGTAAAAATAGAGCGGCTGCAATCCGACAACAATCTTTTCTATTCATCACCTGCGGGGGGGAAGAAGCAGATACTGATTGACTACATGGGAAAGACATATAAAACCGACCAGTTCAAGGAGTATCGCAGATATTCCGGGCTCGACAGCAGTTCCATAATCAGTAATCCGCTGTTCAGGGACTCTGCCAACAATGACTTCCGGCTGCAACCCGATTCTCCCGCCATACACGCGGGGCGGAAAGTTGCAACGCCATCCAGTCCCGATGGGGAAAATGCCGCTGTGAATCCCGATATCGGCGCCTTATAGTTAGCAGCTTCTGTTTTCGGAAGTCGCTACCACCAGCGGTCAAACCTGATCAGCCACATCCCTGAAAGAGACAAGCGTTACGCCTTTGTCCGACAATAACTGCGCAATTTCCGTTTCTAACAAGGCCTCAAGTTCTTCCGGCTGACGGTAACCCCAGTGCGCATACCGGTTCTTCTCATCCGCCAAGCCGGGATGACACATGAGTTCACAGATACCGGTATCCGGTAAATTTTCCAGAATAGTGCGCAGATTTTCGCTCGTCACCCGTCCACCAAAGTAAAAGCCGGCAAAAAAATCCGGCGTATCGAGCCCATCCCAGCTACCGGTTGCACAAAATGCCTTCAGGACAAACAGTTGCATGAGCCGCGACAGGCTGCCGCTACCCCGAAACATATAGCGCTGAACGGACTCCGACGGCAAGCGCACGGCCGGGATGCCGTATTCCCGGGCCAGATCGACAACAGTGGAGCGAATGCCTGGAAGCGCATGCAAATGCTGATGACTGTCCAGGTGGCTTACCTCAATCCCCGCATCCAGTACTTTGCATATCTGCCGGTCCAGCTCGCTCCGGACCTGTGACAGCTGTATCCTGCCGGTCAGGTACTTTTTGACAAATGTCGTGGCATGACTAAAAAACAGTCCATCCTCACCGACAAGGCTCGGAATCCTGCCTTTCGACAGCAGGGGTTGCTCCTCAATCAGTGTCAGATGGACCCCCACATCCAGGGAGGAATGCTGCTGCAGCATTTCCACCCCATGCTCAAATGCAGCGCCAGAGGCCATAATTGAAGTTGAAGTCAGTATACCGTCCCGGTGCGCAAGGCAGATTCCATTGTTTACGGACTCGGAAATCCCATAGTCGTCGGCGTGAACAATCAGTCTGCAGCTCACTGGAGCCTTACCGTGCAAAGGTCCAGAACTTGTTTCCGAGGTAATTCAGGATCGTCGTAAATGTAATCGTGGCACTCCACACAATGAGATAGGGTCCGTTCATAGAGTCTACAAAAAGGAACATCGATGCGGTACCTATAGTGAGGCCAGCCAGATTCAGTATAATGAAACGCCAGAGTTGCCGGTGCGAGTAGTCCTCGACCCTGAATGTCCAGGTCCGGTTCAAAATAAAACTGTTCGCCATCCCGCCAAGGTAAGCCACTATACTTGACAGCAGGGCGTCAATAGAAGCAACCCCGGCACTGTTCAGTATGTGCTGGAGCTCCTTGCCCGCATACCCCGTATTTTCCAACAGCACGCGGCCCGGCTGCAGGTGGCGATACACCAGATAAAATATTAACGAGCTAACCAGGACATTCAGGCACCCCACCAGCGCAAATCTGACAAATTCCCACCAGGTGCTGCGGTGGGAACTTACATCAACAGTGTCTGATTGACTCAAGGTATTCAAGTTCCGGGAATCTGATTCTTGCGGTCATTCCTTGGAAGCTGTTCACTGATACCCAGCCTGTCGCTCACGATAAAGCGCGGACGATCCCGCACCTCCAGGAGAATTCTTCCAATATATTCACCGAGAATACCCAGAAACAGAAAAAGTATGCCAAACAAAAAGGAAATAATAGCCAGCGATGATGCCCAACCCGGTACCACGTGACCCGCCAGCACCTTACCCAGTATTGCGTACAGCACTGACGCAAATGATATGGCACTGGCGAAAAAGCCAAACAAGATACCGATCCTGAGCGGGACTATTGAAAACGAGCTGACTCCATGCCATGCAAATTTAAGCATTTTGACCAACGTGTATTTGGTCGCACCGCTAAATCGCTCCGCAGGCGTATACGAAATACTGCTACTTTTGTAGCCAACCCACTGCACCAGCCCGCGCAGGAACAGGCCCTCCTCGCGGAAGCACAGGATGTCATCGAGAACCTGCCGGTCCATCAACCTGTAATCCGCCATGCCGCTTTCAATCCTTACCCCGCTCACATAGGAAAATATCCTGTAATATAACCTGGATGTTGTTTTCTTAAAAAAACTCTGCCTGGCAGGTTCCAGCCGGATTGTCTTGACAATCCTGTTACCATTCTTCCATTCCCTGATCATTTCAGGAATAAGCGATGGGGGGTGCTGCAGGTCGGCATCGAGCGAGATGACAGCGGCCCCTTCAGAAACCTGAAGGCCGGCAAGCAATGCGTACTGATGACCGAAATTCCTGGAAAAACGGACACCCTTGACCCTGTGATCTGACCGGTTCAGTTCTTCGATAACACGCCAGGTATTGTCACTACTGCCATCATCCACGAACACCAGCTCCCAGGCAGACTCAACCGGGTCAAGTACGCTGGTCAATTCTGTGTACAGCGCATTCAGGTTACCCTCTTCGTTGAATGCGGGTACAACGAGGGACAGTCGTGGAGACTGTTTGGGATCGTTGCCGGGAGATGGGCTCATGCTGAATTCTCTTGTACTTGTTGCACCTGAGGTGCCGGGTTACAGGCTACCCGACAGAAGCACTATCGGTACAGCCGGGATAATCTTTACCGTCTGGTAGCGTCGGCCGGTATCAACAGCATTTCGACACAGGTGCAGAATATATCCGTAACGGTATTGACCGGCAGGAACGACGGATGAGGGATCTCGGGAAGCCCGAACTTGTATTTGTAGTCGGGACGTACCAGATACGATCCACTGGCACTTATATCCAGCCCGACTTCTCTGCAGATACGGTTCACTTTACCTGTCGTTAACCAGGTCTCCCGGATCTGCTTCAGGTCATTTAGCAGGTAGGCGGATTCCTTGTACAGGTTTCCACGCGGCCTGATTAACCAGAGAAACAACGGCTCCGGTAAAACATGTATAAACGGTGCGTTGGAAAAAATACCACTGCCATTGTGCTGATGTCCGCCAAAGGGAGACAAATAAGGCGTATATGTAATATAGACAAAACCATCCGGCTTAAGAAGTGCAGCGATTTTTTCCAGCATTTTCCGTGGATCACCACAGTGTTCCAGAACATCGCGCAACAGAACAAAATCGTACTTCTCATCAAATTCGTAGGTGAAAAAGTCTCCCTGCCTGAAAACCGAACCCGGCACCTCCCTGGCTTTTTCGATCATCTCGCCATCGTAATCCAGGCCCAGGCCGGTAAACCGGTAGGTTTCAGCCAGCCCGGCCAGTATGCCTCCCTCGCCGCAACCGATATCCAGCACGCTCTTGCCGTCCAGCGACAAGCCGGCATTCTGCAGGTATTTTGTGACAACACCCTTGCCAAGGTCCAGCTCATAATCGAAATAGCTGTCATAAGTCCGCACTGCCCACCCCCTTGCCACCTGCCCGGCAAAAACTGTTTTTGTAATTGTCCACTATCTGGACATGTGAACGATCCGCGGATTCCTCTAGCACGAGATCCATACTGCAGATCGCCTCCGTCACCTCGCCTTTCTCAAACAACACCCACCGATGTTCGGTTACGCGAGGTCTTGCCCCACTGGCATGGATTCCTTTCTCACCAAATGGCCCGAATGCCACCGGTGACCGTGGCATATGGATAAGCCCCACCCGACTACCCGCCGGTAAATCACGGGTCAGCGACAACATACTGAGCCGCATGCTATGTGCGTAGTCACTGGTAACCATATATTCGGCAACCTTGCCTTTTGTCTGATATACATTGGTCGCAATCAGTACCACCGCTGCTGCTGTCAGTATGACTGACATCGGTCTGTTGTTGTGCGAAATTTTACCAGATACCATCGCCCCTGTTAGCGCCAGTGGCCACAGGGTGGCCATGGCATAAATTTCACTGACCTTGCCAAGCAAAGCCTCTGGAAACAGGGATGCCAGCAAAAAAATCCCACAAAATACAAGAACAAGGCGTTCTCCGTTTGAACTGCGCGCGAAGCTCCACAGGTACCCGACAAGCAGCGACAGACCAAGGGTCAGCGCCGGAAGAAGCTGCAGAAGGAGTTGCAGGGACAGGCCGTTTTTCAGCGACAGATAGATATGGTAAGAGTTCACCGGCGTCAGGCTGCCCAACAGCAACTGGGCTACATTTTTTACAACAAACCCGGGACTCATTCTTGGCTGATGATAGGTCCCGGCGAGCTCTTCCGGCGTCCGCAGCAATGGCACCTGGGCGTCGGTAAAAAAATACCGGAGCGCAAAGTACCCGAGCACAACCGCAGCAACTGCCAGAAACAGGGAGAACACATGTCTGATCCTGACCAGGGATTTGCTGCATGCGAACAGCACAAAACCACTTAGCCCGGCAACCAGTGCGCAGCGGATTTCCGTCTCCTTGGTAAACAGCGCCATAAGGAAAAACAGAAGAAACCAGGCATAGTAGGTTTTTATACCTTTATCCTGCCCGGTTTCATAGCACTGGGCGCTGGTCCATCGCCACAACATGTATGAAGCCAGCAGACCGAACAACGGCGCCAGCAGGTTCATCACCCCCCAGACAGAGGTAGCAGCAAAAACCAGCGCCTGGGACGTTCCTGCCCAGACCGCTGCCAGCGCAGCTGGCAACCTGCCAGCTCCCATCGACCGCGCCACCATCGCAATGGCCGTCGCTGTTGCAACTATAACAGCCAGATTGACTGTCAGAATCAAAGCCAGCCGCTCGTCATCCAGCGTGAAAAACAAAATTACGTTGGTTACCGGCGTCCAGTGGACTTTGCCCCCACCCAGGGCGCCAGTGAGCAGCCCTGAAAGCAGCGATACTCCACTACCGGCGGTCGCCAGCAGCCTGTCAACAAATGAATAAGCCAGGGAATAATCATCGGTCTGGTAGCCGCCCAGAGCCTGCTGGTAGATAGCATACAACAGCAGAAACAGGCCAACCGAGACCATAGCCGGGAAGATCAAACGATCGAAATTACCCGCGAAGCCCGAATTGGTTCCATGGCCTGAATCTTGTCCGCGTGTGGCCACTATCGTTGCCCTCCTTCCAGTGAGCCCCGAAAAAGCGCACCTGTTGCCACCAGCCGGTCTGCCCACCTTACCCCTGGAACTCCGCCAACCGGGCCCTGTCTAACTTGTTTGACGCTTATACAGGTCATCATATTTATGATAATAATCAGCTTCTTATGGTATAATTTTCCGTAGTTAACGGTGTTTTCCAGCAACCCGCCACTCGCACTCGACAGGACAAATGCGTACTATACTCACCTGTCCAGCGCGATGGCACTGAAGCAGTATGCCAGCGTGCCGAGAAAAAAAATAATACGACTCCACCAGCAAAAGACTTATGCGTAAATTCACCCCGCGTTCCCGTACAGAAACCTTACCCAGTCCGCACAGGCGCCTGTTCCTGAAACGCAGCGGCGTGCTGCTGGGTGGACTAAGCCTGTACGGCTGTGGTGGTGGCAGCTCCGGAACCGCGGGTGCCCCACTCGCGCCCGCCACCATTCAGACACATCCCGTTGACCAGACGGTAGTCAGTGGGGGGACAGCCTCTTTCCGGGTGCTCGCAAGCGGAACCGGTCTGGTCTACCAGTGGCAGCGTAACGGTATCGACATCCCTGGAGCGAACCTGCCGGTGTATCGCCTCAGCCCGGCATCCATCTCGGACAGCGGGGCCAGTTTCCGGGTCCGGATCAGCAATGCTGCGGGAACGGTAACCAGTGCCGAGGCAACACTTCTGGTCACGCCGACCGGTACCCCGACAATTACACAGCAACCCTCCGATACACTTGTGCTCATTGGCCGTTCCGCCACTTTCAGGGTAACAGTAACCGGCGACCAGCCCCTGGCGTATCAGTGGCGCAGGGACGGTCAGGATATCCCGGGGGCAACAGGTGCTGCCTATACGTTGCCGGTGGCGACTGCAGCGGACAATGGTGCCAGCTTCAGCGTAGTCGCTTCCAACGCACTTGGGACTGTCACCAGCCGCTCCGCATTGTTGAATGTGACCTCTACCGGGACAACGGTCGATACAACTACCATCCGCATCGACTCTACCCTGATAACCATTGACGAGATCTAGGACCATGCCAAAACAGACTATCAATGTAGGTACACCACCCGGCAACCAGGGCGACGGCGATACCCTGCGCGACGCTTTCGTTAAAACCCAGGCAAATTTTGACGAGGTCTATAATGCGCTTCCCATTACGGACACGTCCCTTGAACACGATAATCCGGTAATTGACGGAACCATTGCCAAGGCCCTGGCTGACGCCGCCGCGGCCGGTGGGGGCACCGTACAGCTCGGTCCCGGCACCTTTGTCTGCAGTGCCCGCACACTGATTGTGGGTGACAACGTCCGGCTCAGGGGGGCCGGGCGCCGCGCCACAACCATCGATGTCACCGGCGCACAGACCGGTATCCACATGGCGGGGATTGCCAGCAGTGTCGAAGCCCTGCACCTGAAAATGCCCGTGGGCGCCAACAGCGATGGACTACTGATCGACCGCGGAGAACAACACGCGCGGGATCTGTTTTTTTCTGGCGGCGGGCCGACTTCCTGGGCAATCAATATCGATGCGGTAAATATCCTGTATCTGTCCAATATCCGAATGGGCGGCTCCGGGAATGCCCTGACAGGTAATGGCATTATTTACCAGAACACCTCGGGGCTTACCTTCAATTTCGGAGACTCAAAGTTTTCCAAAATCGATATCACGCTGGCTGCTGACAATACCACCGGCATCAGGATTGCCGGCCCTGATATCGCCAACGTGAAAATCAACAATATCCTGCTGAGCCAGGTCGAAGTCATCGGTACCGGCACTGCCGGTGGTTGCGTAGGGGTACACCTGCACAATGCCGCGAGAATCATCTTCCTGCTGGTCGATGTCGAAGAGATCGATACGGCCATCATTGAGGAAGGCGTCGTCGGCAACTGCCGAAACAACGTCTACATCGCCGCTACCAGTTTCGGGAACAACACCGGCTATACAGCCATCGGCAATGTGTTCAACCGCCTGTTCATGGGCTGCCAGAATATCATTCCCTCACCGACCAGCAACGGTGACGTACTGGTCCCGGACGCCCTCTGGCTCAACGAAGGCGCAGTGCGACTCTGGGAAAACAGCGGCAACCTGCAGTTCGACAACGGTAGCGACATCAACGGGGTACAGCTCTCCGTTGGCAATACAGTGCCGAGAATACAGCCCTCCAGCACTGATCCGGCTGCCCAGCTCACGCTCGGACGCGCCGGTACCCGCGGGGTCGAATGTGAACCAGGCCTTGTTCTCCCCCTGCAAACGACGCCGATCCCCGACCCGAAAGAAGGTACGCTGGCGCAATTCGCGGCCGGGGTTGTCGGCGCAAATACCGGCCTGTACCAGTTACGCCAGGGTAGCTGGGTCTTTATCGGCTGATGGCTTCAACCCAGTCCCGGTTATCCAGGTACCACTGGATAGTCTGTTCAATACCGGTCTCAAAAGTGTAAGCCGGCTTCCAGTCCAGCTCATCGGCCATCCTGCCTGCGTCGATGGCGTAGCGCCGGTCGTGGCCGAGGCGATCCTCAACATAGGTGATCAGCTCGCTCCTGGGCCGGTCACCCGGTTCCAGTTCATCCAGGTGACGGCAAATAAGCTGCACGATATCGATATTGGCCCATTCATTACAGCCACCGATGTTGTAGGTCTCACCCGCCCTTCCACCCTGCAGTACTGCATCAATGCCACGACAATGATCCTCGACGTGCAGCCAGTCCCGGATATTTTTACCGTCACCGTAGACAGGCAGGGGCTTTCCTTCCAGCGCATTGAGAATAATGAGGGGGATCAGCTTTTCCGGGAACTGGTAGGGACCATAGTTGTTGGAGCAGTTCGTTGTCAGTACCGGCAGGCCGTAGGTGTGGAAATAGGCTCGCACAAAGTGGTCCGATGCCGCCTTGGATGCGGAATAGGGGCTGTTGGGTGCAAAGGGTGTGGTTTCACTGAAAGCTGGATCGTCCGGACCCAGCGAGCCATAGACCTCATCGGTCGATACGTGAAGAAAACGACAGGTTTCGGTATCGCCGCTCCAGGCATTTCTTGCGGCTTCCAGCAGGGTAAAGGTCCCGAAAACGTTGGTTGTCACAAAAGTTTCCGGGCCGGTGATGGAACGATCGACGTGTGATTCAGCGGCAAAATTGACTACCGAATCGATTTTTTCCTCTTGCAGAAGTTTCCCTACCAGCCCGGCGTCACAGATATTGCCGTGCACAAAACGGTAGTTCGGATTGTTCCCGATATCTTTCAGGCTTTCCAGGTTACCCGCGTAGGTCAGCGCGTCCAGGTTGACCACCCGGTCCTCCGGGTGGCTATTCAACCAGTAGCGAACAAAGTTGGAGCCTATGAAACCGGCGCCGCCGGTGATCAGTATGTTTCTCATTGGTGTAACAGACCTTTCGCGCTGAGGGTGGCGCTTCTACAGGGTATTTAACATCTTTTTCAGGCTGGCGCGCCAGTGAGGAATCGGGTAACCCAGCACGCCCCTTATTTTTACCTTGCTCATTACGGAATACGCCGGGCGCATTGCCGGTAACGGGAACTCTGTGGTCGGAATGGGCCGGACAGTTTCGGCCACAACCGGAAAACCGGCCTGTCTGGCGCCTGCCACGATTTCCTCTGCAAAGTCATACCAGGAAGCTACACCTTCGTTGGTAAACTGGTAAACGCCACTGGCATCGGCCTTGATCAGGGCTCGCATGGCACTGACAATATCACCGGTCCAGGAAGGCGTACCCAACTGGTCGTCAACCACCTTCAGTTCCCGCCGCTCTCCTGCCAGCCGGAGAATGGTTTTTACAAAATTATGTCCGTGCGCACCGTACACCCAGGCGGTTCTTACAATCAGCGCCTCGGGCAATACTTCCAGTACCACGCGTTCTCCCTCCAGCTTGGAACGACCATAGACGCTCAGCGGGTTGGCGGCATCGTCTTCCCGGTACGGGGTGGACTGCTCGCCTCCGAATATAAAATCGGTCGACACGTGCAGCAGGCGGCCGCCGCTGAGCCGGACACCCTCAGCCACCGCGCGCGCTGCATCCCGGTTAATGGTAAACGCCAGCCCGGCTTCTTCCTCGGCCTTGTCAACCTGTGTATAGGCGCCGCAATTGATTACCTGCTCTGCACCGTAGCCGGCAATGGCCTGTACTACCTGGTCCGGCCGGGAAAAATCCACCTCTTCCCGGCCGATAGCAATCACCGCTTCACCATCTGCCTGCAGCGCCAGTACCATTTCCCTGCCCAACTGTCCCTTTGCACCGGTTACCAGAATGGTCATGTATCTGCTCCATACACCGGCAGCTGACCATCCATTTCACCGAGCAAGTTGTTACCGGCATCTTTGTCTGAAATCCTGAAATCATGCCCCGGCCAGTCGATACCGATTGCAGGATCGTCCCAGCGAATACCATGTTCGTGTTCGGGCGCATAAAATTCCGTGCACTTGTACAGGAAATCCGCCGTATCGCTGAGCACGCAAAAACCATGCGCGAATCCCGGCGGCACATACAGCTGGTGCCGGTTGTCTTCGCTCAGCTCCGCACCCGCCCACTGGCCGAAAGTCGGCGAACCGCGCCGGATGTCGACCGCCACATCGAATACTGCACCGGTCACCACGCGCACCAGTTTGCCCTGCGGTCGCTCCAGCTGATAATGCAAGCCACGCAACACCCCCCGACCGGATCGCGAATGGTTGTCCTGCACAAAATCCACATCCAGCCCGGCTTTAGCGTATTTTTCCTGATGCCAGCTCTCCATGAAAAAACCACGACTGTCTCCGAATACGTCGGGTTCGATCAGGAGCACTTCAGGTATCTTCATCGGGGTAATGTTCATGTACTGCGCCCGTCTTCTTCCAGTATTTCCATCAGGTAACGCCCATAGCCGTTTTTGCTCAGTGGCCGGGCCAGTGTTTCCAGTTGTGCAGCCGATATATATCCCATCCGGTAGGCAATTTCCTCCACGCAACAGATTTTCAGTCCCTGGCGTTGCTCTACTGTTTCAATAAAATTGGCTGCCTGCAACAGGGACTCGTGCGTGCCGGTATCCAGCCAGGCGGTGCCCCGGCCCAGCATCTCGACGTGAAGGCTGCCATTGGCCAGATACTGGCTGTTGATATCGGTAATCTCAAGTTCCCCGCGGGGTGAAGGTTTCAGCCGGGCCGCCATCTCTACCACCTGATTGTCATAGAAATACAGCCCGGTTACCGCGTAATGTGAACGTGGCCGGGTCGGTTTTTCCTCGATTGACAGGGCGCGACCATCCGCATCGAACTCGACCACGCCGTAGCGTTCCGGGTCACGAACGCGGTAGGCAAACACCGTTGCCCCGGATTCACGCCCGGCCGCACACCTTAGGCTGCCCCCCATGCCATGACCGTAGAAAATATTGTCGCCGAGCACCAGGCAACAGGATGAAGTGCCGAGAAAATCCCTGCCAATGATAAATGCCTGCGCCAATCCGCCCGGTTCGGGCTGCACCGCATAGTGGATGCCCAGCCCGAACTGCTTGCCGTCACCCAGCAACCGTTGGAAAGCCTCGCTGTCTTCCGCAGTGGTAATGATCAGGATCTCCCGGATACCGGCCAGCATCAGGGTAGACAAGGGATAGTAGATCATCGGCTTGTCGTACACCGGCATCAGCTGTTTGCTGACGGAGCGTGTCAGTGGATATAAACGGGTGCCGGAACCACCGGCCAGTATGATGCCTTTCATATCTTCAATCGTCAGCAGCGGTGCCCTGGGTATCAAGGTAGCCTTCCCGCAACAGGTACAGGTAGATATCCTGCGCCGCTTCCATCGGCGTCAGCCCCTCGGTATCCACCCGCAGTTCCGGGTGTTCCGGTATTTCGTAGGGGTCGCTGATCCCGGTGAACTCCGGGATTTCTCCGCGCCGCGCCTTGGCATACAGGCCCTTGCGATCACGGGCTTCACAGGCTTCCAGCGAGGTCGCCACGTGGATCTCGATAAAGTCGCCGTGGGGTTCGATCATCTCCCGTACCGAACGACGCATCTGGGTGTAGGGCGCAATCGGCGCGCAAATGGCGATACCCCGGTTTTTGGTGATCTCGCTGGCCACGAAACCGATGCGGTTGACGTTCAGAAAGCGATGCTCCCTGGAAAACCCCAGCTCGCTGGACAGATTCAGGCGCACGACATCACCGTCCAGCAGGGTGACCGGGCGGCCGCCGGCTTCCAGCAGCTTGGCGTAGATGATTTTCGCCAGCGTTGATTTCCCGGAGCCGGACAGACCTGTGAAGAACAGCGTCAGCCCCTGCTTGCTGCGCGGCGGGTAGGCCTTGCGCAGTTCGCGCACGACTTCCGGGAAACTGAACCAGGCGGGGATTTCCTCGCCCTGGCTGAGGTCCTTTTTCATCTGCGCATCGGTATAGTCGATGGCCTCCAGGCCTTCGCTTGCGATCACCGAAGCCGGCAGGAAGCGGTCCTTCGCCGGGACGTAGCGCATGGCTTCCACTGCTACGATGTCGATACCCAGCTCCGCGCTGAATTCCTCCACCAGCTCGCGCGACTGCTCGGGCTGGTAAAACCGGTGTTCCTCTCCGTCACCTGCCGGTGGGTAAGCGTGCTTCGGCCCGATGATCATGTGCGAACAGCCGTAGTTCTGACTGACGATGGCGTGCCACAGGGCCTCGCGTGGCCCGGCCATGCGCATGGCCAGCGGCAACAGCGACAGCATGGCCAGGTTCTGCGGGAAATAATGGCGGATCGCCTGGTAACAGTGCACGCGTGCGTAGTAGTGCAGGTCGCCGGGCTTGGTCATGCCCACCGTGGGGTGCAGCAGGATGTGTCCCTGGATGTCCTTGGCGGCCTGCAGGGTGATGTCGCGTTGCAGGCGGTGCATGGGCTTCGAGGTCTGGAAGGCCACCACGCGGCGCCAGCCTTTCTTGCGGAACAATGCCCGCAGTTCTTCCGGAGTATCCCAGAAACTCTCGAAATCGTGGTGCACCGGTGACTGGATGCCTTCGATCCGGCCGCTGATGTAGACCGGTTTGACGCTCTCGAACAGGTAGCGTACGCCGGGGTGCGCATCCGAGGTGGTGTTGTACACCTTTTCCGCTTCGCGTTGCTTGTCCGGCTGCCAGATATCCTCTACCGTCAGCACGGCCGGCATGAACCCTTCACCGTCGCGCAGGGCGATTCTGGTGCCCTTTTTCAGCTTGCCGGCAAAGGCTTCGTCAACGTCGAGCACAACAGGTACCGGCCACACCATACCGTCAGCCAGGCGCATGTTCTCCACCACCGAGTCGTAATCCGCCTGGTTCATGAACCCGGTCAATGGCGAAAAGGCCCCGTTCATCAGCAATTCGAGATCACAGACCTGCCGCTGCGTAAGCGTAAGTGATGGATATTGCTGGGATTCTGTCTTTAGAATCTCGGCCTTGTCGGAGTCGACCAGCAGGTCGACCAGCTGTCCGCCGTGCGGTTTTACAAAGAATTCGCTTGTTGCCATGAGTTACAATCCACGCTTCCGTGTTATCAGGTTGAATATGTCCGCTGTAAGCGGCGGAGCGTCGAACTTTTTTACGTCCGTGGCCTGATTTCCCCGGAATGGCGCAGTTTAGGTGTTCACCCGTACAGGGTAAAGCCCCCCTGGTCGCTTTAATCCATTCGGCTCCCCAAGTATGCTGGCATGCAACAGGGTATCCGGGGTCGTGGAAAATGATGCGCTTTCTGTTGCGTGCAGGGTTGGCTGTGCTCAGTCTGGCAGTGTTAATCGTTGCTTACCTGCTGTGGAATAACAACCGGACTGTAGCGGCTCCCGACCAGGCTCGGCTCAATACCAGCCTGGAAAACGGCATCCGCTGGCTGAGCGCACACCGAACAAACATCCTGTCGACGAACAACCCGATGGTCTGGCGCATGGTGCAACAGGCGGGCGATGCTACCGACGATGCACGTCTGCAGACATTATTTGCAAACTACGCAGAGCGTTACCTGGAAAACAGGTCCGGCAATATCTGGCGCCCCCTCTTTTACCCGAAGTCCTGGGTACCGATACGTTTTGAAGACATCGCCGGCTTCCCGTACTACAACTGGCACTTCCTGTACGCCAGCAGCTGTGACCGCGACCTGGCAAAGGTACCGGAAATTGCTGCCCAGAACGACCCGGCTTTCTGCGACCGCTACCCGCTACGTCCCGCGTGTGTAACTCACCAGATGATGGGGCTGCGGCTACTGCAGCGTTCAGAATGTGGTAACCAGGCCGAGCTGAGCAACAGCATCGAGGTGCTGCAGCGACGTATCCATACCCAGCTGACATGGGACCCGCGTGTAGTTGACGTGTATATGCAACGGGTTTTGATGCTGGTGGAATCCGGCGCACGTGGCCTGGTGAAACCAGTCTGGCTGCAACAGCTAGTGGAAGCACAGCAAGCGGATGGCGGCTGGGCATCATTCATGCCGCTGGTGCCGCTTGGCGAAAACCGTTTCCTGGGCATCACGCGCCTGCCCCGTATCATGACACCGAAGTCGGACTTTCACATGACCGCCCAGGGCGTTCTGCTGTTTGCTTTACTGACCAACCCGCCACAGGCGCAATAAAAGCGGCCGGCAATCGAGTTACGCAATGCGACGTGGAGCAAATCTCGACTGTCTGAGCAGCAAACATCCACGGGGCAGCGCTGAACAGCATGGATTCCGGCATACGACGGAATGACAGGTAACAAACGCTGCAAAGTCAGCGCCACGCCTCCAGCTTCTCCATACACACCCGGTTCAGCTCCTGTACCCGTCCAGGACTCGCTGCTTCGTTGTAGCAGCGAAACTCGGGGGCGTTGCCCGATGGGCGCAGGTGGATGATTTCGTCGTTTTCAAAGGTTATACGCAGGCCGTCCGTCCGGTCGATGTTGCGAACAGCTCCGCACAGGTCACCAAACAGGGCCTCGATGGCTTCGTTTGACGCAGCCAGTTCCGCGATTTTCCGGCTGGACAGTTCGGTAGGGAAACGCTTCAAGCGGCCGCTGGCCGTAAAGCGTTGCGGCAATCCAGCCATCAGTTCGCCGAGCGGACAAGCCTGCTGTTTGGCGCTCACCAGGATGGCAAGAACAGGCAACACAGCGTCCCGGGTCGGCAGCGCTTTCAGAGTGCGCCCGTCCAGGCTCACATCCGTCGCCAGCAGGAAACCGCCATTGGCTTCATACCCCGCCACTGTGCCAGCGTGTTCCTCCACCGCCAGGTTCATTTGTTCGATGACATAGGGTGAGCCGATGCGGGTGCGGTACACCCGCTCGAAGCAGCCGCAGGCTTCCACCAGGGTATTGCTGCTGACCGGTGTTACCAGTGTGGTGATACCCAGGAAGCGAGCGCACAGCACACCCACAACATCTCCGCGCAACCATTCTCCCTGCTCGTCGGCCAGCAGCGGTCGGTCCGCGTCGCCGTCGGTCGAAACCACGGCGTCAAAACCGTACTCGGCGGACCATTGCTGCCCGAGCCGGACATCTTCGGTACGAATGGCTTCGGTGTCGACCGGGATAAAGGTATCCGAACGCGCCAGACGGATAACCGTAGCGCCAAGCCGTTCCAGCAGGGTGCCCAGCAGGTCACGTGCGACACCCGAATGTTCATAGACGCCGATGTACGCACCCTCCAGCCCGTTTTCCGGCAGAAACTCGAGATACCGGTCGAGATACAGGGTGGTAGCCGCAGGGTCGGCTTCCGGCAGGTCGCCGGCGCTGATCTCCGGGAAGGGCTCGGGAAGCTCGACCTCCTGCGCACGAATGCGCGCTTCATCCGCCTTGAGGATTTCGCCGTCCGGCCGGTTGAACTTGATACCATTACGGTCGTCCGGGATATGGCTGCCGGTTACCATGACAGAAGCAGCGCCCTGCTGCATGGCATAGAACGCCAGCGCCGGTGACGGGATCATACCGGCATAGCTAACCCGGTAACCGGCATCTTCAATAGCGCGTGCGGCCGCGGCCAGGATGCGTGGCGTACTGGGCCGCAAATCACCGGCCAGCACAATGGTCGAACCGGTCTGTATGAGGCTTTCTGCCTGCATGGCCTGCAGGAAGGCGGTGGTATAGGCGTAACAGACGTGGTTGCTCATTGCCTCCACGGTGCCGCGCGCGCCGCTGGTGCCGAAGGCGACGCCGCTGCTTTGCATGAGGTCTGCGATTCTGATCATTTTGCTTGCTGCTTTGATTGCCTAAACCCGACAGGCTCCTAGCCTGCAGGTTTTACGCTGCGCCGCTTGCCCGGCAAACCGTACCAGAGAAACAGGGCCAGCAGCAACAGGCCCAGCTGCAGACTCAAACCCTGCAGGTTCGGATAGATGCCCAGCAGATCGATACGCGGGAAGTGGATGGGGCTGACCGGGATGTAACCGGCCTCCTGCAGGGCCGCCACGCCCTTGCCGGCGAAGACCAGCGCCAGTACAAACATGAGTATCCCGGTGACACTGAAGAACTGCCGCAGCGGCAGGCGTGCGCTGTAACGCATGATGATCCAGGCCAGTACCGCCAGCACGGCTACACCGGCACCAAAACCACTCAGCGCCATACTCTTGCCGGCTTCATCGGTCTGTACCCACAGGGCCTGGTAGAACAGGATGGTCTCGAACACTTCGCGGTAGACCGCGATGAACGACAGCCCGGCCAGTCCCCACAGGGTGCCGGCGCTCAGCGCCTTGCGCACATTGTTTTCAATGAACGATTTCCACTGCGCTGCATTGGTCTTGTCGTGCAGCCAGAAACCCACGTAGAACAGCACCGCCGTCGCCATCAGTGCCGCCACCCCTTCGGTGATCTCACGACTCGCACCGCTGATCTCGATCAGGTATACCGAAGCCAGCCAGGTCAGGAATCCCACTACCAGCGCACCAATCCAGCCATAATGCAGGTAGCGCATGCTGTTGGGATGTTCGGTCTTGACCAGGAAGGCCGCCAGTGCCGCGACTACCAGCAGGGCTTCCAGCCCTTCGCGGACCAGGATAAAAAACGCACTGGCAAACGCCGCTCCGCCGGACAGACTGCGCCCGGACAGACGCTCCGCGGCGATGTCCAGCAGACCCTTGATGCGAATGATGTTCGCTTCCAGCTCTTCCACCGGCACTGCATTGCGGATGTCCGTGCGCAGACCGGTCATGGCCTGTTCGATTTCGATACGCAGATCGGAATCCACCGCGTTCAGCCCCTGCTCCACCAGCTCAAAACCTTCCAGGTAGGCCTCGACCGCCAGTTTGTAGGCTTCCTGCCGGTGGTGTGCCGCGTAGGCCCTGGCCACCTCGTCCAGGTGATGACGGGAAAAGCGCAGCGGCGATTGGGTCGAGAACAGCGGGGCCGGGTCCCTGCGTAACTGCGCCATCAATACGCCGCCTTCCGGGCCATAGGCCGCGACGGCTTCCGCGGGCGTCGTTACTGTTAGTTTCGCAATATCCATCAACGCCTTTTGCTGCCCGGAGCCGGCTTGCTCCGGGGCCGCGATCAACGCCGGTTCGCTGACGGCAAAACGGCCGACGTAGAACGCCAGCGACCAGCGTTCTGCCGCGGACAGTTCGTGATAGGACGACATGGACGTGTCGGGAACGCCCTGTGTGATGGTGTTATACAGGCCGTAGAGGGTGCGCTGCGCATAGCGCTCCGGGTCACGGAAGTTGATCGGCGCGGGGTCCAGCCCTGCAGCCTGCGGTCCCCGGCCATCACCGTTCAGCCCGTGGCAGGCGGCGCACTGTTCTTCATACAACACGGCGGCATGCTGCAGGTCCGGTTGTTTGCGCGGTACCACCGTGACCTTGTAACGGTCGATGATGGCCAGGCGCATGGCGGTGGCCAGGCGGTTGACCTCCGCGGGGTCGGCCCGCTCCTGCAGCAGCGCGGTGAGTTGCTCACCCTGCTTCAATAGCGCGGGTTTTTGCGGCCCGTCCGGCAATTCAGCCAGCTGCTGCCGGATGCCGGCGGTAAAATCCTGCATTTCGGTGTATTCCGCCGCGTTGGTCACCTTGCCGTCCGTAACCGCCCCGGCGTAATCGACCCCCACGTAATCGATCAGTTGCAGCAGTTGCTGCAGGTCGCCTGCCCTCGCCAGGGAGGCCAGCAGGAAAAGGGACAGGAACACCAGCAGACGTTTCATACAGCGACAGCTCAACGAGTAAAATGGAAGTGAATTATAATGATTCTCATTTATACTGTAAATGACGCTGCCGGGATTGGGCGGCTGTGGCCGGTAAGCACATGTTCGCGGGGGTGGTTGGCGCCGGCCTCCGGAGCAAGCGGGCCGGGGTGCTTTTGCGGTCAGAAGACCACTATTTCAACCAGTTACCCATACGGCGTGCACATTCACGAACTCGCGGATACCGTAACTGGACAGTTCGCGGCCGTAGCCGGAATTGCGGATACCGCCGAACGGCATGCGCGGGTCGGATTTGGACATGTCGTTGACAAAGGCTGCGCCGGACTGGATTTCATCCGCGGCGATGCGCTCGCCCCGGGCCAGGTCGCGGGTCCAGACGGCGCCCGCGAGACCGAACTCGGTGCCGTTGGCGACCTCGATGGCCTCTTTTTCATCCCGGACCCGGATCAGGGTCGCCACCGGCCCGAACAGTTCTTCGCTCCAGGCCGGCATGCCTTCCTGTACGCCGGCCAGTACTGTCGGCGGGTAGAACGCGCCGGGCCCATCGGGAATGACGCCACCGGTCAGCAGCCTGGCGCCGGCGGCCAGGGTGCGCTGCACCTGGTCGTGCAAGCCGTCGCGCAAATCCACGCGCGCCTGTGGCCCGATATAGGTATCGTCCGCCGCCGGGTCGCCCATCCTGAGCTGCTCGACCTTTTCCACGAATTTCTTTTCAAACTCGTCATACACGGCATCGACCACGATGAAGCGCTTGGCGGCAATACAGCTCTGACCGCTGTTCTGGTAGCGGCCGACGATACCGACGTCCACCGCCCGGTCGATGTCGGCGTCTTCCAGTACGATGAACGGATCCGAGCCACCCAGTTCCAGCACACACTTCTTGAGTACCTTGCCGGCTTCGCTGGCCACCGCACGACCGGCACCGACACTGGAAGTGATGGTGACCGCTGCCACCAGGGGGTTATGGATCACGTCGGTGGTGAGGGGCACGTCGATCAGCAGGGAACGGAACAGGTTGGCGGGCATTCCGGCATCGGCGAAAATTTGTTCGATCAGCAGGGCACAGCCGAATACATTCGGGGCATGCTTGAGTACCGCACCGTTACCGGCCATCAGGGCCGGTGCGGCAAACCGGAACACCTGCCAGAGCGGGAAATTCCACGGCATCACGGCCAGTATGATGCCCAGTGGCTGGTAGTTGACGAAACTGTGATGTGCCTCGGTGGCCACCTCTTCCGGCGCCAGGAAGCCTTCGGCATGGTCGGCGTAGAATTCACAGCCCCAGGCGCACTTTTCCACTTCGGCGATGCCCTGTTTCCAGACCTTGCCCATTTCGGCGGTCATCATGCGCGCGTAGTCTTCCTTGTTCTGCAACAGGACCCGGGCTACGGACTTCATCAGGCGCGCGCGCTCGGCAAAGGCGGTTTTCCCCCAGGCGCGCTGTGCTTGCGCGCACTGCTCCAGGATGGTCTGTACCTCGCCGGCCGTCATTTCCGGGTAGCTGCCGACCTGTTCGCCCGTGGCAGGATTGATGCTGTTGAATGCCATGATCTTCTCCTCTGCAGGCCCGGACCCGTCCGTTAGACCGGACTCACTCTACCATGAGCCCAGCGGGAGTACACAGCCGCCCGGGAGCGGCTGATGACAAGTGCGAACGCGGGTGGTAGCCTGCCCCGCATCCAACTGTTCAGGAGTACCACCATGACATTGCGCCGCTATCTGATCGCTGCCTGCCTGTTCACAATACCGGCTGTACAGGCCGCCACCCTGCTCGAAATCAAAAGTGGCGGGGAAGTCACCCGGGTCTACCAGGAAGGATCGAAATCCAGGATGGAAATGCCGGGGGACAAGGGCTACATGGTGATCGACAGTGCTGCGATGAGCGCACAGATGGTCGTACCGCAGGAACGCATGGTGATGGACATGACAGACAGCCTGCGCAATGCGCCGGACACCGCCACCGATGCCAGCGCCAGACTCAGCAAAGAGGGCAACGGACCGCGCATCGCCGGCTACAGGACCACGCGTTACCGCTATTCGGCCGGGGACCGGAACTGCGGGACGCTGTTTACCTCCAGGGAGGCCATGCAGGACACCGGCCTGGATAAAATGCTGGGCATCATGAACCGCATGTCCGCCCAGGCCCGGGCCATGATGTCCGCACTCAGGCAGAAGACCGACCCCTGCCAGGACTACAGTTCGAACCTGGGCGAACAGATGAAGAAAATCGGCGCGCCGCTGCGTGTGCTGGATGCAAAGGGCGGGGTTGTCAGCGAAGTCCTGCGTATCGACAAAAAAGCCCGTCTGCCAGAGAATGCCTTCGCAATACCATCTGACTACCAGGTCCGGAACACCCACAAGATGATGCAGGACATGCAGC
>JALSRZ010000034.1 GCA_026984515.1 Thiohalobacter sp. | reverse complement strand
AGAGAATATTAGAAATTTCTAATATTGTGGTGGTATGTTTGGAATACAGGAAATCGACTCGACACAACTGGCGGAAATGATGGCCGCGAACGAGGAAGGCTATCTGCTGATTGATGTGCGTACGCCTGCGGAAATGGCGCAGGGCATGCTGGCCGGCGCCGAAGCGATGCCCATGCACCTGGTGCCTCTGCGCCTGGACGACTTGCGCCGGCAGGCAAAGATCGTGGTGTATTGTCGTACCGGGGCCCGTTCCGCGCAGGTTTGCGCCTGGCTGCAGCAGCAGGGCGTGGACCAGGCATTGAACCTGAGAGGCGGTATCGTCGACTGGTACAGGCAGGGGTATCCCGTTGAAAAGCAAGAGCCTATCGGCATTGCCAGCTGACCGGGGCAGCCTGGCGGGTGGTTTTTGTGTAGCGCCTCAGTGCCTGTTTCGATAGGGGTATACAAGTGCCTTGGGCTTGCGTTTGACCGGTACTTATCCTATAAAGGCGACCACATTTTGGGACCGCCCGACGGTTAACTGCAATTACACGTAAGGAGCTTTTTACCATGGCTAACTTTGACGAAGAACTGGACGCATCCGGACTGAACTGCCCGTTGCCGATTTTAAGGGCCAAAAAAGCTCTGGGTACCATTAACAGTGGGCAGGTGCTGCGCATTATCGCTACCGACCCGGGTTCCGTGAAGGATTTCGAGGCGTTCGCCAAGCAGACCGGCAACGAGCTGCTGGAATCCAAGGAAGCCGGCGGCAAGTATGAATTCCTGATCAAGAAATCCTGAGCCGACGCCGGTTCTAAATAAAAAGGCCGGTGGGTAATCCCACCGGCCTTTTTTATTTTATGTTTCTGAGTAATCCGTCATACCGGCGAATGCCGGTATCCGGGGCGTTGACATCACAGGCTCCTGGCCCCGCTTATCCTTCGAGCCACCTGCGGCGTTCAACGCGCAAGCGCTTTTGCCTGACATCCACCGGAATGACGGGTGACCGGAATGACGGGTGACAGACGCATCCAATCTCTCCTGTTTACAGTTTCCACACCAGCTGGGCGCTGACGATATCCACGCTGGCGTCATATTCCCCGGTGAGGGTGCCGCTGCTCGGGGTGTTTTCATTGAGCTTGGGATCATCGATGAACAGGTGTGAATATCCAACGTCGATACCGATAGCCGGCGTCATCTGGTAACCGAAGCCCGCCGATGCCCAGATGCGGTCTTCGCCCGGGATGCGTGCGGTGCGGTTCGAGTTCGGGATCGGGCTTTCATCAAAGGCGGTGCCGGCGCGGAAGGTCCACTGGCTGTTGTAGCGGAAGTCCACGCCCAGCGAATAGCGCCAGACATCGTTCCAGTTTTCATCGACGACCGAATCCGGCTGGTTGGAATCGTACTTGATTCTCAGTTCATCAAAGTTGTCCCAGCCCGTCCAGGTGGCGTCGGCCATCACCGACCAGCGGTTGCTGATATCGTGGTAGATGCTCAGGGACGCGGTTTGTGGCAGGTTGATGTCCGCGCTGACGCCCGTTTTTACGAAAATACCGAAATTCGAGAACTGCGGCAGTGTATTGCTGAACCGGCCTTTACCGGACAGTTGCTGGTTGACCTTGGAGCGGTAGGCGAGCCCGATCCGGGTGCTGCTGCTCGGCTCGTACAGGAGACCAAGGTTGTAGCCCCCGGCCCAGTTATCGCCCTCGACCTTGGCAAAGGCGTCGCTGCCCTGTGGCACCAGTCCGGCACAGTTGGCCGGGTCGGCGCCGGGAACGCCAAGCGCCTGCAGCTGGGCCTGGGTGGGTGCGCACAGGCTGCCCTGGTCGACCGCCTGGGTAAGTTTGGCATCGATGTATTGCAGGCTGATGCCCGCACCGATGGAAAAGTGGTTATTGACCTTGTACGCCAGTGACGGGTTGATGTTGATGGTCTTGACTTCAGATTCAATGGCCTGGTAGCGCCCCTTCCAGTCACTGTTGTACTCGGTGGATAGCCCGAAGGGAACATTGATACCGATGCCGGCGAACAGGCCATCGCCGAGTGGTGTGGAAAAATACAGGTTAGGTACCAGGCCATTGTCGCCCGCATCGCCGCCGTTTCCACCACTGGCTGGAAACCCGGCCGGGTCGGTTGCCGTGCCGTCGAATTTTGCCGAGGTGATGACCAGGTGTGCCCCGGCAATCACTTCTGTACCCAGGCGTGTCATACCGGCGGGGTTAAAGTATATGGTAGTCGCGTCGTTAGCTACGGCGGACCCACCGGCAAAGGCATTGCCCTGCTGGCTGGCGCTTTGCTCGATGAGCGCGAAGCCGGATGCCATGCCGGTGGAGGCGCAGGCGGTCAGGATTCCGGCGGTTAGAAGGCGAAGTGTCGTTAATTTGACCTTTAATGAACGCATCCGTGGCTCCTCATGGTTGTTGTGCTGCCGCTACGGTTATTGAGCATATCCCTACAGCAGCCATCAGTTCAAGTAAAACTGCCATACAACCGCTATAGACCCGGTATAAAGAATGACGCGTAAGTATTAGTAAAAGCTGATATAAAAGACCGGGCATATTTCTTGCTTTTCGTGTACCAGGGAATTGACAAGCAGTGCTGTTTTATTACATCTTTGTTGTTAATGCTCTGCAAGAGCGTTGTATAAATACAACATATAGACAGGTACCACCTAAACTGGATAGAGGAATGGACTTATGAAAGGCATCCTGAAACATACGTTAACCACAGCCGCACTGGCGGCTCTCCTTGCGTCGCCGCTCGCGCAGGCAACCAACGGGTATTTCAAAATCGGTGCCGGTGCAAAAAACCGTGGTATGGGTGGTGCCGGTATCGCTTACGGGCAGGACCCGATGGCAGCGGCGATCAACCCGGCTTCGATCGCAGAGGTCGGCGATAGCGTTACCGCCGGTGTTGAGATCTTCAAACCCAAGCGCAAGGGGCAGGTGGATGCTTCCGGCCTGGCCATACCGGACCTGGGTGGCGCGGGCCCGCGGCAGGGTACCAATGCCAGCGAGAAGAGCCGCTCCAGTGCGTTCTTTATTCCCAGTTTCGGTATTACCAAGAGCTGGGGCAGTAACTTCACGCTGGGTCTGTCGGTGGCGGCTAATGGCGGTATGAACACCCGCTACGGTGACGCCGATGCCGGCAACGGTAATATCTATACGGATGCCTTTGCACCGGTTATCGGTGATACGGCGACCGCGACTTTTCAGCCCGGCCCTTCAGGGTTTGCCGGATTGCTTACCTTGCCACCCCCCAACGGCTTCGGTGTCCCGGTCGGCGTGGTTGACGGGCAGCTGCCCAGCCTGTACCTGAATCCCAATAACACGCCGGCACTGGGTGTCAACCTGGCCCAGGTGCTGATTTCTCCCACGATTGCCTGGAAAATCACACCAAACCACACCATCGGGTTCGGACCGGTGATCGGCTACCAGACGTTCCGGGCCTATGGCCTCGGACTGTTCCAGGGCTTCTCCAGTGATCCAGGCAAGGTTACCAATAACGGCAACGACGATGCCTGGGGTATCGGTGCGCAGATCGGTTACGAAGGACGCATCGGCATGTTCTCTTTCGGCCTCATGGGTCGCTCCAAGATTTACATGGACGAGTTTGATGACTATGCCGGCCTGTTTGCGGAAAAAGGTGATTTCGACATCCCGGCCATGTTCGGCGGTGGTATCGCTATTCATTTCACGCCTGACCTGACCGTTGCGGCGGATATATCCCGCATCCTGTATGGTGGTGTAAACTCGATTTCCAACAAGGGCCCGACGGCCAACGAATTCTTCGGTGCATTCGTAGGTGCTCTCACCGGTGATCCGTCACAGATCTCCAATCCGCTGGGCACCAATGACGGCTGGGGTTTTGGCTGGGATGACGTCTGGGTCTACAAGATTGGCGTGAACTACGCCTACAGCCCTGCCTGGACTTTCCGCGCCGGTTTCAACTATGCGGAAGTGCCCTACAGCGACGACCAGGCGTTGTTTAACGTACTGGCTCCGGCGGTGGTAGAGAAGCACGCTACGGTGGGCTTTACCTATATGGTGAATCCGAGTACCGATTTTTCCATGACTTACATGTATGCCTTCAGGAACGACGTCGATACCACCTACACGGGTACCGGTCAGTTCACCGGCTTCAGCTTTGGTGCCAAGAACAACATGTACCAGAATGCCATCGAAGCCGCACTGTCCTGGAATTTCTGATTGACAGGCAGCCTGAACAGTTGCTTTTGACCGCCTGGAAAAGGGTCGTCCCCGTGCGGCCCTTTTCCTGTGATATGCGGTCGTATTTTTGAAAATACCTGTATAGAATCCGTTGCGATCATAGAGCCGAAGGTGAGGAGAAAAGGAATGACTACGATGAAACGAATACTGGCTGCATTCATGCTGGCAGGACTGGTGTTGCTGCCCTGGGCAGGCGGCGTACAGGCGGCCGAGCGCTTCAAGCCGTTTGTGCTGGCCTCACAGGGACCGGGAGACTTTGATGCCAAAGTGCAGGAAACCAAAGACGCGCTGACCGCTGCCGGGTTTGAAATTATCGGCGAGTACAGCCCGTACTCGGATACGTTTGTTGAAAAGACAGACGTCATTATCGTGACCAACGATGAGCTGAAAAAAGCGGCGGGCATGTCCAGGTACGGCGGTTTTGCGGCGCCCTGGCGGGTAGCCGTAACCAGGTCGGGAGAGAACGTGGAAGTAGTGTATCCCAACCCGATCTATCTTGCCAACGGTTACCGTCTCAAGACCGACCTGGCCGGTGTCAGCGAGGCGCTCAGGAAAGCGATCGGCGCACAGGAAACCTTCGGTTCCCGGAAAGGCCTGACCGCCCGCAAACTGCGCAAGTACCACTATACCTTTGGTATGGAGTACTTCGATGACGTGTATGAACTGGCCGAGTATGACAGCCACAAGGAAGCTGTCGACACGCTGGAGAAGAACCTGGCAGCCGGCGTGGGTGGCGTAACCAGGGTGTACCGCCTGGACCTGGGCAATAACGTCACGGTATTCGGCGTGCAGCGCAAGTCCGGTGAAAAGAACAAGGATGAGCACATGGATGACGAGTGGGTCATGAGTAATGTGGATTTCGCCGAACCAAAGAAAACCGCGTACCTGCCGGTGGAAATCATGGTGGACGGTAAAGAGGTCGTTGCCCTGCACATGCGCTTCCGTATGGCCCTGCACTTCCCCGACCTGAAAATGATGGGTTCCAACAGCTTCATGAACATCATGCCCAGCCCCAAGGCGATGGGCCTGGCCATGGAGGCGGTGGCCGGCGGCAAATAACAGCGCCGGTTCGATATCCTGTGGTCATGGAACCCCCGCCTTGCGGGGGTTTTTTTATGGTCTGGCTAAGGAAATCGGAGCAATGTCCGATAGATTGTGTGGTAGTCAACAATCAAGTTTTGCGCGTTTCCCCCGCCACCTGTACCGACGGGCTATTGAACGTGGCCAGCGACAGCGAAGTACGTTCAGGGACTGAATGAGAGCCATGATGAAACCGAGTATATTGCGTAACCTGCTGATAACAATAGTGTCATTTGGGCTGTTGATAGGGGGTGTATTCCCCTTCTTTGCCGATTTCTTCGTGGAGTGGAAGGACGGCATGTTCGGTTGGTTTATGGCCGGCTGCCTGGTGGCCGGCGGTGCTATCGGTGTCGCCAATTACTGGATGGTCAACGTAATCCTGCTGAAACGGCTCAAGCGGATTTCAGAGATCGCCTACGCCATCAGCCAGCACGATATATCCCACGAGTGCAAGATACAGAGCCACGACATGATTGGCGAGATCGTGGATGCGTTCAACCAGATGGCGGTCAACCTCAGGGATATGATCGGCCAGATCAGCGGTGCGACCACCCAGCTGGCCGCCGCAGCAGAGGAAACCTCGACGATTACGGATGAAACCAGTCGTGGAATCCAGGCACAGCAGTCAGAAATCGACAGCATCGCTTCCGCCATGAACGAGATGACCGGCACCGTTCAGGAGGTCGCGCGCAATGCAGCCGATGCCTCCGGCGCCGCGGGCGAGGCAGACCGTGAGGCCAAGAATGGTGCGCTGGTGGCAACCGAAGCCATTGGCGGTATCGATGCACTGCAGTCCGAGGTGGATGCCGCTGCCCAGGTAATACGCAATCTCGAGAAAGAGAGCGAAAATATCGGCTCTGTGCTGGATGTCATTCGTGGCATTGCCGAGCAGACCAACCTGCTGGCCCTGAATGCAGCCATCGAGGCGGCGCGTGCCGGTGAACAGGGGCGCGGTTTTGCCGTGGTGGCGGACGAGGTGCGAACCCTGGCCAGCCGGACCCAGCATTCCACCCAGGAAATCCAGGACATGATCACCACCCTGCAGGACGGCACGGGAAATGCGGTGAAAGTCATGCAGGGCGCACAGGACAAGGCACAGGACAGTGCCGATCTGGTCGAGAAAGCGGCTGAATCACTGGCCGAAATCGCTGGCTCGGTTTCTGCCATCAACGATATGAATACCATGATCGCCAGCGCGGCGGAAGAACAAAGTGCGGTGGCGGCGGAAATGCAGACCAATATGAACAACATCCGTGAAGTGGTGGATCGCTCTGCGGAGGGTGCGCAGCAGACCGCGCAGGCCAGCGAAGAACTGGCGCGGCTGGCTGCGAATCAGCAGGCGCTGATGGCGCAGTTCAAGGTGTAAGGTATGCGTCTGTAATCCAGGTCGACCGGACCCGACAGGGCCGGACGGGGTTTCCCGTCCGGCCTTTATCGTTTGTGGCCCATCGATGCTGACCGGGCAGGCGGCAGCTGATCGAATCGCTACCGCTTTTTAGCGGACTTACCCCTTTTGGGAGGGGTAAAACGCATGCAAAAGGCTGAATAGTCGTGTATTGTTTCCCCCTGATTAAATATTTTTATCGGCTCGAAAAATTTCCGAGGGGCGCTGTTCGGCGCTTTTGTACACACACAAGGGTTCAACATCATGGCAGATCGCAGACTGCAGGTTTTCCATACCGTCGCTCGCCTGCTGAGTTTCACCAAGGCAGCCGAAGCGCTGCACATGACCCAGCCGGCGGTTACGTTCCAGGTGCGTCAGCTGGAAGAGCAGTTCAATACGCGATTGTTTGATCGCACCCATAACCGCATCAGCCTGACCGAGGCGGGCAAGCGTGTCTACGAGTACGCGCACCGCATCTTTGACCTGTACTCGGAGATGGATAACGCGGTGCGGGAAATGACCGGTGACATCAGCGGTGTGCTGATGATCGGGGCCAGTACCACCATTGCCGAATATATGCTGCCGGCCCTGCTGGGCGATTTCAAGAAGAAGTACCCGGACGTCAATGTGCAGCTCAAGGTATCGAATTCCGATGGCATCGTGCATATGGTAGAGAACAATGTCATCGACCTGGGGGTAGTCGAATCGCCGGTAATGAACAAGAACCTGGTGGTGGATGTGTGCCGCATGGACCAGCTGGTCGCCGTGGTCGCCCCCCGGCACCCGCTGGCGGAGCAGGAGTCGGTCCGGCTCGAAGCGTTGCTCGAATACCCCTATATTTGCCGTGAGGAAGGTTCCGGTACCCGGGAAGTGATTGCGGAATACATGCAGGAGCAGGGTATCCACGAGAGCCAGGTCCAGCTTTCTATGGAACTTGGCAGCCCGGAGTCGATCAAGGGTGCGGTGGAAGCCGGCATGGGCGTATCGATCGTTTCCTTTGCCACCGTCCAGAAAGAGCTGAAGCTGGGGACCCTGGTGGTGCTGACGCTGGACCCCACACTGGACCGTCCCTTTTCCTTTGTGCACCAGAAACAGAAGTTCCGTCACCGCGCCATGGATGAGCTGCTGGAATTCGCGCGCGGCTACTGCAAATCCCACCCCGAGGTTGTATAAGGAAGGGCATGGACCAGCAGCAGGACAAACTACTCGGGCTGATCGGGCAGCTGTCCGCAGCCGATCGTGACACGCTTACCAGTTTTGCAGAGTTTCTGCTCAGCCGCACAGCTACCGGTGTGACGACAGCCGGTACACCCGCGCCGGCTGCCAGGGCCGAAATCCCGGAACCCGAAGCCATCCCGCGCCCGCAAGGCGAGCGCGTGGTCGCAGCCGTCAAGCGTCTTTCCAAAAGCTATTTCATGCTGGACAAATCAAAAATGCTGGGTGCGACGTCCGATCTGGTTACCCAGCACATCATGCAGGGTCGGGAAGCGGCCGAAGTCATCGATGAGCTGGAGCAGGTGTTCGCTGAACAGTACCGGCAGCTGAAAGCGGGCAGTGGCGACTGATGGAGGTCATACGGCAGTGGTTCCGCCGCTTCGCCTCCGACCCCCAGGCCGTGATCCTGGCGCTGGTGCTGCTGTCGGGTTTCGTGGTGGTGCTTACCATGGGGCGCATGCTGGCGCCGGTGCTGGCGGCGCTGGTGCTGTCCTACCTGCTGGAAGGTATTGTCACCGGCCTGCAGGAGCGTGGCATGCCCCGGCTGGGTGCGGTGATCCTGGTGTTCAGCCTGTTCCTGGTGTTCCTGCTGTTTTCCCTGCTGGGGCTGTTGCCGCGCCTGTCCTACCAGGTCACCCAGCTGGTGCACCAGTTACCGAATATCATCGGTGCGGGCCAGGATGCCCTGATGGGTCTGCCGGAGCGTTATCCCGACCTGATCAGCCAGACACAGGTGCAGGACCTGATCGACGCTATCCGCACCGAACTAGGCAAGCTCGGGCAGAGCGCGGTTACCGTCTCGGTGGCCTCGGTGGTGGGTGTGATCACCATCATGGTCTATCTCATCCTGGTGCCGGTGCTGGTGTTTTTCTTTCTCAAGGACAAGCAGCGCATTATCGGCTGGTTCAAGGCCCGACTGCCGCGTGACCGGGCTTTGACCACGCGTGTGTGGCAGGAAGTGAATGCCCAGATTGCCAACTATGTGCGCGGCAAGATCTGGGAGATCATGATTGTCGGCATCGTTTCCTACGTCACGTTTCTTGCCATGGGGCTGCAGTACGCGGTATTGCTGGCCACCCTGGTGGGTCTGTCCGTGGTCATTCCCTACATCGGTGCGGCCGTGGTCACCGTGCCGATTGCCGCGATTGCGTTTTTCCAGTGGGGCTGGAGCACGGACTTTGGCTATATCCTGCTGGCCTATGGCGTGATCCAGGCGCTGGACGGGAATGTACTGGTGCCACTGCTGTTTTCCGAGGTGGTCAACCTGCACCCGGTGGCCATCATTATCGCCGTGCTGGTATTCGGCGGCCTGTGGGGCTTCTGGGGCGTATTTTTCGCCATCCCGCTGGCGACCCTGGTGCAGGCGGTGATCCGCGCCTGGCCGGGTGCGCGGCAGCAGTTGCCGGTGCCTGAGGCCCCCCCGCCGGCAGGACATTCTGTATAACGTGCCAGCGCACCTGCGGTGGTTTACCGAGCCTTGTTTATAACGTATCCGATGCGTAGTCGGCCAGGCGTGAGCGTTCGCCGCGCGTCAGCATGATGTGGCCGCTGTGCGCCCAGTTCTGGAAGCGGTCGACCACGTAGGTCAGGCCGGAACTGGTTTCGGTGATGTAGGGGGTGTCGATCTGCCCGACGTTACCCAGGCAAATAACCTTGGTGCCCGGCCCGGCGCGGGTGACCAGGGTTTTCATCTGTTTGGGCGTCAGGTTCTGCGCCTCGTCCAGGATCAGGTACTTGTTCAGGAAGGTGCGGCCGCGCATGAAGTTCATGGAGCGGATCTTGATGCGATTGCTGAGCAGGTCGTTGGTCGCTGCGCGTCCCCAGTCACCGCCCACGTCGGAACGCGTCAGCACTTCCAGGTTGTCCATGAGCGCACCCATCCAGGGAGTCATTTTCTCTTCCTCGGTGCCTGGCAGGAAGCCGATATCTTCGCCGACCGGCACCGTGACGCGCGTCATGATGATTTCCTTGTAGCGATTTTCCTCCAGTGTCTGGGTAAGGCCGGCAGCCAGTGCCAGCAGCGTCTTGCCGGTGCCCGCGGTACCGACCAGGCTGACGAAATCCACCTCCGGGTCCATCAACAGGTTGAGGGCGAAATTCTGTTCCCGGTTGCGCGCGCTGATGCCCCACACGGTGTGCCGGGAGCCGCGGTAGTCAATGGCCGTTTCCAGTACGGCGGTCTCCCCGTCGACCTCGCGCACCAGTGCTTCGAAACCCTGCTCCTCCGGCAGGTAGACGCATTCATTGCAGTTCCAGGAGGCCACCAGCGGCCCGTGCACGCGGTAGTAGTTGCGCCCGTCTTTCTGCCAGGACTCCAGTGTGTCGCCGTGCTCCTGCCAGAAATCGGCCGGCAGTTCACTGGTACCCGAAAACAGCAGGTCGACATCTTCCAGTACCTGGTCATTGAAGTAGTCTTCCGCGTGAATGCCGAGCACCGTGGCCTTGATGCGCAGGTTGATGTCCTTGGAGACCAGGGTCACGGTGACATCCGGGTATTCGGTCTGCAGGGCCAGCGCCGTGCCGAGGATGTTGTTGTCCGACTTGTTGCCCGGCAGGGCGTCGGGCAGGGCAATCTTCAGGGTGTGCGTCTGGAAGAACAGGCGGCCTCGCTGTTCGTTGTCGGCCTCATCGTTCAGGCCGCGCGTGTTGAGCGGAATGCCCTGCTCGATGTCATCGACCCCTGGCGCGCAGATCAGTTCGTCGATAAAACGGCTGACCTGGCGCACGTTGCGCGCTACTTCCGACATGCCTTTCTTGCCGGCATCCATCTCCTCGAGCACCACCATGGGCAGGTAGACATCGTGTTCCTTGAAATGAAACAGCGCGGTAGGGTCGTGCATCAGCACGTTGGTATCGAGAATAAAGAGTCGTCGGGCAGAAGGGTCGGGCTGGATCATTGGCTGAGGGTGCTTGTCAAGGTGTGCGGAAGTTACCCGGCAGCGCATTTCGGGACGCGCTGTGCATACTTCCCTGTATGCTCGACGGCCGCTTCCCTGCGGCCAACGGTCCTGAAACGCGCTGCCGGGTAACTTCTGTATTCATCAGTAATTCCTGTAGTTACAGCGCACGCACGGCTTCGAGCACTTCCTCGACGTGCCCCTTGACCCTGACCTTGCGCCACTCCCGGCGGAGCTTGCCGTCTGCATCGATCAGGAAGGTGCTGCGCTCGATGCCCATCACCTTGCGGCCGTACAGGTTCTTCTCCCTGATGACATCGAACAGCCGGCACAGTTTTTCGTCTTCATCGGACAGCAGTTCGAACGGGAAGTCCTGTTTGGCCCTGAACTTTTCGTGTGATGCCACGCTGTCGCGTGAGACGCCCAGCACCTCGGTGTCCAGGCGCCTGAACTGTTTGTAGTGGTCGCGGAAATCCTGTCCCTCGGTGGTGCAGCCGGGGGTATTGTCCCTGGGGTAGAAATAGAGCACCAGTTTCTTCCCCCTGAAATCGGACAGCTTGACCGTCTGTCCACCGGTGGCGGCGGCACTGAAAGCAGGTACCTTGCGGTTGAGTTGTACGGTACTCACACTGGTTATCCTTTAAGCGGTTCGATCACGGCGTCCAGGTTCAGCTGGTCGCAGAATTCCAGGAATTCCTCGCGTAATGTGGCGATGTGGGTGTCGGCGGGCACATCGAGGGCCATGTGCACCGCGAACATCTGCGTGCCGGTGTAGGCTGCCGCGTAGCTGGTGGTGGACAGGTCCTGGATATTGATATTGCGCCGGGAAAAAAAGTTCGCCAGGTTGTGCACGATGCCGGGGTGGTCGAGGGCGACCACATCGACCGCATAGGGCAGCAGTTCACCACTGCGCGGTTTGGGTTCGGTGCGCCTGACGCTCAGTGACATGCCGAGCTTCTGTTCGACCCTGTCGACCTGGTCTTCCAGGCGGGTGAGGTTGTTCCAGTTGCCCGAGACCAGCAGCAGCACCGAAAATTCGCCGCCCAGCACCATCATGCGGCTGTCTGCGATATTGCAGCCGCTCTCCAGGATCCAGCCGGAGAGCTGGTCCACCAGGCCCGGACGGTCTTCACCCAGCGCGGCGATCACCAACTGTTCAGTCATGGCGGCAGCCTACCACTATTCCGGTTCCACGGCACGCAGCCGTGCGGCGGCTTCTTCCGGGCTGATGGTGCTGACAAACAGGCCGGAGCCCAGCTCGAAGCCGGTGGGGATGCTGGTGCGGGGACAGATCTCCAGGTGCCAGTGGTAACTGTCGTGACAGTCGGAGAACGCGTTGTTGTGCGGGATCGAGTGCAGGAAAAAATTGTATTGCGCGCCACCGATCACCGCGTCCAGGCGGGCCATGGAGCGTTTCAGGATATGCGCCAGGTCCTCGCGCTCGGCCTCGTTGATGTTGGCAAAATCGCTGCTGTGCTGCAGCGGCAGTATGTGGATTTCCCATTCGTAGCGGCTGGCAAAGGGTTTGATGGCCACGAAGTGTTTGCTGCGTTCGATGACATACTGGCCGACATTGATCTTGCGCCGTACCGAGCCTGATTCCCGGTCGTAGATGGTGGCCTCGAAGGTCAGCGCCTCGTCGATCAGCGAACAGAAGATGCACTGGCGGTTTTTTTCGAAATACTGGCGGCTGTGGATTACCTCGTTGTAGACATTCTCCGGCACCACCGGCATGGCGATGACCTGGCTGTGGGTGTGCGGAATGCTGGCACCGGCCGCGGGGCCGAAATTCTTGAACACCAGTACATACTGGATGCGTTCGTCGGCGGCGTACAGCGCGCGTACACGATCCCGGTACATGCCGATCAGGCGAACCAGGTGTGCTTCCGACATGTCCTGGATGGCGATGCCGTGTTGCGGGTGGTCGATAATGACCTCGTGGCGCCCGTAGCCGTCGATTGCCTGCTGCAGCCCGAATACCAGGTTGCTGGACTGGCTGTCGTCACCCAGCACCGGGTACAGGTTTTCCACTACCCGCACTTCCCAGTGTTCTTCGTCCGGGGAGGCCGCCACGGTGGGCGGGGTCATGTGCTCGTTGCCGGTGCAGAACGGGCAGCGGTCGACGTGTTTGCGGGTGTCTCGCGGCGCTGGCGCCTCGTCCTTGCGCGGGCGCATGCCGCGTGCGGTGGAAACCAGCACGGATTCACTGGGTACGATCGGGTTAATGCGGATTTCGCGGATGCTGTCGGGCTGATCGGTCATGGGGGGCCTGTATGTACGTTAAAACAGGTGAGGATTATCGCCATTGGCAGGCCAAAGAACACAAGGGCCTCTTGAAGCAACCATTAATTGGACTAATCAGGTGCCTGGAACGCGTATTCCCGGGGGCTGGCTTGTCACCGGCGGGCCGGAAACGTACCATGCGCCTTATTTTTCGTAGTGGAGAGCTCCATGTTTCACGGCAGTATGGTAGCGCTGGTCACGCCGATGCGTGAGGACGGTGCCGTGGACCAGGACAGCCTGGAGGCGCTCATCGAATTTCACGTCGCTGCCGGTACCGATGCCATTGTCGCTGTGGGTACCACCGGCGAATCCGCGACCCTCAACGAAAAAGAGCACTGTGAGCTGCTGCGCCGCATGGTCGGGCTGGTGGCCGGCCGCGTGCCCGTGATTGCCGGTACCGGCGCCAATTCCACGCAGGAAGCCATCGATTTGACCCGCTGTGGCCTGCAGGCCGGCGCCGATGCCTGCCTGCTGGTCACCCCGTACTACAACAAGCCAACCCAGGAGGGGCTGTACCGGCACTACCGGGCGATTGCGGAAGCGGTGCCGATTCCGCAGATCCTCTACAATGTGCCGGGCCGGACGGTTTGCGACCTGCTGCCGGAAACCGTGCAGCGGCTGGCGTCGATTTCCAATATTATCGGTATCAAGGAGGCCACTGGTGACCTGGAGCGCGGTCGGCAGATCCTCGACTGCTGTGGTGACCGGCTGGACCTGTACAGTGGCGATGATGCGACAGCCATGGAGCTGATCCTGCTGGGTGCCAAAGGCGATATTTCGGTCACGGCCAACGTCGCTCCCCGGGCCATGCACGAGATGTGTGCAGCCGCGCTGGCAGGGGACCGTGTGCGTGCGGAAAAGATCGATGCCACGCTGCGCGCCCTGCACCGGGACCTGTTTATCGAATCCAGCCCCATCCCGGTGAAATGGGCCTTGCATGAAATGGGGCTGATACCGCCCGGTCTGCGCCTGCCCCTGACCCCGCTGGACGAGTCGTGCCACGCACCGGTGCGGGATGCGCTGCGCCAGGCGGGCGTACTTGAAACGGTGGGTGCCTGATTTGAGAGCTATCGAATTATTGTCCCGGAACCGCGGTCTGTCAGCGCTGCGGCTGCTGATGTTACTGGCGGTGTTGCAGCTGGTCACGGCCTGCAGTTTTATTGACCAGGTATTCCCGGATCACAGCAAGGATTACCAGAAAGCCGAACCGACCCGCCCGCTGGAGGTGCCCCCCGACCTGACCACAACCCCGGTAGCGGACGCGCTGATCGTGCCTACCGAATCGACCACGTTGTCCGGCTATACCAGCGCTCGCGAGACCCTGAAAGGGAACAACAGTTCCAGCCCGGTATTGCCCGGCCAGGACGCCCTGCGTTTTGAGCGGCGCGGGGACCGGGCCTGGCTGGTCGTGCAGGGGGATCCTTCCTCGGTGTGGCCCGAAGCACGGGAGTTCTGGCTGGAAAACGGGTTTTTCATCATGAAGGAGGACCCGGCCGTCGGCGTGCTGGAAACCGACTGGGCGGAGAATACCGAGGCGATTCCGGAGGGGCCGATCCGTTCGGTCATCAGCCGGGTGATCCCCAACGCGTATTCATCGGCGTACCGGGATCGTTACCGCATGCGGCTGGAACGCGGCGAGGAACCGGGAACCACCGAGCTGTTCATCACCCATCAGGGTCTTCAGGAGGTGGTTACGCAGGAAGGTGACGGGGAAAATATCACCTGGGCCCCGCGTCCTGGCGACCCGGGCCTGGAGTCGATCATGCTGAAACGCATGATGATCTTCCTCGGCGTCCAGCCCGAGCAGGCCGAACAGCAGGTCAAGGAGGAAAAACCCGTGGCGGACCGTGCCGAGCTGCTGCAGCAGGGTTCGGAACAGGCTGTACTGGTGATTCACAATGACTATTCAAAGGCCTGGCGTGATGTCGGTATTGTGCTGGACCGGGTCGATTTCGCCGTCGAGGATCGTGACCGTCTGCAGGGGATCTACTATGTGCGCTACAACGATCCGCTGAAAGGACAGCAGGACAAAGGGCTGCTGTCCAAACTGGCATTCTGGTCCAGTGACGACGACCGCAAGGTCGAGCACTTCCAGATCAAGCTGACGGATGATGGCGAGGATACCCGTGTCGTGGTATTGAACAACGCAGGTGAGCACGAGACCTCGGTAACGGCCGTGCGTATTCTCAAGTTGCTGTATAACGAACTGAAATAGTGCGTTTCGCATCCCTGGGCAGCGGCAGCAAGGGCAATGCCACGCTGGTGGAGAGCGGAAATACCCGCGTGCTGGTCGATTGCGGCTTCTCCTGTGTCGAAACCGAAAAGCGCCTGGCCAGGCTGGCGCTGGAACCGGGTGACCTGAGTGCCATCCTGGTGACCCACGAGCACAGTGATCATATTTCCGGGGTGGCCAGGCTGTCGCGCCGCTACCACCTGCCGGTGTGGATGACTGCCGGTACCGAGGCCGTACACAAGGGCGGCGAGGTCCATGTCTGGCACTGTTTTACCGGTCACCGCGATTTTTCTATCGGTGATTTGCGGGTTGAGCCTTTCCCGGTGCCGCACGACGCGCGCGAACCCTGTCAGTTTGTTTTTTCAGACGGCCGCAGCCGCCTTGGCCTGCTTACCGATGTTGGCAGCATCACCGCGCACATTGTCCAGGCGCTGCTGGGCCTGGACGCCATCATCCTGGAGTGCAATCACGACCCCGGCATGCTGGCCAACGGGCCTTATCCACCATCACTCAGGCAGCGCGTGGGCGGCCCGTTCGGGCACCTCAGTAACCAGCAGGCGGCTGAGCTGCTGGCCCGCATCGACACCGACCGCCTGCAACACCTGGTCGTTGCCCATCTGAGCGAAAAAAACAATCACCCGGAACTGGCGTGCACCCTGCTGGCGGAGGTGCTGGGTTGTGATGCCAGGGAGATCCTGGTAGCCAACCAACCGGATGGCATGTCCTGGCTGAGCCTCGACCAGGCCTGATTCCCCGTTTTGCCACGGTCAGGCATATTCCGCCGTGTCCGTTACGGCCGGACGGCACCTGTTCCCGGGCCTGATTGGCTGTACCCGCTGTAAGCCATCCAGTATCATCCCGGGCTTTCTTTGACAGAGAAAGTCCATGCTGCAATTGCCCGGCGCACCCGCCTTTTCCGCCTTCCGGTTGCAAAAACTCTGTGAGCAGGTTCGACGTCTTGCGCCGGCTGTGAGCGATCTGCGCGCACATTTCGTGCATTTTGTCGATCTCGAACAGACGCTTGGCAACGATGCTCAGCGGGTGCTGGAGCAATTGCTGGGTAGCCGCGAAAGCGAATCCCGGCCGGCTGACGAGCAGGTTTCACTGTGGGTCGTTCCCCGTATCGGCACCATCTCCCCCTGGTCCAGCAAGGCCACCGATATCGCACACAATTGCGGACTGCAGCAGGTGCGGCGCATCGAACGCGGTATCCGCTACGACCTGGTGCCGGCGCAGGGTGCCGGGCTGGACGCAGAAGCGCGTGATGCTGTACTGCCTTTGTTGCACGACCGGATGACCGAATCGGTGCTGGGTAATACGGAGGATGCGCAGCTGATTTTCCGCCAGGCCGAACCTGCGCCACTGGTCAGCGTGGATATCCTGGGTGGTGGCCGGGCAGCGCTGGAGCGGGCCAACGCGGAGCTGGGCCTGGCGTTGTCGGACGACGAGATCGACTACCTGCTGGAAAGCTTCGTGGCGCTGGGGCGTAACCCCAACGACATTGAACTGATGATGTTCGCGCAGGCTAATTCCGAACATTGTCGCCACAAGATTTTCAACGCCGGCTGGATCATCGACGGCGCGCCGCAGGACGATACGCTGTTCAACATGATCCGCGCCAGTCACGCGGCCAGTCCCGGGGGTGTTCTGTCCGCCTACCATGACAATGCAGCCGTGATCGAGGGACACCGGGCCGGACGCTTTTTGCCGGATGCGCGGCGCGGTGAGTACCACGCCAGTCTGGAAGACGTGCATATCCAGATCAAGGTGGAAACGCATAATCATCCAACGGCCATTTCACCGTTCCCGGGAGCGGCTACCGGTTCCGGCGGTGAGATCCGTGACGAAGGTGCAACCGGGCGCGGCGCCAAACCCAAGGCCGGCCTGTGTGGTTTTTCGGTATCCAACCTGCGTATCCCGGACTACGTGCAGCCCTGGGAAACCGATTATGGCAAACCGGCGCGTATCGCCTCCGCCCTGGATATCATGATCGAGGGGCCGCTCGGGGCGGCAGCTTTCAACAACGAGTTCGGCCGCCCCAACCTGTGCGGTTATTTCCGTACCTTCGAAGAGCGGGTGCCGGGCCCCGCGGGCGAAGAGGTGCGCGGCTATCACAAGCCCATCATGATCGCCGGTGGCTATGGCAACATCCGTGCGGAGCATATCGACAAACAGGATATCCCGGCCGGTGCGCAGATTATCGTGCTGGGCGGTCCGGCCATGCTGATCGGCCTGGGTGGCGGTGCGGCTTCCTCGATGTCCAGCGGTGCCAGCTCGGAAGACCTGGACTTTGCCTCGGTACAGCGCGGTAACCCCGAGATGCAGCGCCGCTGCCAGGAAGTCATCGACCGCTGCTGGGAGAAGGGGGACGACAACCCGATCCTGTCCCTGCACGATGTCGGCGCCGGCGGTCTTTCCAATGCGGTACCGGAACTGGTCAACGACGCCGGGCGTGGGGGTGCCTTCGAGTTGCGCGCGGTACCCAACGACGAACCCGGCATGTCCCCCATGCAGATCTGGTGTAATGAATCCCAGGAGCGCTATGTGCTGGCGGTGTCGGCCGGGCGCATGGACGAGTTCCAGGCCCTGTGTGAACGTGAACGCTGCCCGTTTGAAGTGCTGGGAGAAGCGACCGAAGAGCAGCAGCTGGTGCTGGGCGACGGTTATTTCGATAACACGCCCGTCGACCTGCCCATGTCACTGCTGCTTGGCAAACCGCCCAAGATGCTGCGCGACGTGCACCATCGCACGTTCAGTAAACCGGAACTGGTGCTGCCGTCCGACCTGGCGGAAATGGCTTACCGGGTCCTGCGTCTGCCGAGCGTTGCCAGCAAACAGTTCCTGATCACCATCGGTGATCGTTCCATTACCGGCCAGGTAAGCCGGGACCAGATGGTGGGCCCCTGGCAGGTGCCGGTGGCGGATGTGGCGGTTACCTGTGCGGACTACCGGGGATACCATGGGGAAGCCATGGCCATGGGCGAGCGAGCCCCGCTGGCACTGGTGGAACCGGCAGCGTCGGGGCGTATGGCGGTGGCCGAAGCGATTACCAATATGGCGGCGGCATCGATCCGTGCGCTGTCCGATATCCGCCTGTCGGCGAACTGGATGGCGCCCGCCGGCCATCCGGGTGAAGACGCCGGCCTGTTCGATACCGTGCGCGCGGTGGGGGCGGAACTGTGTCCGCGGCTTGGCATTGCCATCCCGGTTGGCAAGGACTCGTTGTCAATGAAAACGGTGTGGCAGGAAAACGGCGAAGACCGTTCGGTAACCGGGCCGCTGTCCGTCATCATTACCGCGTTTGCACCCGTTACCGATGTGCGCAGGACGTTGACCCCGCAGTTGCGTAGCGACTGTGGAGACACGGATCTGTTGCTCATCGACCTGGGCAAGGGTCACAACCGCCTCGCCGGGTCAGCACTGGCCCAGGTTTACAAACAGACTGGTCATCACGCCCCCGACCTGGATGACCCGGATGCGCTGAAAGCCTTCTTTGCCGCCATTCAGGATCTGAACCAGGCCGGTTTGCTGCTGGCGTACCACGACCGTTCCGATGGTGGCCTGTTTGCCACGCTGTGTGAAATGAGTTTCGCCGGTCACTGCGGGCTGGAAGTGCGGCTGGATGACCTGGGTTCGGATCAGCGCGCGGCACTGTTCAGTGAGGAAGCAGGCGCCGTGGTGCAGGTGCGGCACTGTGACACTGACACGGTGCTGGAAACCCTGCGGGAATCCGGTCTGGGCAGGCACAGTCATGTCATTGGTAGCCTGCGTGACGATGACCGGGTGGTGTTCACCTGTGCACGCCAGCCGGTGCTCAGCGAAAAACGTGCCGACCTGCAGCGCGCCTGGGCGGAAACCAGCTACCAGATGCAGGCGTTACGCGACAACCCGGACTGCGCGGAGCAGGAGTTTGCCACCTTGCTGGACAGCAGTGATCCCGGCATACAGCCGCTGCTTACGTTTGATCCTGAAAAAAACCCGGCTGCGCCCATGATAGCCACCGGGGCACGACCCCTGGTGGCCATCCTGCGTGAGCAGGGTGTCAACGGCCAGCTGGAAATGGCCGCGGCTTTTGACGCCGCCGGGTTTTCCTGCCGTGATGTGCACATGAGCGATGTCATCAGCGGCCGCACGGACCTGGCCGAATTCAGCGGACTGGTGGCCTGTGGCGGTTTTTCCTACGGTGACGTGCTCGGTGCCGGGCAGGGCTGGGCAAAGTCCATTCTCTTCAATGCCGGTGCGCGGGATGCCTTCAGTGCGTTTTTCGCGCGCCAGGACAGCTGGGGACTGGGTGTGTGCAACGGCTGCCAGATGATGTCGGGCCTGAAAGAAATCATTCCCGGCGCCGCGTACTGGCCGCGTTTTGTGCGTAACGCTTCCGAACAGTTCGAGGCACGCTACTCGCTGGTCGAAGTGCTGTCGTCACCGTCGCTGCTGCTGGACGGCATGGCCGGTTCCAGGTTGCCCATCGCGGTGGCGCACGGGGAGGGGCGTGCCCTGTTCGATTCTGCCGGCGCCGCACAGCAGGCACTCGACCAGGGTACGGTGGCGCTGCGGTATATCGACCATTACGGCGCGCTAACGGAGCAGTATCCGTGCAATCCCAACGGTTCGGAGCTGGGTATTACCGGGCTGACTACGGAGGACGGGCGTTTCACCATCATGATGCCTCACCCGGAGCGCGTGTTTCGCAGTGTGCAGAACTCCTGGTGTCCGGATGACTGGGGTGAATACGGACCCTGGATGCGGATGTTCCGCAATGCACGCAGCCGGGTAGGCTGAATGGTGATGGGGTACATACACCCGGTTGCGATGTGGGAGCGCCGGCCTTCGGTGCGATTGGCCGGGCATTGCGTTCGCAGTCAGGAGACTGCTGCCGCGGGGATCTGTAACCGGTATTCGTACTGTGATGAATTCGTGATGAACAGCGCCTGATATCTCCTATACTGGTTTCAGGACGGTGCGCACGATCGGGATTCCCCTGGCAAGAGGAACCCCGGGGGCGGAAATGCAGTCAGACTTGTTTACCAGAGCAGGACGGGAATGTGCTGATAAAAACCCCAACGGACCTGAGTGAGTCCGATGTAACTCCTTATGAAATCTACCGGCAACGGCGTCGATTCCTGCAGTCCGGCCTCGCCATCAGCGGCGCGGCCATCTGCGCTTCACTGCTGAGTCAGGATGTATCGGCCAGGCCAAAGCCGGGCCGGATAAAACCAGGCCCGTACAGTACCGACGAAGAAAAGACGCCCTACGAAGATATCACCAGCTACAATAATTTCTACGAGTTTGGCGTCGACAAGTCCGACCCGGCGCGGTATGCAGACAAGCTGGTAACGGATCCCTGGTCGGTTACGGTTACGGGGGAAGTGGAAAAGCCGGCGACCTGCACGCTGGAAGATATTCTCGGGTCGCACGCGCTGGAGGAGCGCATCTATCGCCTGCGCTGTGTGGAAGGCTGGTCCATGGTGATTCCCTGGGTCGGTTTTCCGCTGGCCGATCTGATCAAACGCTTTCAGCCCACTTCAAGGGCGAAGTTCGTGGAATTTGAAACCCTGTACGACAAAAAACAGATGCCTGGTCAGCGCCGCCGGGTGCTGGACTGGCCTTACCGGGAAGGCCTGCGCATGGACGAGGCCATGCACCCGCTGACGCTGATCGCGGTCGGCCTGTACGGCAGGGAGTTGCCTAAGCAGAACGGTGCGCCGCTGCGGCTGGTGGTGCCCTGGAAATACGGTTTCAAGAGTATCAAGTCCATCGTAAAAATCCACTTTCGCGAAACGCAACCGACCAGCTCGTGGACCAAAGCCGCGCCACGGGAATACGGTTTTTATTCCAACGTCAACCCGAACGTGTCGCACCCGCGCTGGAGCCAGAAACGTGAACGGCGCATCGGCGAATTCCTCAAACGCAAGACGCTGATGTTCAACGGCTACGGGGAGCAGGTGGCCTCACTGTATGCAGGTATGGACCTGAAGAAGTATTTCTGAAATGCTGAACAAGTGGTTCAAACCTGCGGTGTTCCTGCTCTGTCT
>JALSRZ010000033.1 GCA_026984515.1 Thiohalobacter sp. | reverse complement strand
AGCGCGCGGCATGACGCCGCCGCAGCAGGAAGTCGGTGAGAAATGCGGGCTAGCTGGCATGCCGGATAACCCGGGTTTCAAGCGCGATGGCTTCCGGTTTGTCATCCGCATAATCCGCTTCACGGATACCCAGTTCGTCGTCATCAAGATAACAGGCCGGATCTTCCCACCAGGGATCACCGGTCAGCTGGAAGGCCCGCACCCGGGTATTTCCGCCACATACATCCTGGAAACTGCATACCCGGCAGCGCCCTTTCAACGGCCGTGGAGAAGCTTTCATGCCTGCCATCAGGGGGTCGCTGGTATCTGTCCAGATCTCGGAAAACGGTCGTTCTTTCACATTGCCGAGGTTGTAGTTCCACCAGAAGGTATCGGGATGGACATTGCCCAGGTTGTCAATATTGGAGATATTCACACCGGATGAGTTCCCGCCCCACTGTCCCAGGCGCCGGCGCATGTACTGGTACTGTTCAGGAATATTGCGCTTCACCCATTGCAGCAGGTAAACACCGTCCGCATCGTTATTGCCGGTAACGAACTCCCGTTTCCGGTTCGCCTGCACATCCGACCAGCAGGCATCGAACAGAAGATCCATGACCCGGCGCGTGGTCTGGTGCACGACATCCGAGCGCCGGTTACGGTTACCGCGCCCGCCGTAGTTCAGGTGCGATACATACAACTTGTCGACACGCTCTTCATCCATGATATCCAGTAACAGGGGAAGTTCCTGCGCATTATCCCGGGTTGGAGTAAAGCGCATACCCACCTTGATACCAGCGCCCCGGCACAGCCGGATAGCGTGCATGGATGCGTCGAAAGCGCCCTGTTTGCGGCGAAAGCGGTCATGGGTCGCGCGGACACCGTCAATGCTGATTCCCACGTAGTCATAGCCCACAGCGGCAATCCGGTCGATATTCTGCTCATCGATCAGGGTGCCGTTGGTAGACAGCCCGACATAGAACCCCATTTCCTTTGCCCGATGGGAAATATCATAGATATCCGGCCGCAACAGCGGCTCGCCGCCCGACAGAATCAGCACCGGCACACCGAATGCGCGCAGGTCATCCATGACGGTAAATACTTCCCGTGTGTTCAGCTCACCCGGGAAATCGATATCTGCGGAAATGGAATAGCAGTGCTTGCAGGTCAGGTTGCAGCGCCGGATCAGGTTCCAGATCACCACCGGGCCAGGCGGCGTGCGCCGGGAGGTATCTGCCAGCGGCGTCTTCAACTCCTGCATGTATTGTGATATGCGGAACATCTGCCTCGACTATCCTCCGATTCTCAGACCCGTCTTTTTCAGTATACGCGTGCTGAACAGCACGTCGTGCCGCCGTACCCGGTCACCGAGCAGCTGTGCAATCTGTTCGACCTTGTCACACACTTCCTCGCGGCTGTGCCCGTGCACCATGGCAAACAGGTTGTAGGGCCAGTCGGGCAGGCGCCTGGGCCGGTGGTAACAATGGCTGACGATATCCAGCTCACCGACCTGCCTGCCAATCACCCCGATATCTTCGTCCGGCACTTCCCAGACCGACATGCCGTTGGCTGAATAGCCCAGCCGGTAATGGTTCGGCACTACGCCGATGCGACGGATCCGCCCTTCCTCCAGCATAAGGCGAAGGCGATCCATCAACAGCCCGGGGTCCACACCCAGTTCGGAGGCCAGCCAGTGATAGGGCCTGGCATCCAGCGGCAGGCCGGCCTGGGTCGCCAGTACAATCCGCCTGTCCAGCTGTGCCAGCTCGTCAGTATCCATATTCTTACACCCTGAAGTGCAAGCCGACGTAGTACTCTTCCTTCCTGGGAAGATTGATGACCGGTATACCGGTGACTTCCTCGATCTCGCGCAGGCAGGCATCGAGCTGTTCCGCGGTCTCCGCCGCCAGCACAAACCACATATTCATTTCGTGGTCACGCTGGTAATTATGCGCCACTTCCGGAAATGAGTTGACCTGCTCCGCCACCGCATCGAAACGATCTTCTGGCACCTTCATGGCACACAGGCTCAGGGCTCCACCCATCTGCTCGGCATTGTACAACGGGCCAAAGCGTGTCAGCAGCCCATCGTCCAGCATGCAGCGTATCCGCGTGATCAGCTCGCTTTCCGTGGTATCCAGCCGCTCTGCCACCATTTGGAACGGTCGTTCGCAGACCGGGAATTCGCCCTGCAAGCGGTTGATGATGCGCCGGTCCAGGTCATCCATTCAGGTGCCCCCGGTAACGGGCACCACGCTGCTTGAATCGCTTGCCGCTGAACAGGACCGTGTGCGGAATCGTAGCGAGGCCCAGGCCGTCCACCATGCGACCTATACAGGCCAGCACATCGTCCCGGTCCCGGCCGTGGACCATGCAGAACAGGTTATACGGCCAGTCAGGCAAACGTCGTGGACGCTGGTAGCACAGTGTTACACAATCCTGTCGCCCCAGTTGCTGCCCCAGTGCATCGACCTGCCCGTCAGGCACATCCCACACCACCATGGCGTTAGCGTGATAACCCAGCTCGTGGTGGCGCACGACTACACCGAGCCGCTTGATAATACCTGCCTCGACCATATCCCGCAGCCGGTCAATCACCGCCTGCTCGGAGCAGCCCAGCCGGTTGGCGACTGCCTGGTAAGGCCGTGCAACCAGCGGCAGACCGTTCTGGATCACTTCTATCAGGTCTTCCGCATCGCCAAACAGCAGGTCGCGCCCGGCGTGCGCCGCGGAAGCACTGTCGTAACCCGGCGCGGATGCGATAGCCTCCTGGTGTTCCAGGTTCATGCGAAAACCAAGATCGATGTGGTAATCCCTGATCAGGGGCAGCGAAAGAACCGGGTAACCGCTTTCCAGCTGAATCTCCCGGAGCGCCTCGCCAAGTAGTGCTGTGTTTTCAGCTGTGACTACAAACCACAGGTTGTAGTGGTGCTCACGCTCGTAGTTATGGTTGACCTGTGGAAATTCGCTGACGATGGCCGCGATGGTTTCCAGTCTTTGCGCCGGGACGGACATGGCCGCCAGCGTACTGGCACCCACGGTATTGGGTCGGAACACCGGCCCCACGCGGCTTACCGCGCCCTTTTCCTGTAATTCCTTCAGCGTTTGCAGTACCTGTTCGGGACTGGTATTCAGGCGGCGGGCGATCTGTTCGAACGGCAGCGGCTCCAGCGGGAAATTGCGCTGGAAATCGTTCAGCAGTCTTTCGATCATTGCTTCCATGGTTACAGTCCGATCCTGTGGGCACGGTCAGTGAAGAAAATACCGCTCGGTTTCCGCGCCGGCAGTGACTTGATGCGTTCCAGGGTACGCGTGTCATAGATATCGACCCGGTTCTCGTCGCGCACCGACAGCCAAAGATGCTCGCCACGCGGTGTAAACTCCATGTGCAGCACTGCCTTGCCGGGTACCAGTGTTTTTATAACCCGCAGTGACTCCGCATCGATCACCTGCACCGTGTCATTGTCCGGGTGCGCAAAATTAACCCATACCTGCCGGCTATCCGGCCTCGCCATGACAAATACCGGCTGGCCGTGCACGTCGATCTCTGCTTCCTGTTGCCAGTTGTCCGTATTCATCACCAGTACCTTGTGCTGACCGACCGCTGGCACAAAAGCCCGGTCGCCAGCCACTGCCCAGCCTTCCAGGTGCGGCATTTTATAGACCGGCAACCTGTCATCGTGTGCCAGGTAACCGCTGAGTATTTTCCGCACCCCCTTTTCCGGGTGCCACAGGTCCAGCAGGGCCATGCTGTCCTCACCGAACAGTCCGGCTATGTAATAGCGCCCATCCGGTGTAATCAGGGCATCATAGGGGGCCTTGCCGATGTTTTCGAAACGGGTGACCGCGGGCTTGTGGGGGTCGTTCATATCCACCAGCCAGATCTGGTCACCGTCATACAGGCTGAACACAAACCGGTTACCGGGTGCATCCACCAGGCCCACGGTTTTGGAAAATTTCCCTGGCGCATATTCCGCCGGGATATCGGCAACCATTTCGAGCGTGGCCGCATCGAATACCCGCACACCACCCGGTTCATAGTTGGAAACCGCAACCAGCCTGCCGTCCTGGGAAATCGCACCGCCGATACTGTTACCAGACTGCATTACCCGTTTTACAATGCGGCCTTTCAGGATATCCACCTTGGTCAGGCCACCGTCACGACCGAATACATAGGCATAGCGCTCGTCACGCGAAAACACCACCGAAGCATGCGACAGATCGCCGAGTCCCTCGACCTCCGCCAGGCGGCTGTTGCCACTGTGCTCCACCACCAGCAGGCCGCCGTCGGCACGCTCCACCACGACGCCAAGATCACCGGTGCCGCGCAGCCCGGCAGCCACGCAACTGGCAAAACCCAGTGAGAGCACGATCGCGAGCAATGACCTCAAGGCGTTGCCCCCCCGCTCTTCAGGTAGTCGACGATCCAGTCGATTTCCTGCCGGCTAAGCAGCGGCCGCCACGGCGGCATCGGTGTCCCCGGCCGGCCATCACGAATGGTCGCAAACAGGACATCGCGACTTTTGTCCTGCAACGCCTGTGGCGTCAGCGCCGGACCCAGCCCACCGGTCAGTCGCATACCGTGGCAGGAACCACAATCCTGGTGCACCAGGCTGCGCAATTCAGCCTGGCGTGCCGGGCTAAGCGCTGCTGCCGTGGCCGATACCGCCAGTGCACACAGGCCGATAAAAAACAGTGTTCTAGCCCGCATTTCTCACCGGGTTCCGTAGCGAGGCGGTGGCAGGTCGTGTGATAAGCGGCGTTCGCGACCGAGGGCCGCGCAGGCATAGTCGACACTATGTCGAGCAGCCCGACCGAGTGA
>JALSRZ010000032.1 GCA_026984515.1 Thiohalobacter sp. | reverse complement strand
GTGCATCCGGGTTATACATTCCGGGAAACGCAGGATCGAATGCATAGATCCTGAGATCCGCATGTGCCAAAGGCCCTTTTATACCGCCGGCATTGATCACCCTCGGCTCTGATGCTGCCTGAACACTGTCAGTCGAGTTGCCGCCACTTCCGATGCAGGCGGTAAGGGCGATAACCGGTAACAGGCAGGCGAGAATAATGCGGGCGTAAGCATGCATGATGATATCCTCCTGGATAACTGGCATAAGTCGTCGAAACCACGGTACTGCTTCACCGGGGCGATGGTTGGTTAGGAGAAAAGGAGGTTCAGGGAAACCCGGGATATAACGGGGTTCTTGCTATATTGCTGGCAGAAAACAGATCATCCCTGATCATGTAAACTTGTGTTTGCAGGTGCATGGGGTGCTTAGTTACAGCCTATGCGTTTATCAGATAAAGCCCAGTCGTCAAAATAGATGTTCATGTTTCGATCTGCGACCCAGTTTCCGCCTATGTAGGCAATGAGTACCGAGCTGTCGATATTCAATGCCGACGAGTCACGCTGTCGTATATCACGCTGGTCCGAGACGAGCACACCATTTATCCAGTTCTGGTAAATGCCGTTTTTCTGCTTCGGGGTGTTGAGAACATGGTGGGTCTCTACGCAATACCACTGGTTGCGTTCACGGATTCCGCTCTGACTACTCCATCTTCTGCGCCCATAATCAAACGTCTTGGCAGAGATATCTGCATTGCTGACGTTCTTATGAAAATACGAGTAACCGGCAATCGACCCCGAAGAGGTGAGTTCATGCCCGTCTGTCATTTCAAGGCAGGGGGCACCGCATACTTCATCGCTCCGAACGCGGAACCCGGCTTTCCCGAGCCGTACATCGTTTCGACCCCAGTTGGACCCGAACCGGACGTAATATCTTGTCCAGATCTCCCTGAAGTTACCTGCCTGTCCCTGCCGGGCATGATCAAAGAGAATCCGTCCTCCCCAGTGGGATCCCTTGGTGATATTAATCCGTATGCCGTATTTCCCGCTTCTCGCGGCAGTTCCGCTTTCCCGGAAAATATGATCTTTCGGGTAGAGGCTGAACTTGTCTGCCCAGTACGAACTCTCAAAATCTTCCGACAGGTAGCGGGCAGAGGTGGCAGGGGGGGCGGATTTTTGTGTTTGAGTGGTGGTGGGTATCGCACTGGCCGGAACCAGTTTAATAGCGTCCACACTGGTGGTTCCATTTCCCAGTGAGCGGACCCTGACCGTGGCGGTAGAACCAAAATTCAAGGTTCCGCCCAGTTTCCGCCATTGTCCCCCGTTTCGCTGCTGATTGACATTCACGGTGCTGGTTCCATCCAGATGGCTGATTTCATACGGGACGCTGGTCCTGCGGCTCGGCCATTCGGTCCATCGCGCATACACCTGGTAGGTCCCAGGGGTGGCAAGATTAATCCTGTAGGTGTAGGTGTCTCCGCTTTGGCCGGAGTAGAGGGAATTGTTACCAAACGGATTAATCCCGCTGGATGTTTTCCAGTTCCCCGTGGAAGAGGTTCCTGGCAAGCTATTGTCAAGAATTACCGGGCCACCGCGACTGTTGCTGGCGGTTACTGAAATCGCTACCGTCTTTTCACCGCTAATTGTTGGGTCACTGGTATCGGTTGCAATGAACGTGGCGCTGTAATTGCCTGCATCACCTGGAGCTGTGGCCCAGGACAGCACGCCTGTCCCGTTATTGTTGTCGATGAAGGCTGCATTGGCCGGCAATGCTCCTGCGCTCAATACAGGGGTAGTTCCATCACTGTCGGTTGCTTTCACCCATATGCGGAGTGTACCACCTTCACTAACTGTTGGATTACCGTTGGTCGTTACTACCGGGGCGAGATTTCCGCTGACGGGTACCAGTTTGATGGCATCTGCGTTTGTGGTTCCGTTCCCCAGGGAACGAACCTTGATGGTCGCCGTTGAGCCAAAGTTCCAGGTATTTCCAAGTTGACGCCATTGCCCTCCATTCTGTTGCTGGTTCACTCGTATAGTGCTGGTTCCACCAAGGTGACTGATTTCGTACGGGACGCTGGTCCTGCGACTGGACCATTCGGTCCAGCAGGCGTACACCCGGTATTCACCTGGAGTTGGCAGATTTATCTTGTAGGTATAGGTGGCGCCCGTCTGACCGGAGTAGAAGGAATAGTTTCCGTAAGGGTTGGCTCCACTTGAGAGTTTCCAGGTGCCGGTATGAGTGGTTCCCGGTTTGTCATTATCCAGCACCACGATGTTGGCTGCAGCGGAACCCCCGGAATAGACCATGGGTAATATTGCTATCAGTGCTACCAGAAGGCCCTTTTTCACGTTACTAAAACTGCTCATTACAATCCCGCCTGATTAAGGTTGCTAATAACAGGGGTATGAGCAAAAAGCTTGCCAGGGATCTCTTTTAGCTTAATAAAATTGTAACCACAAGAAATATAATATAAAAATAATTTTCCACTTGCTCGCTCGTATCAATTAGTAATTTTTATTGCCCGGCAATCCGTCTCCGATTGGCGACAAGGCGGGGGCTGCATGAGCGGCTCGTTCGGGGTGGTTTGGCATCAAGGCAAGATTGCGGATGAAAACCGCTTCCGTTTTTATCGGGCTATGAATTGATCGAAAGTTGCGTCGAGTCCCGCCCATACAAATCTGGCAGGGAATGAAGTCCTGTCGATCGTCAGAACACCAGCGGGATCATGTTGACTGTGCACAGTTTTCCGCTGGAGGCTGACTGTTTTCCGGTAGCCCGTTCACGAAATAACCAGTGTGATCCGCAGAGAAGCGTTTGCTGGCTGGCCCCAGTCTAAAGGATTTTGGGCTCATTGGTTTTTAACGTCCGATAAATCAATGTCTTGTTAAAACCGGGTGGATCTCGGCTGTGGTTCTTCGGCCAGGATAACTATTGATAACAGATACTTATGAGTCATTTCAAAAGCAGGCATGGATAACGCGACCGGTCCATGAAAGGGGATGTCGCTATCTGGCGGCACCAGCCGGGCTTCCGGGGCTTCATTTGTACGCAGGCTTCAACGTCGACTCACTTCCTCATGTCGGAGTCCCTTAATGCCGCTAACAGGCAAAGGGGATTGTTAGCTGGTTGTTCCAGTTTGCAGGAAGTGTGTGAACCAGCCGGCAAATTACTTATTTTCCGAAACTGTCACCATCTGCCTGGTTGGCTTTGTGATGCCCTTCACGAACTGAATCCGCGGTTTTCCCGATGACTGTTCCAGTTCGCGGCAGTTATCAAGGGTAGTTTTTATGTGTACATCAGGTCGTTTTACTCTAGCCAGCGTGTTTTCACTTTTCGCGCTCACTGCCTGTATCGATAATGGAGGCGACTCGGTTTCGGATGTGTCCGGCCAGGTCAGCAATAGTATCCAGGCAGCATCAGAGCCGAGGGTGATCAATGCCGGCGGTATAAAAGGGCCTTTGGCACATGCGGATCTCAGGATCTATGCATTCGATCCTGCGTTTCCCGGAATGTATAACCCGGATGCACCCATTGCCGTCGCCATTACCGACCAGTTCGCACAGGTTTCCGGCCTCTCCGTATCGGGTGACACTAATCCCCCGTATATTCTGACCATCGGCGGAAGCCAGGCGATTGACCTGGATACCGGAAAGCCACCGGTCATCGAAACCCTGACCACGGTCATTACTTCAAAAATGCTGGCGGAAAACAAGACTGTCTATGCAACGCCGCTGACTACCCTCGCGTACCAGATGGCCCGCAGTACGGCCACCGGCAGTACCACTGCGGCCGGGTTCGAGCAAAGCGTGGAACGCGCCGGCGACCAGGTGAGCACAGAGTTTGCCCTGGACCAGCAACATGCCATCGACATATTCAGTTCGCCCGTTGTGATTAACGGGCAAACCGATACGCTCGCGAAACAGGAAGAGGCTGTCTACCACCGTGCGGCGCTGGAAGCGTTCGCGGCCAACGTGTACCAGATGTCACTGATGAAAGGCAATGGTCTGCAGGCAAGCTACTTCAGGGACCCCGGGCTTTCCGATATGGCGGTAAAACGGGTGGATGCCGAGGTGAATTTTGACTGGGGAACGAATGCCCCTGTACCGGGTGTCGGTCCGGATGGATTCTCGGTGCGCTGGTCCGGCCTGGTTATGCCGGATTATTCCGAGAATTATACGTTTTATGTTTCCACCGACAATGGTGTGCGACTCTGGGTAGACGGGCAGCTGCTCATTGACAACTGGAATGACCAGCTGGTGAAGGAACTGTCCGCGACGGTAGCGCTGGAAGCCGGGAAGAAGTACCCGATCGTGATGGAGTACTACGAGTACGTGGGGAATGCCGCGGCGAAGCTGAGCTGGTCGAGTGCCAGTGAAGCGAAGCAGGTCATACCGAAATCAAACCTGTTTAACCTGTCAGATGCCACGGAACTGGCACAGCTGACCACGGACCGTATCATCCAGCGGATCGGCCTGGACCTGCAAAGTGACGGTGTCATCAATAACGCTGCCGGCGCGGTGGATATCGGGGGCATTGATCCTGCGGCCCTTGTCGAGGATCCCAGGGGGCTTGCCATCCCTAACACAAACTACCAGGTCAGCGACATGGTCGCCCTGTTGGCTGCGGAACAGGCAGCACTGGGATCAACGAATGGCACCGATATCCTCGTGGATACTGATTTTCTATCCACTTCATCCAGAAGCTATTTTTCAGAGGATTTTGAAAACAAGGACTGGAAAAAGAACTACAGGCTCCTGGGCAATGTATTCCGGGCAGGTGGAGTTGCTGCGAGAAGCGGTTCGTATGGCCTTCGGATCGATGTGGACAAGGGGGAACACTGGGGTGGCCGCATTTTGTATGATCACTCT
>JALSRZ010000031.1 GCA_026984515.1 Thiohalobacter sp. | reverse complement strand
GCGCTAAGCGGCGTTCACTCGGTCGGGCTGCTCGACATAGTGTCGACTATGCCTGCGCGGCCCTCGGTCGCGAACGCCGCTTATCACACGACCTGCCACCGCCTCGCTACGGAACCCGGTGAGAAATTCGGCCTAGTCGTCGTGCCCGTGGTGCTTGCGCCCACGAACGGTAATGACTACTTTGGCAACGGGATTCAGCCAGTGGTGAACGCGGCTGTCCAGGTCGCTGATGCCGCCGTTCGGATCCATGTCACCCAGCGTTCCACGATGGATATGGACGGTAGTATTGTGTTCCGTAGTGGTCACACCGCTGGCGCCGGTGCCGCTGTTGCCGCCGGGATCAGCGGGAATTCCGGGCACGCCCGGTGCGCCGCCGCCGTTGATGATTTCGTCATTGGCTTCGGTGCCGGCATCATAACCGTTCATGTAATAGGTATAGGTGCCGTGCTTGCGGGGAATGCTGATGGCATTCAGGCCGGCGAACCCGTCATTGGTCGGCAGCAGCATGGCGACCACGGACAGGCGCCGGTTTTTTTTGTGGGTACGCAGGTGGGCTGTGGTGGTTGCACCGGGTGCCAGCAGTCCGCCATTGGGATCCGCCACGCTATCGGCGCCGATGGATGCCAGGTGGGCCTGCAGGCCCGAGGTATCACCACCTTCCGCCATGGCCTGCAGCCCGGCCGATGCCGGCTGACCGGCCTGGAACAGGTGAGTGTCCCGATTGTGTGCCGATACCAGCAGGGGTGTGAAATATACTGCGTTGGTCAGGTTGGTGATGGCGATGTCCAGTTCCTGGGCGTTCGCCGCAGTCATGTGCATGCTGCCGGCTGCCAGCAGGCTGACAAGTATTTTTTTCATGGCCATAAGCTCCTCGATAAGGTGTCTGCATGTGGAAGAATTTCCGTTAGTCTTTGTAGCGAAAGAGTTTCACGTGATGGTCACGGAGAAATCACAAAACGATCACGGGCGGTGGGCAAGCATGTCTGCAGGCGGACGATCAAAAAAACGCCGAAATCTTAGAAATCGATAGTTTTGAGTGCTAGGCTATGCCTCGCTGCATTGACCAGGCCATAGGGGGGTCACCATGGATTCGATCAATAACTCACGGAAAATAAAGAGAAATACTGCTTGTTGTCCAGTGGCCTAGATGGCTTCAGGGCTGAAAGAAATCGGTCAGGTCGGAAAGCCGTCTGCGCGCCGGCAGCGTACCTATGCTGACCTGATCGCAGCGTACCTGACCCAGGTCGGTGTGGAATATGTATTTGCTGTGCCGGGGGCTGCCACCGTGCCCCTGTTCGATGCGCTGGCCCGGCAGTCGTATTGCGATCCGTCGGGTGTGCCGACGGGGCTTTCTCCGCGGATCCTGTCGCGCCGGACGCCGCGCCGGACGCGTGAGTTGCGTGCAGTGGTGACACGTCATGAAGCGGGCGCGGCATTTATGGCGGACGGCTACGCGCGCGAGACCGGTAAACTGGGTGTCTGTTGTGCGTCCACAGGTCCCGATGCTGGCAACCTGGTTACCGGGGTTGCCTCGGCGTGTACCGATCAGATTCCCATGCTGGTGATTACCGCCCGGGAGTCCCTGCAGGGAGCGCCCGGTGATGCCGTCGACACGGTCGGGATGCTGCAGCACTGCACCCGTTACAACGCCCTGGTCTGCCACCCCGAACAACTGGAAAAAAAATTGCTGGAGGCCATGGTAGCCGCTTACCGTAAGCCGGGTGGACCGGCGCATATCAGTGTGCCGGTCGACATTCTGCGCCGGGTCATTACTACCGAGACGCCCCCCTGCGACGTCGCAACACTTTTCCGCCAACCCGATGTGGTGGATACCCAGAGTTTTGATGCGCTCTGCCAGACGCTGTTCAGGGCGCACAGGGTCGTCCTGTTACTGGGCGACGGATGCCGCGGGAGTATCGATGCCATAGTGCAATTTGCCGAGCTGATGGAAGCAGTGATCGTCACCACACCTTCCGGCAAAGGTTTTATCGACGCACACCATCACCTGTACCGGGGGGTGCTGGGGTTTGCGGGACATGCCAGTGCACTTGAATCCCTGGCGGACGAAGCGGTGGACCTGGTGCTCGTTGCCGGTACCGGCCTGGACGAGCTCTCCGCCTGCGGTTGTAATGTGGAGAGCCTGTTGCGCGGCAAACTGGTGCATGTCGACGCGAACATGGAAAATTTTGTGCAGTCACCCGGCGCCCGCCTGCACGTCTACGGTAACCTGCGTACCGTGTTCATGGACCTGGTGCAGGTGTTTACCAGTGTTGACTACCAGGACCAGACACTGTTCAGCGGAGGCCCCTATGCCCGTGGGCGCGAGGCGTCCCGGCAGGCGGTATCCAGCTGGCGGTTGCCGAACAGCAGTATCAGCTTCGGCACCCCGCGCAAGGTTTCCCTCCACCAGGCGGAGAAGTATCTCTGCAACGACACACCGATCAAACCGCAACGCCTGATGTGCGAACTGAGCAGAAGGTTTCCGCACCATACGCGTTTTGTGTGCGGGGCGGGTAACTGCCGGGCATGGGCGATTCACTACCTGCACCTCAGGAAAGGGGGCTGTTTCCGGACCGGTGCGGGTTACGGTGCCGTGACCTGGGCGATCGGTGCGGCGGTAGGTACCGCACTGGGTGACCGGGGCTTGCCCGTGGTGTGCCTGACAGGAGATGGCCGCTTCCTGATGAGCGGACAGGAACTGGCGGTCGCCGTGCAGCAGCGACTGGCGGTGATTTTTGTGATCCTGAATGACCAGCTGCCGGGCAGGGCCCCGGCCTGTTTTGAACGGCTGCCGGTCGATTATGCCGCGCTGGCACGGGCCATGGGTGCGCAGGCCCATACGATCCGGTCGCCGGAGGACTTCGATGCCCTGGATATTGCAGCGATGTGCACGGCTGCCGGGCCGACCCTGCTCGATGTATATATCGATCCCGATGAAGTTCCGCCCACACAGACCGGGATGAACCTGTTGCGGATGGATCCCGCCGGGTAGAGCGGAAAACGCTTGGGCGTTGAACCCTGCAGGCGGCCCGAGGACCGGCGGAGCGAGTAACCCGTGGCAGGCCATCACCAGGCTATGTCCTACGGGCCTTCCCGCAAATCAGCGCTCTTGACCCGGGTCTCCGGTATCTGTACTATGCGCGGCTTCAAAAAAGGGGCCCGATTGGCCCCGGAAAGGGGAAGCAAAGTGGAAAGGTTCAAAAAATGCGCGGCCTGCAGGTACTGCCGGGTACACACAGCGATTACTACCGGTGCAGTACTGCTTGCGGGCAGTATCATTTCTATCGTGATGCTGTTCGACGGCGGCATGTAACGGTCGGCAGGCACGACAGGTAGTGAAAAAGGGGCGGCCACTGGCCGCCCCTTTTTTGCTCCGCGAAAGGGTTGTTATGGACATTGTGGACACATCGCTGGAAACGTTTGAGTCTGATGTGCTGGCTGCATCGGACGTCCGGCCCGTGCTGGTGGATTTCTGGGCTGAGTGGTGTTCGCCGTGCCTGGTGATTGCGCCGGTGCTGGAGCAGGTGGTGAAGGACCTGTCGGGAGCGGTGGCGCTGGCAAAACTGGAAGTGGACCGGGGCGAAAATATGAAGCTCGCCGGTCATTACCGGGTACGCGGTTTTCCCACCGTGATCCTGTTTGCCGGTGGCAGGGAAACCGGGCGTTTCAGTGGCGCCCGTTCGAGAACACAGGTGAGTGCTTTTATAAAAACGCATGTTGATATTACAGATCCCGTCTGATTCAATGGCTTGCAGTATTTGCAGGGCAGACGCACCAGGGTGGGCAGCAAGGTATGGACTATCAACAGGACGCGGCGCAGGCGCAGGAAATAGCCCGGCTGGTATTTCCGTTGATGACGCGTTTGCAGATTCCCGTAAACCCGCTCAACTACGCGCTCTGGTACGAGTACCAGCTGGGAAGGTCGGAAGAACTGGTTGCTGAACTGGGCAGGATTGAATCCGGCGATATCGCCTACGACCCCGAACAGGCAAAAGACCTGTTCCTGCGTTATGTCGCGATCCCGGGCGTAGAGGCGCTCGAAAAAATAGAAACCGAGGTTCGCCGCCTGCTGGCAGACATCGTGCAGATCGTGATCGATGCCGGACTGGACCTCACCAAATACAGTGCCGTGCTGAAAAGCTGCAGTTCGCGGCTGAAGAGTGCGGATGACATCCGCGATATTCGCAAGGTGGTGAGCACCCTGCTCAGCGATACCCGGAACATGTCCGACTCTAACCGCCACGTAGCCGGCGCGCTCAGGGAACGGGCCGCCGAGATCGATACCTTGCGGGCCGAGCTGGACCGGGTGCGCAAGGAGGCCGTGCGGGATCCGCTGACCGGCCTCTCCAACCGCCGTGCTTTTGATGAGCGGCTGGCCGATTCCCTGGATCAAACCCTGCAGGAACTTAAACGGATCTGCCTGTTAATGATCGACGTCGATCACTTCAAGGACATCAACGACCGGCACGGTCACCAGATTGGCGACAGGATTCTGCAGTACATCGCGTCGGTACTGACAAAGAATTTCAAGGGCAAGGACCTGGTGGCGCGTTATGGCGGAGATGAATTCGCCGTTATCATGGAGAATGCACCGAGTGCCGGGGTCTACAACATTGCAGAGACCGTACGCAGGCTGATCGACGAAAGCAGCCTGAAACGCACCGATACCGGTGAGCCGCTGGGTGATGTGACCGTGAGTATCGGTTATGAATGTGCCCGTCCCGGCGACACCCCGGAAAAACTGCTGGACCGGGCCGACAGGGCGCTTTACCAGGCCAAGCTGGGTGGTCGCAACCGGGTTTTGCCAAACAAGGGGTAACGATGAAAATCAGTATTATCAGCGGCAGCCACCGCAGGGATTCACAAAGTGAGAAGGTAGCCCGGTTTATCCGGCAGACACTCGAACAGCAGTCGATCTGTGCAGAGACCTGGTTATTCAGCCTGGCCGGGAATCCCCTGCCGCTGTGGGATGAAAGCATCTGGGACGCCGATCCGGAATGGGAACGCCGTCTCGCCCCGCTGTCCGCTGAGCTGGCTGCCAGCGATGCCTTCGTTGTTATAGCTCCGGAATGGCACGGCCAGGTGCCGTCCGGCCTGAAGAACTTTTTCCTGATGTGGGGGAAAGGCGAGCTGGCACACAAACCGGCGCTGATCGTGACCGTGTCCTCCGCGGACGGCGGTGCCTACCCGGTGGCCGAGTTGCGCATGAGCAGTTACAAGAACAACCGCATCTGCTATATCCCGGAACAGGTGATCGTGCGCAACGTGGAATCAGTACTGAATGACGATCCCGCTGAAAATGACGCGGACGCGGACCGGTATTTCAGGGAACGAATCACCTTCGCACTGCGGATTCTCAGGGAGTACGGTCTGGCGCTGGGGCAGGTAAGGGGCAGCGGTGTCGCTGATCTGGCCCTGTTCAAGAACGGGATGTAACCCGGGTTTCAGTCTTCTTCCCTCGGCGTGGCGACACAGACCTGGTTGCGGCCGTTGCGCTTGGCGTTGTACAGGGCCTGGTCGGCACGCGCAAACAGGGATACCGGGCTGTCGTTTTCCTGCAGTACGCTGACCCCGATACTGACCCGGATCTCCAGGTCGGCGCCCGAGCAGGTGCAGGCGGTGGTTTCAAAGGCGCTGCGAATGCGCTCCGCCAGCAGGTGCGAGCCATCGAGATCGGTGTCACGCATCAGCACGACAAACTCCTCACCGCCGTAGCGGAACAGCAGGTCACCGTCACGCTTGCAGGTGTCGATGATGTTGGCTACGGTCTTCAGTGCGCAGTCGCCGACAATGTGCCCGTATTTATCGTTGACATCCTTGAAGTGATCGATATCCAGGATTAACAGCGCATAGCTGGAGTCCTGGCGCCGGGCATGGCTGAGTTCGCGCTGCATGGTTTCGTCCAGCGCAGCACGGTTGCAGATACCGGTAAGCGGGTCTTTCTGCGCCAGTTGCAGGGCATCCTGGTAGAGCAGGGCATTGCGCAACGGGTACAGCAGGCTGCACAGCAGCTGTTCCAGTACTTCCATTTCACCGGCACTGAATTTGCGGTTGCGCCGCAGGCTGAGCTTGCCGAGCGGTTCGTCGCCAAGATTCAGGTTGTACGTGCAGCTCTGGCGTGCCTGCCGTCCCAGCTTCACATCCAGGTCGAGATCGATGTTCCGGTAACGGATGCCCTGGTGCTCGATCAGCGCACCGGCTTCCATACTGAACACCTCGATCAGGCGGGTCGGATCCAGGCTGGTCTGCAGGCTGCGAGTGATTTCCAGCGCCCGCTGCGAAGCCTGTTCGAGCAATACCGGGTCGTCCGCCCCGGGCGGTGCGGTATCGAAAGTGCTGGCAGTGTTGTGCATCTGTTTATTCATAGGAGTTTCCGTTTCGTTCACTCGCATGGCGAATGAGATGCGAGATTCATGCCAGTGAGGAGGAAAAGTAAAAAGATCATTAAAAACATAAAGAAACGAGGCCTGCCCGCCACCCGATTGCCAAAACGTCAAAAATCCGTCGACCATATCGACGAGGGCTTGCCGCCGGCAGCCGCCGGAATTCCGTCTCCCGCTGGCTTGCACTTGCGCCCCGCTCCCGACAACATGGCATTTTTATCCCGCCGGATGGCGCTTGCCTCCCTGGAGCCTGCCAATGATGCCGAGACTGTTGCTGATTCTGTTATGGATGATCCCGGTACCAATGAGTGCGGCGCAAGCCGGTGCCGAACCGGGTGCGCTGCAGGCGGGCCTGGTCAACCCGGGCTTCCACGAACAGCCGGCCTGGTTCAAACAGTCCTTCCTGGATATCCGTGAAGACATCGGGGAGGCGACCGCGCAGGGCAAGCGCGTGCTGCTGTATTTCTACCAGGATGGCTGCCCGTACTGCAAAAAGTTGCTGGAAACCAATTTCGCCCTGCGTGATATCAGTGACCGGACCCGTGCCGCGATGGATGTCATCGCCATCAACATGTGGGGTGATCGCGAGGTGACCGACCTGGCCGGCAGGCAGGTCAGCGAAAAGCAGTTTGCCGCCGACCTGAAAGTCATGTTTACCCCGACCCTGCTGTTCCTGGACGAGCAGGGCAAGGTGGTAGTGCGCCTGAACGGTTACTACCCGCCGCACAAGTTTGCAGCCGTGCTCGATTACGTGGCGGAGCACCGGGAAAAGGAGACCAGCTTCCGCGACTACTGGGCAGAGCGTGCACCGCCGCCAGGCAGCGGCAAGCTGCACCGGGACAAAAGCTACCTGCAGCCGCCGTACCGGTTGGCGCACCGCAGCGGTGACAAACCCCTGCTGGTGTTGTTCGAGCAAAAGGAATGTGCGCCCTGTGATGAGCTGCATCTCGATGTTTTCAGGCGCAGGGAGAGCGTCGAACTGCTGAAAGGTTTCGACGTGGTGTTACTCGATATGTGGGCAAAAACCCCTGTGCAGACACCCGCCGGCATGGACACCACTGCCTCGGCCTGGGCGAGGCAGTTGAAAGTCCAGTACGCGCCCACGCTGGTGATGTTCGACCCGGCGGGCCAGGAAGTTTTCCGTAGTGAGGCCTACCTGAAGGCGTTCCACATCCAGTCGGTGCTGGATTACGTGCTCTCCGGCGCGTACCGGCAGCAGCTGAATTTCCAGCGTTTTATCCAGCGGCGCGCCGATGCACTGGAGGCCCGCGGCATCCACGTGGACCTGATGCAGTAGCGCATCAGGCCTCCGCTGAACCGCCGTGGATGGTGAATTGCCGGCCGGTGAGGCCCTGGCTGTCCGGACCCAGCAGATAAAGGTGTGGCCGCACGACGTCTTCCGGGCCGGCCAGTTTGCGCGGGTTTTCGCCGGGATAGGCGATGGTTCTCAGTGCGCTGGCGACCGCGCCCGGATCCAGGCTGTTGACCCGTACCCGGGTATTGGATTCCAGTTCGTCGGCCAGCGTCTGCATGAAATTCTCCAGGCCGGCCTTGCTGGCAGCGTAGGCGCCCCAGTAGGCCTTGCCGTGTTTGCCAACCGCGTCGGAACTGAACAGCACCGAAGCGTCGGCACTTTGCAGTAACAGGTCCAGGCAGGCGCGCGTCAGCAGGAAAGGCGCGTTCAGGTTGACCTGCACTATCCTGAACCAGAGTTCGGCTTCGAAATGTGCGACAGGCACCAGGGCGCCGAGCATGGCGGCATTGTGCAGCAGACCGTCCAGCTGTCCAAACTCCTTTTCAAGGGTGCCGGCCAGGTCGTAAAAATCCTTCTCTGTCGCGCCTTCGAGGTCCATGGGATAAATCGCCGCCTGGGTGTCCCCCGCGGCTTCAATGGCATCGTAGACCTGTTCCAGGTTGCGCACCGATTTATCCAGCAGGATGACACTGGCACCATAGTGTGCGCAGCGTTTCGCTACCGCGGCGCCAATACCGTTGCCGGCACCGGTGACCAGTATGACGCGGTCTTTAAGGCATTGCGCTTCGGGTTGCCAGTCATCGGGTATCTGCATGGGTGGATTCTAGCATTAGTGTGATACCGGAACAGTACCCGCTTACCGGCTCATCCATGCATACAGGGCCGGACTGGTTTCTTCAATAGCCGTCATCCCGGCGCAGGCAGGCCAGCACGGCCTGTGCAGATTCAAGGCCGCTGCGAACCGCACCCTCCAGCGTGGCAGGCAGACCGGTTGCCGTATAGTCGCCGGCGAGCCAGAGGCCGTCCACCGGTGTGCGGCTGGTGGGCCGCAGCGTATCTATGCCCACGCGACTGCAGAACGTGGCGCGTTTTTCGCGGATCAGCAGACTGCCCCGGTGTGCGGGCCAGTCCGGGAACTGCCCGGCCAGCTCTGCGGCAACCTGTGCGGTGAGTGTTTCTTGCGACCATCGTTCATGGGGGCCGCGCGCGCTGATCACCACCGCCATCAGACCGGGTTGACCACATGGTGCACGGTCGAAGACCCACTGGGAAAGTCCGTTCAGCAGTCCCAGTACCGGAACCGGCAGGCTGGTCTGCGGGGTATACTGGAAATAGAGCGTGGTGACCGGTGCATCATCCAGCCCGGCCAATTGTGTGGAGAGTCCCTGCAGGTCGGCGTGACGGGACACCAGGCGGCGGCTGATCACGTGGGGCGTGGCCAGGATGACCTGACTGGCAGCAATAGCGCGGCCGCGAACTGACACTCCCTGAATGCAGCCGTGCTGTATCGACAGCCCGGTTACCCGCTGTCCCGTTTCCAGGCGCGCCCCGTGACGCTTGAGATAGTCGACACAGGGTCCTGGCAACAGCGCGCTCAGTCCCTGTCTGGGGATCAGGAGGTCGGAGTGTCTGCGCGGGCCGGAAAATGTCTCCTGCAATACTCGCACGAAGATGCGTGCCGAAGCCGCTTCCGGGAACGTATTGAGTGCAGCGATGCAGAGCGGTTCCCATACCTTGCGAATCACTGCAGCGGGCTGGGTTTCGCGCTGCAGCAGGGACAGCACGCTGATGTCGTCTGTCCGCTGGATGTCCAGGCTGGATAGCTTGCGGCCGAAACGCAGCGCGCGAACGCGTTCACCCGGCGTGAGCCCGCGTGCAGCGGCCAGTGCGCCCGTCAAGTGCAGCGGCGACGGCCATCGGGGAGTCCTGAGGTACAGGCCGGGCCCGTCCGGTTCCAGCAGTCGAAGGGTCAGCGGCAGGCGCAGCAAGGCCTTGCGTGGATCGACCTGTATGCGTTCCAGCAGGGACAGCAGCGACCGGCAGGCGCCCACCAGCAGGTGCTGGCCATTGTCGATCCGCAGCCCGCCGGCCTGGACGCTGCGCGCGCGGCCACCCGGCTGTCGTGCGGATTCGAGCAGGCTGACCGGCACCCCGTGGGCGCTTAGTTCGACAGCAGCACTGAGCCCGGCCCAGCCGGCGCCCGCAATGACTACGGGCCGCTGCACCGCCGGTGGTTCACGCATGCCTGGCGTGCCGGTGCCTGCGCCTTTCGCGGCGGGCGACCCGCCATGCGATCCAGAGTTTGCGCAGCGGGGTAAGCCGGACGCGGTGCTGCATGACCTGGAAATGGTCCGCTTCCATTTCGTCCAGCAGGGTCTGGTAGATCGTAGCCATGATCAGGCTGCTGCACTGTGCATACCGGTCCTGTTCGGGCAGGTGTGACAGGGCGCGCTGGTAATACTGGCGCGCCCGCTGCGCCTGAAAGGTCAGCAACGCCTGCAGTGCTTCCGTTACCGATCCGAGCAGCAGGTCATGCGGGTTGATGCGGTATTCCAGTAACTCGTCCAGCGGCAGGTAGATGCGGCCGCGCTCGGCGTCTTCGCGTACATCCCGGATGATGTTGGTGAGTTGCAGTGCGGTTCCCAGTTCCTGTGCGTACTTCAGGGTATCGCGGTGCCGGTAACCGCAGACCTCGGCGGTCAGCAGGCCGACTACGCCGGCGACCCGGTGACAGTACAGGGACAGATCGCGGAACGATTCGTAGCGGCTCTGTTCCAGGTCCATGAACATGCCATCGATGATTTCGTGGAAATACTCCAGTGGCAGGTTGTATTCCTGCACCGCCGGTTGCAGCGCCTGTGTGATCGGGTGACGCGCCTGTGCCGCAAAGCAGCGTTCGATTTCCTCCCGCCACCAGTCCAGCTTGCGCCTGGCGACCTCGCGTTCGCTGCATTCGTCGACCACGTCGTCGACTTCACGGCAGAAGGCATACAGGGCGGTGATGGCGCGGCGTTGCGCTGTCGGCATAAACAGGAAGCTGTAGTAGAAGCTGGAGCCGCTTTCCCCCGCTTTTTCCTGGCAGTACTGGTCGGGTGACATGGTGCGCACTGTACGTCAAGGGCGGTTGCGGTGAAAGTGCGTCCTCTTCGCGCCGAAGGACGGCGCTGCTACAGGGCGGTGCGGATGGCGCCCAGCGCTATGCGCCAGCGATCTATCGTGTCCAGTCGTGGCCGGCTGAACAGGTCCTCACGCTGGTCGAGTTTTTCCAGTATGCGCGTACCGCCCAGTACCATGGCGCGCACTTCCAGCCCGAAGCGTCCGCCGACCACTTTGCCCAGCGGGCTGCCGGCGCGCAGCAGTCGGGTTGCGCGCTGGGCCTGGTATGCCAGCAGCATCCGCAGTTGCGGGCTGCTGCGCTGTTGTTCGATATCCGTTGTGCTGACCCTGAAACGCTGTAGCTCGTCCTGCGGGAGATAGATACGTCCGTGTCTGCAGTAGTCCTGCCCGAGATCCTGCAGGAAATTGATCAATTGCAGCGCGCTGCAGAGTGCGTCAGACATGGCCAGCTTGCGTTCTGATGCCTGACCGGTCAGCAGCAGTAACAGGCGGCCGACCGGGTTGGCGGAGCGCCGGCAGTATTCCATGAGCTCGCCGAAGTCGGCGTAGTGTTTTTTTTCGATATCCTGCCGAAAGGCGCTGAGCAGGTCGTGGAACAGGCTGAGCGGTAAGCGGTATCGTCCGATGCTATCGGCCAGCGCCTGGTAGAGGGGGGTATCCGGCGGGGTTCCGCTCTCGATGGCCCGCAGTGCGGCGGCCATTTCATCCAGCCGTTGCAGGCGGTCAGCCGCCGTGGCATCTCCTTCATCCGCAATATCGTCGGCGCTGCGTGCGAAGGCATAGATGGCCGTGACCGGGTCTCTGAGTCGTGCCGGCAGGAACCACGAGGCCACCGGGAAGTTTTCATAGTGTGCGCGGGCGAGGGTGCGACACCAGCGGTAGCCATGCCGCACCCCTGGGCCGTCGCAGTAGAAGGGTGGTGAGCAATGCGGGCTAGTGGACATCAGTGGGCGGGTCGGTTTCACCCTGCACGGTGCGCGGCAGCCGCTCGACGGGTTCCGGTTCCGGCAGGTCCTTTTTTCTCTGGATGCCCATTTCACTGAATTTGCGCGCGCCCGGCAGCACGCGGCTGTCGAACGAGCCAACCGCCTTGTTGTAACTGTCTACGCTGCGGTTGAGGCTGCTGCCCAGCTTGCCGAGGTGCTCCGCGAACGTGCTCAGGCGTTCATACAGCTCCTCGCCCACGGTACGGATGTGTTCGGCGTTCTCGGCCAGTGCTTCCTGGCGCCAGCCATAGGCAACGGCGCGCAGCAGGGCGACCAGGCTGGAGGGGGTGGCCAGTACCACCTTGTCGGTCATGGCGTCTTCCAGCAGTTTGGGGTCGGCTTCCAGCGCCGAACTCAGAAACTGGTCGCCGGGAACGAACAGCACTACGAAATCCGGTGACTGCGGGAACTGCTGCCAGTACCCCTTGCTGGACAGCTCGCGCACCCGGCCACGCAGGTTGCGTGCGTGGCGCTGGAGTTCCAGTCCGCGTTCCTGGTCGTCTTTGGCCTCCACGGCGCCCAGGTAGCCGTCCATGGGGGCCTTGGCGTCGACAATGATTTCGCGACCCCCGGGCATGCGCACCACCATGTCCGGGCGCTGCTTGCCCTGCTCGGAATCCACGCTGTGCTGTTGTTCGAAATCGCAGTGTTCCACCATGCCGGCGAGTTCCGCCAGCCGTTTCAGCGTCATCTCGCCCCACTGGCCGCGCACCTCCGGGCGGCGCAGGGCCTTGACCAGGTTGCGCGTTTCACCCTGCAGTTGCTCCTGTGCCTTTGCCATGAACTCCAGGTGTCGGGTGAGGGAACCAAAGGCTTCATGGCGTTCCCGGTCCATTTTGCGAATGTGCTGGTCGGTTTTTTCCAGGGTCTCGCGAATGGGTTTGACCAGGTTCTCGACGGCTTTTTCGCGTTTTTCCAGTTCGCCGCTGGCCCGGGTGTGCAGGGTTTTGAAACGGGTTTCCGCCAGCCGCAGGAATTCGCTGTTACTGGATTTCAGGACGTCGCCGGCGAGTGATTTGAAGGTGGCCTCGAACTGGCTGCGTACATCGTTCAGCGTGCGCGCCTTTTCCTCGAACGCGGCCTGCTGGGCTTCCAGCTGGCTGGACAGGCGCGCATTGTCCTCGCGCAGGCGGGTTACCTCTCGCTGCGCGCGCACGTGCCCTAGCAGCCATCCGACCACCAGTGCCAGGCCCGCGCCGGCCAGCAATATCAACCACTGTGAAGGTTCCATGAGGAATCATCATACCGAAACGCCGTCCCGGCTGCCTGTCCGGGTAGCAGCGCTTTGCAGGGTGCGGAAAAAACGATTACTGAATCCAGTCAAGCAGTTCCTGCGGGCTCCGGATCAGGGCGGTCGCTCCCCAGGTTTCCGGCCGGTCCTGTTCCATCAGGTAACCGAACAGGGCCACCAGCGTAGCCATGCCGGCATGGTGCCCGGCCTCGATATCACGTTCGGCATCGCCGACATACAGGCAGTCGCCGGGTCGGCTGCCGACCAGATCGCAGGCGTGCAGCAGGGGGGCCGGGTGGGGTTTGCGTTCTTCGAGGGTGTCGCCGGCAACGATTCCGGCCGCACGCCGGCGCAGGTCCAGAGCATCCAGCAAGGGGTCGGTCAACCAGCCCGGTTTGTTGGTCACCACGCCCCATTTCCTGCCGCTTTGTTCAATGTGTTCCAGCACTTCCCCCATCCCGGGGAACAGGCGTGTCTGGTCGGCAATGTGCGCCAGGTAATGGTCGAGCAGCTGTTTTCTCAGTGGCTCGAAATCCGGGTGCGATGGCGCCAGGCCGAAACCCAGTTCGATCAGGGCGCGACCGCCGTGTGACACCACCGGGCGTATTCTTTCGAAAGGCAGTGCGGGCCGTCCGTTCTGTTCCAGTACGGCATTCAGCGCACTGGCAAGATCGGGAGCCGTGTCGAGCAGGGTGCCATCGAGGTCGAAGAGTACGGTTTGAATATGTCCGGGCATGTCTCAGTGCGTGTCTCAGTACGTGTCTGGATCATTACTGTGCAGCGGCACAGGGATTACCGCGCTGTGCTCGCCATGACGGGTATTGGCGCTCAGGCAGGTTTTTTAAACCAGGCCAGGTAGTTTACGTCGACGTCACTACCCAGTTTGTATTCCTGCGTCAGCGGGTTGAAGGTCATGCCGGTCAGTTCCTGCAGTTCCAGTCCGGCACTGCGCGCCCAGCGTTCCAGTTCCGATGGCCGGATGAACTTGCGATAGTCGTGCGTGCCTTTCGGTAACATGCGCAGCACGTATTCTGCGCCCACCACGGCCAGCAGCCAGGCTTTCGGGTTGCGGTTGATGGTCGAGAAAAACAGGTCCCCGCCGGCGCGGGTCAGGTCCGCACAGGCGTGGACTACGGAAGCCGGGTCCGGGACGTGTTCCAGCATCTCCAGGCAGGTGCAGACTTCGAAGCGGCCGGGTTGCGCAGCGGCCATCTGTTCGGCGGTGGTCTGCCGGTAGTCTACGTTTACGCCCGATTCGTGCTGGTGCAGGCGCGCAACCGTGAGCGGTGCTTCGCCCATATCGATGCCGGTTACCTGTGCGCCCAGTTCGGCCATGGCTTCCGACAGCAGGCCGCCGCCGCAGCCGACATCGACCACTTCGCGGCCCGCCAGCTGCGAGCGCTGGCGGATGTAATCGACCCGTAACGGGTTGATATCGTGCAGTGGTTTGAATTCACTGTGCGGGTCCCACCAGCGCGCAGCCAGTTCCTCGAACTTGCTGACTTCCGCGTGATCGACATTGTGTGTGCCTGTGTTCATGGGGACACGATACCTAAATTACAGGCCGGGATCACCTGCGGCGATACGGGTCTGCCAGCCACGCGCGCGCTGGACCAGCTCCTGGGTGTCCAGGTGAGTCAGTTCGCGATTCTTTAGCACGTGCTGGCCTGCGACCCAGACATCGGTGACCTGCTCCCGTCCGGCTGCATACACCAGCTGCGAAACCGGGTCATAGAGCGGCTGGGTCTCCAGTGCACCGAGGTCGATGGCGCTGATATCGGCCCATTTGCCGTTTTCGAGGGAACCGGTTTCGCCGGCGATGCCGAGTGCGCGCGCACCGTTCAGGGTCGCCATGCGCAAAGCGCTGTGGGCGGGCAGGGCGCTGGCATCCTGTTGCACTGCTTTTGCCAGCAGGGCAGCAGAGCGCATTTCACCGAGCATATCCAGGTCGTTGTTGCTGGCGGCCCCATCGGTACCCAGCGCCACGTTGACACCGGCCTCGAGCAGCGGCTGCACCGGGCAGAAACCGCTGGCCAGTTTCAGGTTGGATTCCGGGCAGTGGACCACGCTGGCGCCGGCGTCAGCGAGGCGCCGGATCTCGCCGTCTTCCAGTTGCGTCATGTGTACACCGACCAGGGCAGGGGACAGCAGTCCCAGCTGTTCCAGACGGTCGAGCGGGCGCTGCCCGGTATCGTTCAGGCTGTTTTCGATCTCGCTGGCCGTTTCGTGCAGGTGAATGTGCACAGGCAGGTCCAGTTCATCGGCCAGTACCTGGACTTTTTTCAACGGCTGGTCGGAGACCGTGTACGGGGCATGCGGTGCAAACGCACAGCTGATGAGCGGGTGGTGTTTGTATTCGTCGGCCAGTGCCAGGCCCCTGGCAAAATACTGCTCCGGGTTGTCGGCGTAGGCCGTGGGAAAGTCGATCAGTATCATGCCGACACAGGCGCGTATCACACCGCCGGCGGCAACGCGTGCGCTGACTTCCGGAAAAAAGTACATGTCATTGAAGCAGGTGGTGCCGCTGCGCAGCATTTCCGCTACCGCCAGCTGGGTGCCGTCGTGCACAAACTGCTCACTGACCCACTTCTGCTCCGCCGGCCAGATGTGGTGCTGCAGCCAGTCCATCAGGGGCAGGTCATCCGCAATACCGCGCAGCAGGCTCATGGCGGCATGGGTATGCGTGTTGATGAAGCCGGGCACCAGGGCGTGCCGATCGAGCTCCAGCGTGGTCTGCGCCTGGTACGACTGACGTGCTTCGGCCGAAGGCAGGATGGCGCTGATGCGTCCTTCGTCGACAGCGATGCTGTGATATTCGAGTACCACGGTATCGGGTTCTACGGGAATCACCCAGCGGGCGTGGAGCAGGGTTTCTGTAGTTTTCATTGCGCCAGTATAGCGTGGTTTCAGTGGAGGCTGATTACTGCCGTTCCGTTAACTTTTGCAACAAGTACACAGGTGAGGACAGGGAACCGGTGCCGCCGGATCAAGACCGTCTGCCGCAGGGATGCGGCAGCCGAGCGGCCATGGATGGCCTGTTTTGCGTGTCTTGATCCGGCGGTACCGGTTTCCTGTCCGGCTTGCTCCACAGGGTTTAAAACGTGCCGGCTGCCTGCTTTTATCTGCACGGGTTACTGCTTAACGGGACTGCAGTGGAGTCTGACCCCATCGAAAAGCGAGGCTTACGCCACATTGTGCATATACACATCCTGTTGCGGGTAAGGGATGCTGATGCCGTTGGCGTCGAAGGCCAGTTTGACCTTTTCCAGCAGGTCTGCGCGCACCGGCCAGTAGTCTTCGTTTTTTACCCAGGGCCGCACATTGAAGTTGACGCTGCTGTCGGCCAGTTCGCCCAGGGCAATGGCGGGCGCCGGGTCGGAGAGGATGCGTTCGTCCTGTTGCATGATGTCATCGATGATCTTTTTGGCTTTGGCGATGTCGTCGCCGTAACCGATGCCGAACACCAGGTCGATGCGCCGGGTGGGTTTCGCCGAGTAGTTGGTAATGGTGCCACCGTAGATCTGGCTATTCGGTATGATGATCTGGCGGTTGTCGCCGGTGCGCATGATGGTCGCGAACATGCGTACTTCCTCAATGACCCCGGTGGCACCGCCGGCCTCGATGAAGTCGCCGACCTTGAAGGGCCGGAACAGGATGATCATGACGCCGGAAGAGAAGTTGGACAGCGAGTCCTTCAGTGCCAGACCGATGGCCAGGCCGGCGGCACCGAAGACCGCCAGCAGTGATGTCGTTTCTATTCCCAGCTGGTCGAGGGTGGCCATCACTACCACCAGTATCAGTACCGTATACACCAGGTTGCCGAGGAAATTGATCAGCATGTCGTCCATGCCGGCCCTGGTCATCAGCCTGCGCACCATATTGGTCAGCCAGCGCGCGATCCAGCGACCGACAATGAAAATGGCCAGTGCGATGCCGAGGCGAATGCCCCAGGGTATCAGCAGGGTCTGGATGACGCCCGGATCAGTCCAGTCAATGTTGGTGATCGATTCCATGATAGTCTCCTCGTGACAGGGTTTTTGCTGTTGTTAAAGCGTTTTTCGCGCTGAAGGCCCGCGCCCGGCTCGGCCGGGGTCCCGAAAACTGCAACCAAGTAAAGCGGTTCTTCAGGATCCTTGCAAGTGTCATCCGAAATAACTATACAATTGTCCGTACTTTAACTTTACGTCGAGTCAGAAAAATGCCCAGTCCCAATGACCGGATCCGTGCCGTGGCATGGGTCGACGACAGGCTGCACCTGCTGGATCAACGGTACCTGCCCGCGCGGGAGGAGACGCTGGTGATCAGCGACTGCCGGGCAGCCGCCGCTGCGATACGCGATATGGTGGTGCGGGGTGCGCCCGCCATCGGAATCACGGCTGCCTATGCGGCCGTACTCGCTGCCCGCGCCCGTTTTGGCGCCGATGGTGACAGTTGGCGCGCAGGTTTTGAGCAGGACCTGGCCGACCTGGGTCAGGCGCGGCCTACCGCGGTCAACCTGGGCTGGGCAGTGCGCTGTATGCAGGAAAAAGCCGCCGGCCTGTCGGGTGATCCGGTGCCGGCACTGCTGGCACTGGCGCACGCTATCCACGCAGAGGATATCCGGGCCAATCGCCGCATGGGGGAGCTGGGGGCGCAGTTCATCAGGCCCGGCAGCGGCGTGCTTACCCACTGTAATACCGGGTCGCTGGCGACCGGTGGCTACGGTACAGCACTTGGTGTTCTACGCAGTGCCTGGGCGGCGGGAAAGCTCGAAGCCGTATTTGCGGACGAAACCCGGCCCTGGTTGCAGGGGGCGCGTCTGACGGCCTGGGAACTGGTCAAGGATGAAATCCCGGTCACCCTGCTGGTGGACGGCGCGGCAGCGCACCTGATGAAACAGGGACGGGTGCAGTGGGTGATCGTCGGGTCTGATCGCATCGCGGCCAACGGGGATGTCGCTAACAAGATCGGTACCTACAGTGCGGCGGTTGCAGCGCGCCACCACGGTGTGAAATTCATGGTGGTGGCGCCGAGTTCCACAGTGGATATGGCCATTGCCTCGGGCGCAGACATCCCGATCGAGATACGGGCGCCGGAAGAGGTGCTGGGTTGCGGCGGGCAGCCTGTTGCGGCGGCCGGTGCACAGGCCTGGAACCCGGCATTTGACGTCACCCCCGCCGCGCTGGTGGACGTCATCGTCACGGAGCGGGGCGTCGTCGAACAGCCGGATCCGGCGAAAATGACGGCCATGATGAAGTGACGGTTATTTGACGAGATGCCGTTCAGGCTGCCTCAGAGGCGTTCTGGGCGCCGATTGTTCTGATGCAGTACCCCGCCAGCATGTGTTACCATGCCGCTTTTACGGGCTCTCGTTATTGGAGCGCGTCTCGGAGAACCGGGGATCGGGTTCGACCCGGCGTCAGCCCCTTCACAGACATGCTGTGAATACCTCCCAGTACGCTCGACGGCCGCATCCCTGCGGCCGACGGTCTGTGAAGGGGCTGACGCCGGGTCGTTGTCACTACTGAGTACGATGGGAATTCATGGCTGACTTCGCCAAAGAAGTGCTTCCGGTCAACCTGGAAGACGAAATGCGCCAGTCCTACCTCGATTACGCCATGAGCGTGATCGTGGGGCGCGCGCTGCCGGATGTGCGCGACGGCCTGAAGCCGGTGCACCGCCGGGTGCTGTATGCCATGCACGTGCTCGGTAACGACTGGAACAAACCCTACAAGAAATCCGCGCGCGTGGTCGGTGACGTCATCGGTAAATACCACCCGCACGGTGATACCGCCGTCTACGATACCATCGTGCGCATGGCGCAGCCGTTCTCGTTGCGCTACATGCTGGTCGACGGCCAGGGCAACTTCGGTTCGGTCGACGGCGATTCGCCGGCGGCCATGCGTTACACCGAAGTGCGCATGGCAAAGATCGCGCACGAACTGCTCGCCGATCTCGAAAAGGAAACCGTCGATTTCGTTCCGAACTACGACGAATCGGAACACGAGCCCTCGGTATTCCCGACCCGCCTGCCCAACCTCCTGATCAACGGCTCCGCCGGGATCGCGGTCGGCATGGCGACCAACATTCCGCCGCACAACCTGACTGAAATCGTCAATGGCTGCCTGGCCCTGATCGAAAACCCCGATCTCAGCATCACCGAGCTGATGGAAATCATCCCCGGCCCCGACCTGCCCACCGCCGGGATCATCAACGGCGTGCGCGGTATACACGAGGCCTACCATACGGGCCGTGGCCGTATCCGCATCCGCGCGCGCAGCCACATCGAGGGCGAGGAGGGCAGCAAGCAGGCCATCGTGGTCACCGAACTGCCGTACCAGGTCAACAAGGCCCGCCTGCTGGAAAAAATCGCCGAACTGGTCAAGGACAAGAAGCTCGAAGGCATCTCCAACCTGCGCGACGAGTCCGACAAGGACGGTATGCGCATGGTCATCGAGCTGAAGCGCGGTGAAGTGGCGGAAGTGATCCTGAACAACCTGTACCAGCATACCCAGCTGCAGAGCGTGTTCGGCATCAACATGGTGGCGCTGGTCGACGGTCAGCCGCGTCTGCTGAACCTGAAACAGATCCTGGAAGCCTTTGTACGCCACCGCCGCGAAGTGGTGACACGGCGTACCGTCTACCTGCTGCGCAAGGCGCGCGAACGCGCTCATATATTGGAAGGGCTGGCGGTTGCACTGGCAAATATCGACGAAGTGATCGCGCTGATCAAGTCATCCAGCAGCCGTGCCGAGGCGCGCGCGGAGCTGGTGCGGCGCGAGTGGCAGCCGGGCATCGTCGCTGAGCTGTTGCAGCGTTCCGGCAGCGAGGCTTCGCGCCCGGACGGTCTGGAAGACCAGTATGGCTATCACGGTGATGTATACCACCTGTCGGAAACCCAGGCACAGGCGATCCTGGACCTGCGCCTGCACCAGCTGACAGGCCTGGAACAGCACAGGATTGTCGATGAATACAAGGAAGTCATTGCCAACATCGACGAGTTACTGAACATACTCAGTAACCCGGATCGCCTGATGCAGGTTATTCGCGACGAGCTGCAAGAAGTTCGCGAACAGTTCGGCGACGAGCGCCGAACCGAGATCCTGGTGGACCAGCTCGACCTCACCATGGAAGACCTGATCAGCGAGGAAGACGTGGTGGTGACCCTGTCGCATGCAGGCTACGCCAAATCACAGCCCCTGTCCGACTACCGCGCGCAGCGGCGTGGCGGGCGTGGCAAGTCAGCGACACGGATCAAGGAAGAGGATTTCATCGACAAGCTGTTCATCGCCAGCACCCATGACACCATCCTGTGTTTCAGCAGCCGCGGCAAGGCCTACTGGCTGAAGGTGTACCAGTTGCCGCAGGCCGGTCGCCTGGCGCGCGGCAAGCCGATCGTCAACCTGTTACCGCTGGAAGACGGGGAACGTATCAACGCGGTCCTGCCGATACGGGAATACAGCGAAGACCAGTTTATCTTTATGGCCACAGCGCAGGGCACCGTCAAGAAGACTCCGTTGTCCGACTTCTCGCGCCCGCGCAGCAACGGCATCATCGCCGTCGATCTGCGTGTCGATGATTACCTGGTCAATGTGGACGTTACCGACGGCACGCGGGACGTGATGCTGTTCAGCAGTGCCGGCAAGGCAATCCGCTTCAAGGAATCCGATGTGCGCCCCATGGGCCGTACGGCCTGCGGTGTGCGCGGTATCCGCCTCAGCGCCGATCAGCGGGTGATTGCACTGATTATCGTGGACGAAGGTACGGTGCTGATGGCGACCGAGAACGGCTATGGCAAACGTACCCTGGTGTCCGACTACCCGACGCACGGGCGTGGCGGCCAGGGCGTGATTTCTATCCAGGGTTCGGACCGTAACGGTGACGTGGTCGGTGCGGTGCTGGTCGGCGATGAGGACGAGATCATGCTGATCAGCAACGGCGGTACGCTGGTGCGTACACGCGTAAACGAGATTTCAACGATGGGGCGCAACACCCAGGGTGTGCGGCTTATTAATCTGCACAACGATGAACGGCTGGTCGGTGTGGAGCGTATCGTCGAGGTCCAGGATGATGACGGCGGGGACGACGCAGACGCGCCGGACCACCAGGCATCTGAATAATGCGAGCGGCTTACCTGTCCGACCGGTTGTTTACAGGCGCACTGTAAATACATCCACGTACGCCCGGCGGCCGCATCCCTGCGGCCGACGCTCTGTACACAACCGGTCGGACAGGCAAGCAGCTGTTTAACTGATATTCCCGGGAGCATGTAAAAACATGAGCAAGGTGTATAACTTCAGCGCCGGCCCCGCAATATTACCGGCGGAAGTGCTGGAGCGGGCGCGTGACGAACTGGTGGACTGGCACGGTAGTCACATGTCGGTCATGGAAATGAGTCACCGCGGCAAGGAATTCATGTCCATTGCGCAACAGGCGGAAGCCGACCTGCGCGAGTTGATGAAGATCCCCGACAACTACAAGGTGCTGTTCCTGCAGGGTGGCGCCTCCAGCCAGTTCGCCATGGTGCCGGTCAACCTGCTGCGCGGCAAGGACAGGGCGGACTACATCTGGACCGGCGCCTGGGGCAAGAAAGCCATTGCCGAAGGCAAGCGTTATTGCAAGGTCAATGTCGCGGCCAGTTCCGAGGCGGATAAGTTCACAACCATTCCCGACCCCGCCGGCTGGCAGCTGGACAGCGACGCGGCCTATGTGCACTACACCCCGAATGAAACCATCGGCGGTGTCGAGTACCACTGGATCCCGGATGTCGGTGAAGTGCCGCTGGTGGCGGACATGTCGTCGACCATCCTGTCACGGCCAATCGACGTTAGCCGCTTCGGCGTGATCTACGCCGGTGCGCAGAAGAATATCGGTCCGGCCGGTCTGACCGTGGTCATTGTGCGTGACGACCTGATCGGCCGGCCGGTCGACGGCCAGCCGGTCATGTTCGACTACGCGACCCACGCCAACAGTGGTTCCATGTACAAC
>JALSRZ010000030.1 GCA_026984515.1 Thiohalobacter sp. | reverse complement strand
CGACAGCCGCAGCCCCGAAGTCAGTGTCCAGCGTTCGTCGATTGGCCATTCGTCCTCGGCAAACAGATCGACGAAGCGCACCGTCTGCCGGTCATCGACTCGGAAGCGATCGGCATCGATGGTCGAACAGTCCGGGTCGAGGTCGCTGCAAGGTTCGATCTTGGCATCCAGTGCGTAGCGCAGACGCTGACGGTCGAGCGACACGCCGGCGGTGATCCAGCGGCCCGCGCCCCAGGGTTGTTCGTATTCGAGGCGCAGATCGTTGCGTTTCCGGCGGATGCGCAGAAACTGCCCGCTGCCGAAGGCGTAGTCCCGGTCGTCCCGCCCCTGCCCCAGGATCAGGCTGATACGGGAACCGGGCGCAGACAGCGCCTGCGCCCACTGCAAAGATTGCTGATCAAAATCCCGAGATAGCGCCGCATCGCCAACAAGGTCCGGATCCTCCGCGGCTGCCTGTGCGCTGCGGGTGATCTCAGCGGCCGCTTCATCCCCGGCGCCGCTGAGCATCAGCGTGAGCTGCCCGCCGCTCACTGGCTTCCAGAGATGCTTGAGCTGGTAATCCGTCGCCACCGGCGGTTGCTGCACACGAATGCCGCTTTCCTCGTCACCAGGATCCAGGTACAGGTCGTAGAGGCTGCGCCGCAGGGAAAGGTACAGGGCGGACCGTTCGCCGACCCCGGTTTCGACGAACAGGCCGGTTCGCAGCAAACTGTAATCGAAAGTGACCTCCGTCGGCTGGCGGCGTGGTTCACGCAGGCGTACATCGATCACCGCACCGGTGACATTGCCGTAGCGGCTGCCAAAGGCGGCGGGCAGCAGGTCGAAACGGTGAATCACCAACGGGTTGAAAATGCTGTTGCCAAACACATGGAACACATAGGCCGCAGGCGATCGGTCGATCAGGTACAGGTTGTCGCCCGGACCGGAGCCGCGCACCATCGGCCGGGGGTCGTCATCGATGCCAAGACTGACGCCGGGCAGTGATTGCAGTGCCGCCAGAGGGTCGTCTGCAGCACCGGCCACAGACAGCAGGCGTCGGGTATCTCCATCCATTTGCAGCGGGCTGGCGTGCTGACGCTCGCCAATGACCAGCATTTCCTCTATGGCGTCATCATCCGTTATCGGCGGATCCTGCACAGCGTCATCGACCTGTTGCGCCTGCAAAGGGGGTGTGACAGCCAGCAATGCGGTCACAAGAAGTCGGCGACAAGCCGAGCCTGCCTGTCGCTTCAGAACCAGCACTTGGGGTAATGCCGCTCTTCATCGTCGCGCAGGTTGTTGACGACAAGGGCGACCAGCAGCATCACCAACACGCCACCCAGTACCGGCCTCAGCACATATTCGAAGCCCAGGGCATGTACCTGATCGCTGCCGATGACGGCGATCAGCGCACTGGCGCCCCCGGGCGGGTGCAGGGTGCGTGTCAGGTGCATGGCAAAGATGGCCGTGGATACCGCGAGCGCGGCCTGCACCTCCAGCATCACTGGCAGATACTGGACAATGCCCACGCCGATCAGTGCCGATACCAGATGCCCGCCGACCAGATTGCGCGGCTGGGCATAGGGCACATGAGGTGTGCCGTAGATCAGCACCGCCGAAGCGCCGAAGGAGCCGATCAGGAATATGTGATCGGTGGCGGACACCGGCCACAAACGGTTGAGCAGAGCGACCAGAAAGATGCCGCAGAAAGCCCCGATCCAAGACCAGAGCATCCATGAAACCGAATGCCGGGCGGCGCATTCGCCCGGGCCACGCATGCGGTGCAGCCAGGTGCGCAGCGGCATCAATCGGGCCGTGCCGTGTGCAGATCGACGATCAGCGCCGACATCGGATGATCGCGGGTGACCAGTCCTGAATATCGAAACACCTTTAATAAGGTTCCATAACTTTCTGAATTTATGCGGCTTTCAGTGCTCCATGTGCCCAATTTCTTGTAATCATCCAGGGTGCGCACCAGTACGGCCTCATCGATTCCGGGCAGCGCCGGACCGATGATGCGGGCAACACGCTGGGCGCTCATTTCAGCCAGATCGGACAAGGCCTCTTCATAGGCATCGAGGAATTCAAGCGCCATATCGCTGCGCAGCCAGTCGCGGGAGGCATAGAGGCTGCTGAACGCGATCGGGCCCAGGGCCTCGCCAATGCTGGCCGCGCAATGGCCAACACCGTCCTGCTCCAGTTGTTGCGGTGCGGGACCCTGCTGATGCACCAGCTCGCCCTGCCCCGCGCGGAAAGCCGCATCCATCGCCTCCACGCCACCGGCATCGATCACCTCCATGGCATCGAAATCGGCCCCGTTCAGATGCATCACATAGCGCAGTGTCGCCATTGGCTGGAACAGATGGTCCACCAGCACTTCCCGTCCGTGCAGATCGCTCCAGCGGAAATCCGGCATCGGTACGCGGGCGGTCAGGTAAAAGCCGTCGCGGTCGTTGATCGCCGCGAAATGCAGCAGATCCTGCTCCTCACCGCGTTCGAGGCTGGCGAAGGAAACGGCCGGAGCCGATTGCGATAGGTGCGCGCTGCCGGAACGCAACGCGGCATCGATCGGGTCCTCCGGCGTCTGCAACCGGTAGTGCGGCTGCAAACCCCGCCGTGTCAGATAATCGCCGTGAACCGTCAGCAGCAGGGGGGCGTAGAACGCGCTGTGGCGCAGCGCCATGATGTGGATACGGGCCATGAATACTCCGAAATCGTCCTGGTGACAAAGCGCTAAAGTGTACCTCAGCAGCTGCGCATACCTAAGAAACTTCTGAAGTAAACCCTGCTGCATCCGGTGCACTCAAAACGGCAAGGCATTGACTGAAATGAACATTCATTCTATTCTTCATGAGTTTGTGAGGCCCATATGTCGGGTCGAGTTGATGCATGGGTGCGTTTAACCGGATCATGCATGTCGATAGCGCGATCCGATGCATTTCAGCAATCTCCCCGTCAGGGCGGGACTCAGCGACCTAGACACTTCTCCAGAACATAGGAATATGAATACGACCCGACTCCAATCTGTATCCGTTCTTCCCCGGATCATTGACCGTAGCGTCTGATGCATGACTGCCGGTGATTTCGGAAAGGTACCCTGCGTGAGACGCATACGGGTGCATCACTCATGAGGAAGGCATCGTGATTGTTGAGCAAACGATGATGCCGGGAAACCCGTTGTTATGGTCATTGCCTGGCGTGATGAAGAGCAAAAACGAAGACGTCGATCTGGTTCTCGTTTTTGCCCAGAGAAAACAGCTCATCCGCATAAAACTCTACGATGTGCTGCGCAAGAGGTACCCGCGCGCAGAAATCGTCGGGTGCAGCACATCCGGCCAGATCAACCCCAGGGGAGTGGATGACAGCGGCATCCATATCACCGCTCTGCACTGGCGAAAAAGCCGGATAAAGGCTCTTTCCCTTGCGGTGCCCAGCATGGAGGCGTCCTATTCCGTGGGTGCTTCTGTTGCCAGCACCCTTTCGGAACTGCCACACCTCAAAGGTATGCTGATACTGGGCGATGGCTTGAAATTGAACGGTTCCGAGTTCGTCCGCGGCATCCGGTCAGTGACCCCTGATGGCGTTTTGACCGGCGGTCTGGCCGGTGATGGCTTCAACTTCAAGGAAAGCGTTGTCATGCACAACGAGTCCGCAGGCTCCGGACGGGTCGTGGCCATCGGGATCTACGGGGAATACCCCTATGTCAAAACCGGCTATGGAGCAGGATGGAAGCCCTACGGCCCACCCAAGATCGTTACACGATCCAGGAAAAATGTCGTATACACCCTGAATGATGAGAAGGCATTGTTTTTCTACAAGATGTATATCGGAGAGAAGCACGCGAGCGACCTCCCGGGTTCCGGATTGTATGTTCCCTTCGCGGTACTCAATGAGGACGGTTCCATCAAGGTGATTCGCACGGTTGCCTCGGTCAACGAGGCCGATGGAAGCATGACCTTCTTCGGGGATATCGAGCAAGGCTCGAAAATAGCCTTTGCCAGAGCCATCGATGATTCACTGGTCGAATCCGCCGGTGAAGCCGCTGCCGGTCTTGCTTCGGACACAATTGTGGATGGAGACGAATTCACCCTATGTGTCAGCTGTGTGGGGCGTCGCCTGGTGCTGGAAAAAAACACCAGAAACGAAGTCCTGTCGGTGGCCAGAAATATGCCTTCCGCAGCCAGGATCTCCGGCTTCTATTCCTATGGTGAGATCTGTTCCGTGGAAAATGACGCCGATGAGGGGCTGCACAATCAAACGATGACACTCGCCCGCTTCGGTGAGACCGCGCTTCCCGACCGGGGTTGAAGCGAACAATCCCCCGTGTCCAGCTCGCTCACCAAGCCGTGGCAACAGCAGGAAATTGCCGCTGTACCCCACGGTGCATAAGCCCGGATATCTTCTGACGGCCGTTACTTGATTTCCTCGCCCGGCTTGAACCAGGCCAGTTTCTTGTGCAGTTCGACCACCTCGCCAACGACGATCAGGGTCGGCGCCTTGACCCGGTTTTCGGCCACCAGATCGGCGAGGTTGTCGAGGTTGCCGATGAACACCCGCTGCTCCGGCGTGGTGCCCTTTTCAATCAGCGCGGCGGGGGTGGATGCGTCGCGGCCGTGGGCCTTGAGGTTGTCGCAGATGGCGGCCACATTGTTCAGCCCCATGTAGAAGACCACAGTCTGATGGGCGTGAGAGAGCATGTCCCAGTTGAGGTCGGCGGTGCCGTCCTTGAGGTGGCCGGTAACGAAGATGCAGGCCTGGGCATAGTCGCGGTGGGTCAGCGGGATGCCGGCGTAGGTGGTGCAACCGGAGGCGGCGGTGATGCCGGGGACGACCTGAAACGGCACGCCCTCGTCGATCAGTTCGGCGATTTCCTCACCGCCGCGGCCGAAGATGAAATTGTCGCCGCCCTTGA
>JALSRZ010000029.1 GCA_026984515.1 Thiohalobacter sp. | reverse complement strand
TGCCGCCGTCGATGGTCAGCGCGGGCATGGTTTCGCTGTTGATGACCGTGCTGCCGGCAAACGCCGGGTCGACAACATACCAGAGGCGTTCACCGCTGCTGTCCCTGAGGTCGGGCAGGCCCAGTGCTTTCCACGGGAACCTGAAGGTGATGTTTCCCGTACAGGGCATGGAGCCGCTGTTGCCGGAGTTACTGGTATCCGGGCAGGGCAGTTCTCCGGGGCGGTTGGTGGATTTCAGCGCATAGCCGATCAGTGCGGTTTTGGCCTCGCCCAGTACCAGCGCGGTATCGCTCGTGCGGTCCAGCCCGGAAGGTGTGTGGTTCAGGCGTTTCAGCAAGGTGTAACTGGCTGCCACCACCACGACCGCCAGCAGCAGCAGCAGGGCGGCACCGCGCTGTCGGTGCGGTGTTGCGGATATTTGTATGGCGTTCCCTGCGTTCATTTATTCCGCTTGAAGGTTGTGTGGTGCCTGCTGGTAAGCTTCGCGGACCGTCCCGGTCTGCGGGTCATAGACCTGGCCGGGCTTCATGAGCCGGGCAGAACCTGCTGCCGCGGGCCTGAACCGGATACTGCCGTTCCTGACCAGGTTGATGCGCGGGTGCCGGCGACGGCTGTTGTGGAACTCCGGCTTGCCGTTGATCCAGACTTCCTTTTGCCCGGACTTGCCGATCAGCGTGCCGTTGAGCACGAGCGGTTGCGCTGCCTTTTCTGCCCGCGCAGGTCCGTCGCCAACCCCTTCCCTGCCGGTGGTTGCGTTCCCTGTCCCGTTATCCAGCCTGGCGCGCTGTGCGGCCGTGGTAAACAGGGTGCCGAATTTATCGGCCTGTGCGCCCTGGTGCAGCAGTACCAGCAGCAGGCCGGTGCTCAGTGACTTGCAGATGTTCACAGTGCCTCCTTTTCGGTTTCGTCTGAGCGACGCTTCACGGTGTACCAGGACAGCTCGCAACTGGCGGATACATTGGCCTTGTCCATGGCCACTCCGTCGGCGCCGAACATCGGTTTGAGTGTGCAACCGCGCAATCGGTAGATGGCCGGTTTCTCACTTTCCAGTTCTGCAAAAAACCGAAGCAGGTCCACTTCATGGCTTAATTCCAGCTGCACCGACATGGGGCTGGCGTACAACTGGTAGTATTCGTTGTAGTCCTGTTCCGCCAGGGACAGGGGTTGCTGCTGTTTCAGGCTGTATTGCAAATTGTACAGCCGGTTGTCGCGGCCACTGTTGCGCATCGATTCGATCCAGATCAGCCGGGGCTCTTCGCCGATAAAACCCCGCTGCAACAGTTCCCGGTACCTTTGTTGTGAAGTGTGCAGAATCTGATTGGCCTCGACGGCCAGGCGATAGTTGGTGCGCACGCTGTCCAGGCCGGAACGGGTGCTGTCCAGCCGGCGCTCACGGGTGTCCCGGAAGGCATTGCTGGCCCACAGCATTGCCGCGGATGCCAGCACCACGGCCAGCAGGGACAAGGCAGGACGTCGAAGTTCGTACGGGTGCATTTCAAACCGTTCCATGTGCGATCTCCATGACAACGCGCAGTTCAAACTCTGCCTGGTTTTTGTCGCTGCCACCGCGTATGGCACCCTGGATGCTGGCATCGGCCCGGGTGTTGAGTGGACGGCGGGTGACGGTTACGGAACGCACGCCGGGCTGGTCGCGCAGCCAGTCCACCAGCGCCTCGATTTCGCTGTGGGCTTCCAGGTAGCTGCCGGTGAATCTTTTCAGCTGACCCCTGATGTGGCTGACCAGGTAGTTATCCATTGACCGGACTCGTGCTGCCGTTGCTTCCGCGCTTTCCCTGCCGGGTTCCAGGTCGGGGCTGGCATGCCAGTCGAAGCGTTTCAGCTGCAGATTGGGCTGGCGCTCGAATGCGGCCCCTACCAGGGAAAACAGACCTTCCAGGTCGGGGTGACGGGCTTCCAGGGTATCTGCCATGGCGATGGCCTCGCGCATGGCGCGTGCATCCTCGGCGGTGACCGGCAGCTGCCGGGCGGCCTGTTGATAGCGGGTATTTACCTGTTCGGTTGCGCGGGACACTTTCTGTGCTTCGTCGCTCATGGCCATGCCGTCCACAACGTTGATGCTGCTGTAGGTGGCAGCGCCAACGGCTACCAGCCACATTGCGGCACGCAGGGCGTTCTGTGCGTGCCAGGTATTGCGCCGTTTCAGGTGTCGTGCGCCGGCATAGTGATTGGGCACACGCTGCGTGTTCAGCAGGTGGGTGAACAGCGCATCACTGATCCGCGCATCCGGGTGGTTACGAAAACCCGCTGTACGCGCCACCCGGGAGAGACTGGCGGGGTGGTAGCTGATGCCGGGTTCATCTGCACAGGTTCTGCGCAGGGCATCGACACGCGCCTGGTCGGTAAGCGCATGAATCTCCAGCTCGGCACCGTACGGGATCAGGCGCAGCGTATTGAGATAACGCTGGGTCTTGTGTGCCTCGGCCAGGATGATTTTGCAATAGTCGTCGGGTGACGAATCGCTGATGGGCGCAAGCCGGCTGAACAGCACCCTGTGGTCGCGTATATAGGTTTCGCGCAGTCCGTCATCCGGCTGTTCGGTGATCACCAGTATATTATTGCTGCCGGTGGGCAGGTGCCTGGCCAGGTGGTGGGTGATCAGCGGCAGCGAATAGATTCCGGACAACGGAACCGCCAGTTCATCCAGCAGTTCGAGTAACGGTTCCACATTGTCGCGGTTGGTCAACGCGCTGAACAGTACGCGGTCGTCGCGGCGACCGTCTTTCAGGCGGCCTGTTATGCTGCTGTAGCGAAAGGGCGTGGTACGAAACAGCTTGTTGGCGTGGCGTCCCTGCAGCCGGACCCGGTCCTGGCCCCAGGCATGCGGCAGGAGTTCTTCACGGAACTCTTCTTCGATCAGGTCGACCAGCAGCAGGACCGGGCGCATCTCCAGTCCGGTGAGGACTGCGCGCAGCTGTGTAAAGCCGTTTTCGTTACGGGGAAAACGCTGGATCGCAGCGGCGCCGTGCCGGCCCGCATGAAAGAGGGTTACGCTTTTATCAGCAAGGTAGAGTATCCGGGACATTGGCTTACCTCGTTACCGTTCCCAGGATGTCGTACACGGGACCAAGCACCGACAGCATCACCCAGCCGAGCATGGCACCCAGTATCAGCGTCAGCGTCGGCTCAATCATGGTTTGCACGCGTTCGATGGACTCGCGCACATCGCGGTTGTAAAAATAGCTTACGTTCTCCAGGGACGTGTCCAGCGCGCCACTGCTTTCACCCACCTTCATCATGCGCAACACCAGTGGCGGGAAAAGCCCGGTATTCTCGAAACTGGCGGTCAGCCCTACGCCTTCGCCGATCTGCCTGCGCACTCTCTGCAGTGCCTCGGCGACCACACTGTTGCCGACCAGTGATTCACCCATGCGAATACAGTCGAGCACGGTAACCCCGGCCCTGTAGAGCAGGGCAAAATTACTGGTGAAACGCGCCAGGATGATTTTCTGGTAGATGGGGCCGACCGGTAACAGGCGCAGCTTGAGGTGGTCAATCTGGTAACGGCCGTTTTCGCTGTAGCGCGCCCAGAAACGCAAACCGAAGAAGGTGACGAACGGCGCTGCCAGCAGTACATACCAGTAGTGGGTGATGAAATCGGATACCATGATCAGTGCGCGGGTGTGTGCGGGTATGGATTCTCCCATGTTCTCGATAAACCCGACCAGTTCGGGAACCAGGTAGACCATCAGAAATACAATGACGCCCAGCACGATCACGCCCACGAATGCCGGGTACATGATGATTTTTCGTGTGTGTGAGGCCAGCTCATCCTGCCATTTCAGGGATTCGGTCAGTCGCTCCAGTACGACAGGCAGGGTACCGCTCTCTTCACCGGCCGCGATCAGGCTGACAAAGATCGGCCCGAAGATGGCTGGAAAGACAGCCAGCGCCTGTGACAGGGTTCTGCCGCCCTCGATATCCTCGATCAGGGAAGAGATGACTTCCCGGAAATGCTGGTTGTCGATACTGTCGCGCAGGTCCCGCAGCGACTCCAGTATAGGGACCCCGGCCCTGGACAGCTGTTCCAGGTGAAAACAGAAGGTGACCAGTTCGGGGCGACCCACGCGACCGCGGCGCAGGCTGAAGCGCGTGTTGCGTGCGGGCCTGAAGTCAATGAGGTCCAGCCCCATACGAGTAAGGCGCAGCTCCAGGTCGTCGTCGTTACTTGCCTCGATGCGACCCTGCACGGTCTTGCCGTAACCGTCTACCGCCTTGTATTCAAATGCAGCCATGTGCCCCAGTCTCTCGGACCCCGTTTACAGGCGATCGGTGAGATCGACTACCCTTGCGACTTCATCCAGCGTGGTACTCCCGTCCAGCACGCGCCGCAGACCGTCTTCAGCGATTGGCCTGAATTCCTTGCTCATGGCCAGTTCAAAAATCTCGCGGCGCGGTGCGCGGCGGGCGATGAGGTCATCCATGTCGTGATCGACTTTAAGTAATTCGGTAATGGCTATCCGGCCCCGGTAACCGAAGTGGTTGCAATGATCGCAACCCCGGGCCCGGTAGATAACGGTTTCCTTGTCCTTGTCCAGGCCCAGCAGTTCAGATTCGACTTCATTGGCGACGTCTTCCCTGCGGCAGTGCGGGCACAGCTTGCGGATCAGGCGCTGCGCAACGATACCGATAATGTTGCCCGCCAGGATATCCGGTACGATGCCGAGATCGAGCAAGCGTGGTATGGCGCCGACTGCGGAGCTGGTGTGCAGGGTCGAGTAGACCTGGTGGCCGGTCATGGCGGCACGCAGCGCCATGTCGGCGGTATCCTCATCGCGTACTTCACCTACCAGGATAATGTCGGGGTCCTGGCGCAGCATGGAACGAATGCCACTGGCGAAATCCAGTTTGGCGGCCGCGTTCACGGACGTCTGGCGG
>JALSRZ010000028.1 GCA_026984515.1 Thiohalobacter sp. | reverse complement strand
CGCCAGGGTCAAGTCGAAACTGCGCGAACTGCGTGCTGCGCTGGCGGGAAATTAGGCAAAAAAAGGGGTTGACTCCCACGCGATTCATGATCCGTGGAAAAGCTGTTATGCACAGTGGCAGGCGAGCCGTAAACAAATGGCCGCGTTAAATCGTTACGGCTTGATTGCAGGTTTAAAAAAGTTCCATAAGCCGTTGTAATAAAAATAGAATAAAGGTTTGTTGAAAAAATAGACAACTTAAACGAAATGCCGCATTTTTTAGTGTCCAATGCGATTGACGGGTGATTCATCCACATAGTTATCCACAGTTATTGTGGATAACTTTCAAGCTGATTTCCGCTGCAGGAATGATCAGGGTCCACGACCGTCCCCAACGACAGGAACCACCGCCCATGCAGATCGAACACCAGCCCCGAGATACCCGCTTCATCGCGTTCATCGATCACCAGCAAGCCCGCCTGGAGTACGACCTGTTGCCACGCCATGGCATCAACTTTACGTTTACCTATGTGCCGGAATCACTGCGTGGACAGGGTATCGCGGAGCAACTGGTGCGCACCGGCCTGGCCTGGGCGCGGCAACAGGGCTTCGAGATCGAAGCCAGCTGCTGGTACGTGCGACGCTTCCTGCAGCGGATAGACAGCACATCGACGCCGCACAGGGGATAGCAAACCCGCCAATCGCTCCACTATACTGCCTATGACTTCAGGAAGAAGTCGGCACCGTTCACCACCAAAAGGAGTTGGTCATGAACAATCTCACCCCACGGCCGTTTCCCGCCGCCATTGTTTGCCTGTTCACCACTCTGTTTGCCATCCCTGGCCGCTCGACTGCCGCATCCCTGCGGCAGACGGTCCTGACCGGGTGATACCGGTTCCATGTCCTCACCTGCAGGCTCGCTCCAACGTTAACGGCACAGCAATGACTTCAGGTATTACGATCCGGAAACAGGGCGGTATCTTACCTCTGACCCGGCAGGACTCGGCGGTGGTTTGAATACCTATGTGTATGCAGAGGGGAATCCGGTTAGATATTCAGACTACTACGGGCTGGACAGGATTTGTGGCCCAGGTAAGGAAATGGTCGGTACAAATTCTGATGGTAGTGTCGAATGCGTCGATAATCACAAACCGCACGAAGACGCATGTTTCGGTGTTGATTGCCGAGCTTTTTCAGATGTAACCAATAGCCAATGCACGCAGGATTGCATGAGTAACCCGGGTGAAGGTATACATATCAGAATATGTCAGGGGGAGAACAAACAATGCCCGGTAAACTAATGCGCAGTGCTATATGGATAGCAGCGCTCAGTTCTGCAAACGGCAACGCAACAACCTATTGGAAACCAGCCCCAGAGTTTACTGTTGAAGGGGCTGAATATACGGGAACGCTGACTTTTATTTCTGGCTTTGCCTATGCATTAAGTTATAGCACAGAGAAGCTTGATGAAAAGAATGCGCGTAATTTTTACTGCTTGCCCGATGGAGTAAAAATGGACTCCAGGTTGCTGATAGACCTGGCTAATGAATCTCTAAAAGGGGATTCGACTTCTGAAGAGGTGTCGGCTGCAATTATTGGTCGTTTGGCGGCAAGGTATCCATGTAGTCCCAGGGAACCCGGGGCTGATTCGTCATCGCGAGAAACGAAGTGACGTGGCAGTCCTTAACAGGCCCTGGTCAAGGGACCCCGGAATTATGCGCCGCTGCATAAGCGGCCAAAATCCACCACATTCTCCGGTCTGCCATCCTGTCGGTCCGCCTGCGGGTCCAGCCAGTCCAGTATGGGTTCAAATTCCTTTCGTTCCGTGGCGACCAGGGCTGCATCCATTTCAAAAATACCCGTTCCCTGTTCCGCCGCCAGGATGTACTGGTCGGAGTCGGATATCCTGGTCAGGAAGGGCAGGCTCAGCACCTGAAGGAAGCGTTCCAGGGGCCGGTACACCGGCATGCTTTTACGGACCCGGTTGGCGACTACAGCGATCCGGGTTTGCTGTTTGTTGATGCCGCCCTTGAGCAGCAGGTCGCGGATGAAATCGGCGGTCGCGTGGATGTCGATCATCGAAGGTGCGACCGGAACCAGAATGTAATCGGCCTTTTTGACCATCTCCTGGAGCAGCACACCATCCACGCCGGCAGGGGCATCGATCACCAGTATCCCGGTGTCTTCCGGAACGTACATCTGCAGGCTGCGCATGCGCTTGCCTTTCTGGACGGCTGCATCCGCCGCGTGAATTGCAGCGGCCTTGGTCGAACGCAATTGCAGCCAGTGCAGGCTCGACCCCTGGGGGTCATAGTCCATGAGGGCGGTTTTCCGCTGGCTGCCGGCAAAATAGCTGGCAATGTTGGTTGCCAGGGTCGTCTTGCCGCTGCCGCCTTTTGAATTGATCACCAGTATGGTTTGCATCGCTGCTTGTTCCCGTTACCCGTGGTAACCGGAGTACCCGGCTTACCCGCTCTAGCGGAAAAAGACAGCAAACGTTTATGATTGCCTGGCCGGGATGTGACCGGGTTCGCAGTACGGGCGGCAAATACGTCTGCCGGCCGCCGATCTGCCCCTCAGCATGCCCGCGATGATGGTGTGGAAAATGTCCGTATCAGCGCCTGCTGAACAGGCAAAAAACGGCGCCAGGGGTTAACATAGCGCTACGCCGCTGACGAATCCGATCTGCACACCAGGTACACCATGCATACCCGTACATACCGCGCACACGTCCTGATGCTCGCTGCCAGCCTGGCGTTGTCCGGCTTCAAGGACTTCAAGTGCTCGGATGCCTCCTCCGGCAATTCCTTCGGTGGCGGTTCGGGCAGTCGCATAAGCGTGAGCAGCGAACAGAAAATCTCGGCGGACGCCGGCCGCTTCAATGGCAATCTCGACAATGGTGACCAGTTCGGCAGTGCGGTGACCGACACCCTGGACCTGGATGCCGACGGTATCCAGGACCTGGCCGCCGGTGTCCCGTTCGATGACGACGACGGCAATGACCGGGGTGCCGTCTGGATCCTGTTCATGAACAACAACGGGCGCGTGGACCAGGAACAGAAGATCTCCAGCAAGGCCGGCACCCTTGGCGGCAACCTCGATAACGACGACCACTTCGGCAGTGCACTGGCAGGCATCGGTGATCTCGATGCCGATGGTATCCAGGACCTGGCCGTCGGCACGCCGGGCGCGGACGAGAACGGCACCGACCGGGGGGCGGTCCGGGTCCTGTTCCTGGACAGCTCGGGCCGGGTTCGGCAGCAGCAGCTGATCGCGGACGGCGCGGGTGGTTTTGGCGGCGGGCTTGACAACGATGACCGCTTTGGCAGCGCGGTTGCCGACATCGGCGACGTGAACGGCGACGGTATCCGCGACCTCGCCGTGGGCGCACCCAACGACGACGACGGATCCGATAACGCGGGCGCCGTCTGGATCCTGATGATGCAAGGCAACGGCCGGGTCGGCAGCTGGCAGAAGATCTCCCGCGACGCGGGCGGATTCAACGGCAAGCTGAATGCCAACGATCACTTCGGTGCAGCCCTCGCCGGTATCGGCGACCTGGACAACGACGGCATCCCGGACCTGGCGGTCGGGGCACCGGAAGATGACGAGGGCGGCACGGACCGGGGTTCGGTCTGGATCCTGTTCCTGGACAGCTCGGGCCGTGTCGGCCGGGAACAGAACATTGCCGATGGCAACGGTGGTTTCGACGGCAATCTCGATAACGATGACCGCTTTGGCAGCGCGCTGGCCGGTACCGGCGATCTGAGCGGTGACGGTATCCGCGATCTCGCCGTGGGCACGCCCAACGATGATGACGACGCCGACAACGCCGGCGCCGTCTGGGTTCTGACCCTGCAGACGAATGGCCGGGTGGACAGCGGGCAGAAAATTTCCGCCAGGGCCGGTGGATTCAACGGCAAACTGAAAACCGGGGATCGCTTTGGCGCGTCCGTCGCCGGCATACGCGACCTGGATGGCGATGGTACCCCGGACCTGGCCGTCGGTGCTCCGGGAGACGACGACGGCGGCACTGATCAGGGCGCAGTGTGGGTGCTGTTCATGAACCGGTAACGCCCCTTGATACAGTTTCCCTTTGACAACCGCTACGCCGCCCTGGGTGACGATTTTTATGAACGAACCAGGCCCGCGCCCGTTCGCGAGCCGGAACTGTTCGCGTTCAATGACGCGCTGGCCAGGGACCTGGGTATATCCGCCAGCGACGTCGCGGTATCCGGTGCGGCGGTATTTTCGGGTAACACCGTGCCGCAAGGAGCGGAGCCACTGGCGATGGCGTACGCGGGGCACCAGTTCGGCCATTTCAACCCGCAACTGGGCGACGGGCGCGCGCTGCTGCTCGGGGAAATCGTCAGCCCGGATGGTGCCCGGTACGACCTTCACCTGAAAGGCTCCGGTCGCACCCGTTTTTCACGCGATGGCGACGGCCGGGCGGCGCTCGGCCCGGTACTGCGCGAATACCTGGTCAGTGAAGCCATGCACCGGCTTCACGTGCCGACCACACGCGCCCTGGCGGCAGTGACGACCGGCGAACCGGTGGCGCGGGAACGTTTATTGCCGGGCGGAGTCATCACGCGTGTGGCGTCGAGCTTCGTACGCGTGGGTACCTTCCAGTATTTCGCCGCACGCGAGGATGAGCAAGCCGTACGACAGCTGGCGGATTACGTCATTGACAAATGTTACCCGCAGCTGGATGAACACAGCAATCGCTATGCGGCCTTGCTGGCCGCCGTGGTTGAACGGCAGGCGCTGCTGATTGCGCGCTGGATGCAGCTCGGTTTTATCCACGGCGTCATGAATACCGACAACATGTCGATTGCCGGCGAGACCATCGACTACGGACCCTGTGCGTTCATGGATGCGTACCGGCATGACCAGGTGTTCAGTTCCATCGATCGTCAGGGGCGCTACGCCTATGGCAACCAGCCTTCCATAGGGCTGTGGAACCTGACACGACTGGCAGAGGCGCTGTTGCCACTGTTCGATGCGAACCCGCAAACGGCGGTCCGCGTGGCGCAGGAAGTACTGGAAGGTTTTGTGGCGCACTATGAATCGGCCTGGCTGAAAGGCATGCGGGAGAAATGCGGGCTGACGGCCTGCAATGGCGGCGAAAGCAGTGAAGACAGGGTGTTGATCGAAGCGCTCCTGGAAGTCATGGCAGAGAACCGGGCGGATTTCACCCTGACGTTTTTTCACCTGTCACGCCTGCCCGATCAGCCATCCGCACAGGATGAGAACCTGCTGGCCCTGTTTCAGCATCCAGAGCAGATGGCGACCTGGTTGCAGCAGTGGCGTACGCGCTTAAAACACGAAACGCAGGACGACGCGGCGCGTCAGGCCGGTATGCAGTCCGTCAACCCGGTCTACATCCCCCGCAACCACCAGATCGAAGCCGCCATCCGCGCGGCAGAAGACCAGGATGATTTTTCCGTATTCCACGAACTGCATACGGTGCTGCAACAGCCCTTTGTGCAGCAGGAGGGAAAGGAAAAGTATGCGCTGGCCCCGGAACCCGAAGAAGTGGTCGAGTATACGTTTTGCGGTACGTAAGACGCTGTGTGAGACAGAACAACGTCGATGCAGCTGTTTGTACGGGGAGAACCGTCATGAATGAACCGTATCTTCGAAATGCCTGATCAGTACACCCGGATATTCCTGCTGAGCCACATGCGCGCCTTCACCAGTCTGGCAGGGCATATTCTTGGCTCGCATCCGCAGATCAACGGCTACTTCGAGATGCATATCAGCTATGAGGATGTGTCTGACCTGGATAAAGCGCTGGACCTGTACCGGCAGTATGAAACGCTCAAGGTAAACAGCCGTTACCTGTTCGACAAGTTGTTACACAACGACTACCGGCTCGCTACCGGGCAGCCCGGCGCGCTCGATATGAAAATACTGGTTGCCCTGCGGGAACCGGAGCAGGCCATCAGGAGCATGGTCGCACTGTTTGCTGCAAAGGATGTGGCGGACCCGTATGCCTCACCGGCCGAAGCAAGCCGCTACTACGTCGAGCGTATCGAATCACTCGCCGATTTTTGCCGATCTTCCGTTCAACCCTACTACTATTATGACGCGGAGTGTTTTCAGGCCGAAGCGGATGCCCTGTTATCAAAACTTGCCGACTGGCTGGAGCTGGATTCGCCCCTGAGCGAGCGCTACCACCGATTCAGCCAGACGGGCAGGGCCCGCAGGGGTGATTCATCCGGGTTGATCCATAGCGGGAGCATCGGTGAAAGCCGGTCCGATTATGCGCACATCCGCCTTCCGGATGAGGAGCTGGGCAGGGCGCGGGCGGCGTACCGCGACTGCCGCGCCCTGATCGTCGATCACGCGACGGACGCGCTGACCAGCCGGTCCCAGGCTTCACGTTCGGCCCGGTAGTTCATCAACGCTTCGACCATTCGCGCCTTGCGTCGAGCGCGGTGGTCGGCCGACTGGATCTGCTGCCAGGCGGGCGATTGCTCGCCGAAATTGTAGTGGATATTATCGATAAAATCCCTGATCTGCTGCCGGGCAGCGGCCAGCTCCGGGTCGTCCAGCCACCAGTGGCCAGGCTGGAACACAAGCTCCCGGAGCTCGCGGTTTTTTGTCAGGATGGCGTCGTGTTTTTGCTGGTACAGCGCCAGCAGTTCCTTTTCCCGGTCTTCCATGACCCGTACGATGTCCTCCCTTGCAAAGGGCTGGTTGACATCGGCCCGGGTAACCAGTGTTTCCGTGGTAAACAGCATGAGGTCACCAAAGAACTGGCGTTCGAACTCGCTGGACAGGTCGATGTGCGCCTGCTGGCCATCGTCGTCCCGTTCAACGCCGGGACGGAAGCTCTCGTCGAGGCCGGACCCGGTAGTGCGGCGGTGCAGGTGGGGCAGGTTGATCGACGCGAAGCGGTCATGGATTTCCGCGGCAATCAGTCGCCCGGCGGTGGGACCGGACATGCGCAGACGCAGGTGCCCAAAGGGGATGACGTATTTCAACCCTGCGTGGTTGACGACATAATTACCGGGATAGACGGTGCGCGCCGGCGTCAGCTCGCTGAAGCCCTGGTCATAACGAAAGACCGTTTTTCGAAACAGGTGCTCACCAAAGAAAAAAGCTGCGAGCCGTGGCGCGAAATCGCGCAGGCAGGCGCTGTGATCGTGCGTCCCCTGCAGTGGACAACGGTAAGGGAACGTGGCCGGGTTGTTTTCAAAGCCGAACAGATTCGCCATATCGTGATAGACAGCGCTGGATGACGCTATTGCCGACGAGCATGGTGACTGCCCGTGAAAGCTGCACGCCCGGCCACCGGCCGTTTGCGCCAGTCCGCTGAAAAAAGCCGTGACGTCATCGAGGAAATTCGCAGCCATCACGGCCGGGGAGACCGGTGGGTCGCCCACCATTTTGCCGGTGAGCAGGCGGATATCGGTTGAGCGGAATGCTTTATCGATAGAGTGAAAATAGTTGAGCGCGTACACAGCCTCTTCGCCGTTGCCGGTGTACCGGTTCACGCAGAAGGATTCGTCGCTGTCGACAAAATAATACAGCGTGCGGTCCCTGTCTTCGGTGAGTTGCAGGCATTTCAGGTAACTGAGGTTGCGGTTGGCGGCCTGGCCTTTGCGGTAAAACCGGTCCACGGGCTGGGTGGTCAGCATAGTGCCCAGAATCTTGCGGTCTTCCTCCGGAATGGATTGCAGCAGCTGGTATTGCTCATCCTGCCCGAAATGGGTCACCTGCAAACCCCTGCGCCGGTACGCTTCGACCAGTTCGATATGCTGACGGATGTTTTCCTGTTCCCGGCTGTCCTCCGCGACGATCACCCGGATGCGCGGGTACACGCCGGACGCGTTGCCGCCATACCCGAAGCACTCGCAAAGCCGGTGGATGCTTTCCAGGCAGGCGCGCAGGTGGGCCGGGCGGTCGGCGACCGGGATACTCAGTATGAAGTGACAGCGCTCATCGGCCATGTCCCCGGTCGCGGCGGCTTTACGGATCAGCGCATCCTGCTCGCGGAACAGCGCCTGGTAGCAGTCCAGCAGGGGCTCAAAATCTACCTGACCGGACCACAGCGCATTTTCCAACAGGGGATAGCACTGCTCGTAGCGTTCGATGCACGAGGCCGGTGAGTCGTTTGCCGCCGGTTCGCCGATCCCGGCCAGTGCGGGGATGAGGTCCCGGTAACGAGCCAGGCAATCCCGCAGGCGCGTGGTATCGGCTACGCTCATGCGCCGCTAACGCCGGGAAGAGTAATTCGGGTAGGCATCCTGATCGACGATGATTTCCAGGAGGTTTATACCCTGGTGAAAATCCAGGGCATCCGCCAGGCCCGCGAGATCGCGTTCGTTTTCGATGCGTACGTGATCGATACCGAAAGATTGCGCCAGCGCCTCGAAATCCGGGTTGGTGAAATCGCAGTCGATGAAGCGGTCGTTATAGTGCTGGTGCTGGTTTTTCCGGATCAGGCCCATGGTGTCGTTGTTGAACAGCACGACGGTCAGCGGGAGCCGGTAGTTGACCGCGGTCATGAGTTCCATGGCGCACAGGTGGAAACCGCCGTCACCGATCAGGGCGAATACCGGCCGGTCCGCCGTGCAGGCCGCACCGATCGCCGCCGGTATGGCGTGGCCCAGGGAGGAGATGCCGGTATTGGGGCAGAAGCGGTCCCTGCCCGATACGCGGTAGAAGTTCTGCGCGAACACGATGTTGTCGTCGAACAGGATCAGGCCGTCCGGGAACTGTGACTCCAGCCAGCGGAAGAACGCCTTTACGTGATCGAACTGTGCGTTGAAGATGCGTTCGCCGGCGTCATCGATGTCCTGCTGTGCAGTCTGTATAAAAGCGGCGACATCGACCGGGTCCCTGGCCGGCAGCTGCTGTTGCCCGATGGCGGCATCCAGCGCACGCAGCCAGGCGCCGAGGTCGGCCGGTATCGCCAGGTCGGCGCGAAACACTTTCTGCAGTTGCTGAACACGGTTGTCGACCTGGATGAGCTTTTTGCCGGCTAGCAGTTTGCGGTCCCAGACATAGCTGGTGCGCTCATTGAAGCTGGCGCCCAGCACCAGCACCAGGTCGGCTTCCCGCTCCAGGTAGCGCATGGCATAGCCACCGGAGGTAACCCCCAGGCTGCCCAGCGACAGCGCCGAGCGTTCATCGATAGCGCCCTTGGCCTTGAGGCTGCTGGTCACGGGAATATTGAGCCGCTTGCTGATCGAGTCGAGGGCTTTCCGGGCACCGGCACGGATACAGCCGTAACCGGCAATGATCAGCGGGCGCCGTGCCTCGCGCAGCAGCGCCAGGGTCCGCTCGATGTACTGTGGCGGCACCACCGGCTCGCTGCCCGGGCAGCTGAAGCTGACCTGTTCCAGGATAGAGGCATCGACCGTTTCTTTCTGCACATTGTAGGGAATGCTCAACACCACCGGTCCCGGTGTATCGCACAGCAGGTGTCTGGCCGCCTGGTTGAGCACCGCGGCCAGGTAATCGGTACGCTCGATCAGCTTATGGTAACGGGTAATGCCGGCAAACAGGGCCACCTGGTCCACGCTGCCGCCTTCGCCGGAGCTTTCCTGCAGACCGCCCTTACCGAAAATATGGGTAGGGGCCTCACCGGTAATGGCGATCACCGGCAGGTTGTCGGTATAGGCACTGGCAATGCCGGTCACCAGGTTGGTGGCGCCCGGCCCGGCGGTGGTGATACAGGCACCGACCCCGCCCGTGATACGCGCGTGCCCGCCGGCCATGAAAGCCGCAGCCTGCTCGTGTTTGACCAGCAGCGAACGTATGGGCGAATCGTAAAGGCCGTCATAGACCGGCAGGATATGCGAGCCGGGGATGCCAAAAATGCATTCCACACCCAGCTGTTCGAGGAAGTTGACGAGGATCTGGCTGACCGGCAGGTTCATCGATAGGTGGAGGAGGGCTGTGATTATCGGGTTTCCCGGCAGTCGGGCCTGTGCCGTCTCCGGGACAACCGGTATACCGGGTTCCCGCGTACACCGGAATGACAAACTGGTCAGCGCCTCCCCTGGCTGAGTTTGTGGATAAATAAGGAAGGGCAAGCATAATGGGTTCGGCCCCTGATGGGAACCGCCGGCGATATGCTATGGTCAGGATCATGTCGCACCCGTCCATCCAGGCCATATTGCTCGATTACGGCGGCGTCATTGCCGACGAAGGCTTCCAGAACGGACTCAGGGCCCTGGCCCGGGAGCAGGGGCTGGAGGTCACCACCATGATGAACGTCGCCCGGGACACGGTATATACCTCCGGCTTCGTGCTGGGCCGGGGGAGCGAGCCGGCCTTCTGGGCCGCCATGCGCGAGGGCACCGGCCTCAGGGGCAGTGACGAGGAATTGACCCGCCGGATCCTCGCAGGCTTTGTGTTACGGCCCTGGATGATCGAGCGGGTCCGGCAATGGCGCGCGCAGGGGATTATCACCGGCATCCTCAGCGACCAGTCGCACTGGCTGGACCAGCTGGACGAGCGGGATCATTTCTTCAGGTATTTCGATCACGTATTCAACAGCTACCACCTCGGCAAGGGCAAACGGGACCCCGGTTTGTTTTATGACATCACCGAACGGCTGGCGTTGCCACCGGGCGGGATACTGCTGGTCGATGATATGAAGAGTAACGTGGAACGAGCGCAGGCGGCGGGGTGGCAGGCTATACACTATGTGGACAAGGCGTCTTTCCTGGAAAGGGTTGGAGAGTTGTTGTCCATTAGCGCCATACCCTCCGGTCCCTGTGATAGTTGATATACAGACCACTTCATCATGCCCATTGCAAGGCGAATACAGAGAGAAGAATTTTATTCCGGGAGTGGCCGTGCGTATTTGCACGACAACGTGACTATAGAATGGCGCGAAATGATAACAATAAGTCGTTGTCCGCCTTGCGAGGATTTTAATGAACAGCGACAATTTCAGGAAGAGTATAAGGGGAAAGGACTGCTAAAGGCAGTAAAGAGATGTTGCTTGAAAATCCATTGTCATGGCCCAGTTAATTCCGAATCTAAATACCTGCCTTCCACGGATGACGCCTGGTGAAAAGCGTTTAGCCAGGCGGCTGGAAGCATTGCTGGATGATGACTACCTGTGCTGGTACGACATACCGGTAGGGCGCAAGCATCGCTACCCGGATTTTATCATTCTACATCCGGCGCGCGGCTTGCTGTTTCTGGAAGTTAAGGATTGGCGCCTGGAAAACATCAAAAAAATCTCCAAGCACCGCGTCGAGCTGTTGACCAACAACGGCAAAATAACCACCCCCAATCCCCTCGAACAGGCCCGCCAATGTGCCTACCAGGTCATCGATATGCTGTCGTCAGACAGCCAGCTGACCGCGCCGGATGGAGATTACAAGGGGAAACTGAAGTTCCCCTACGGTTATGGCGTCGTATTCACCCATATCAATCAAGCTCAATTGAATAAAGCCCTGGCACCTGATGGAATGTCTGTGCTGCCCGATCACCTAGTGTTGTGCAAGGACGAAATCCCCGAGAATATCGATCCCGAAGTTTTCCAACAGCAACTGTGGGACATGTTCAATTACAGTTTTGACCAGAAACTTAGCCTGCCGGAAATCGAGCGTATTCGCTGGCACCTGTTCCCGGAAATTCGAATTGCAAACACGCAAGGCGAACTGACTATAGAGGTCGACGATGAGCGTGCCGATTTGGAAACCACGCGCGCGGTTACGGATATGATCAAGGTGATGGACCTGCAACAAGAGCAGCTCGCCCGTAATCTGGGCGAAGGCCATCGCGTGATTCACGGTGTCGCTGGTTCCGGGAAAACCATGATTCTCGGCTTCCGCGCCCTGCAGCTGGCGCAAACCATGACAAAGCCGGTCCTAGTGCTGTGTTTCAACGTCTCACTAGCTGCCAGTCTGCGCCACTATGTCAAAGAGAAAAACATTGAGCATAAAGTGCAGGTGTATCATTTCCACGACTGGTGCGGTCAGCAGATAAAAACCTATCACTGCGACGTGCCGGACAACGAGGCACCGTTTTTTGAACGCCAGGTTATGGCGGTGATAGAAGGCGTAGAAAAAAAACAGATACCGCGTGCCCAGTACGGCGCCGTTCTCATCGACGAAGGCCATGATTTTGAGCCGGAGTGGTTGCAGCTGATCACACAGATGGTGGATCCCGAGACAGATGCCCTGTTACTACTGTACGATGACGCTCAGTCGATCTATAAAAAACACAGCTCTCTGGATTTCAGCCTTTCCAGCGTCGGCATCAAGGCGCGTGGCCGCACCACCATCTTGAAACTCAACTACCGTAACACGCGCGAAATCCTGGAGTTTGCCTACCAGTTCTCCCGGGAGTTCATCTCCGCAGAGGAATCGGATGATGATCACATCCCGGTGATTGCGCCCGAATCCGCCGGCGTCTCGGGGCCTGCCCCGGTATTCAGGCTGTTTGAACAGCAAGGTGAGGAGCTGAACTATATTACGCGCTGCGTCAGTACGTGGCTGCACAAGGGGAAAAAACCCAATGAAATTGCGATACTGGTGCCCAGTAACAAAATGGCTGAAGGCATTTCTGCGCATCTGGAAAGAGCCGGCATAGCCAATCTGTGCATGGTCGGCAAGAGAAATAAAGCAGCTTACAATCCGGGTAAACCACTAGTGACCGTACTCACCATTCACAGCAGCAAGGGACTGGAGTTTGAAACGGTGGTGCTGGCCGGTATCGACAGGATTCAGTTTACGGCTAAAGAACTGGTGGATCAGGTAAGGTTGATGTACGTTGGTATGACCCGGGCAAAAATTCAGCTGCTGATTACAGCCAGCGGAGACACGGTATTTACCCAGCGTCTGGTTGATTTGGTGGCGCCCTGAAAACCATTTATAAGTGGATGTGGGCTTGATGACAATACCTGCTGTTGCCGAGAAATCGCTTGGCATGCCGAACTGTCGAAGGCTATTATGTAGTTTGTGCTGTGTCTTTTATGTTGCAGGTTTCTAATAGTAAGCGGGTAGAGGATGCAAAAATATTATTTGTATGCGATGAGCAGCCTGATCCCAGAGCACGCATGTAAAATAATCTCATGAAGAAAATCAATAATTCGCGTCATGATGCACTTGACTGTTATCTCCTGGGCGACCAACCAATGACATGCGGCATGTGTGGTTCGAGAACATCTTTCTATGAAGTTGAAAACGGAAAACAGGTGCATAGATGTTTGAATGCTGAATGTGGCTATCGGTTCTTATCGGTAGATGATATAGAGTGATTGATTGCTGTTATGAGTATATGCGGAGAGATAAGAGCTATTCTTCCCAAAAATCAGGTAATGTGTGGTGGATAGTCAAGACTTTGCAGTGCGACAAGCAAAGTGTTGTCGAAAGAACAGTATGGTGTGAATGACGATCTGGCAGAAGAAGCGCGTCGCACCTATGTCACAGCAGCCGTGCGGCAGCGTGTTCACCAGCGATACTTTCGGGTGCGCGTACTAAAGGCCTATCAGCAGCAATGCGCGATATGTCGTCTACGTCATACCCGGCTGCTTGACGCTGCGCACATCATTCCTGATTCAGATCCCGATGGTGCGCCAGTGGTATCGAATGGTCTTGCGCTGTGCAAACTTCATCATGCGGCATTCGATCGACAGTTTCTGGGTGTGCGGCCGGACTATGTAGTGGATGTGCGAGAGGATATTTTGGAAGAAACAGATGGCCCTATGCTTCAGCATGGTTTAAAAGAGATGCATGGAACGAAACTATGGGTGCCAAAATCCTCTCAACTTCGCCCTAATAGTGATTCACTGTCTCTGCGTTACCAGGAATTTAAGGCGGGTTGCAAATAAACTTCTGGAAACCGCGAAGTCAGTGGAGCAGATTTATTAATCCGAAACAGGCCGCGGTCTTATTCGTTACCCGCTGAACAATGATTGTACAATGCGCCAGAAAACTTGAGGCGAAATTCTAGTCGGCCTCTAGCCATCTCCTGGCCGGGAGCTGTCCACTGGGTAGATGGTGATATCAAGACTGTCGTTTTAAGGGGGTTATTTACGAAAACACTCCCTCATAATTAGGAGAGGTCTAACAAAGCATTTATGTTTCAGCAAGTTACAATTAACAGGTAATGATGGCCGTAGAGCAACACGATCGGCAAACGGCGCACTTGCCGCCTCGCGCGCTAACCTAACGTACTGTTGATTGATTTTCGAATTTGTATTTTTCCTTGCGACGCCGGTGGGGTGGTCACAAAAATAACGGGGATAAGCCAGCTTATGGTCTAGCCGTTCCGGAAATTGTTTGCGCGGCGCGGTCAAACGTATAAACGCTATTCAGCGGGCTACCTTTTTCGGTTGCATGAAACCGAGCCTTGTTGACGATCAGCGCGTCGGCAAAGTCCGCTTCTTTCTTTTTGTTGCCGACCTTCACGGACTTCGCCTGACAATAGTCGCTCAAGGCCTGCCACACGGTCTGGTCATCCTCGAAGTGAATGTTGGGTTCTTCAAATAGTGAGTCGAGCACATTCAGCAATGCGGACTTGTCCAGCCGGTACTTCTTCCCCTTGAGCGTCCACAGGGTTTCAACCAGCACCACGTCAGTGACCAGCACAGGTTCGGTGCCGTTGATCAACCTGTCGGCCTTTGCGGCCTGCAGCTTGTCGTCCCACAACAGATACCGCAGCAACACGTTGGTATCGATGGCGATCATGCGATGCTAACCGAGAGCGCTCTGGCGGGATTCTTGCTCGCTGATCGAGGTCTTTCCCTTGACCTGTTTGAGTATTCCCCTGGCTGCCCCTGGCGTCTTTTTTACGATGGTGATATGGCCATCAGCAACAAATACGCGGACGTCGTCACCCGGCTCGATACCCACTTGCCGGCACTGCTCAACTGGTAGCGTAATTTGTCTTTTTGAGCTGACTTTCGACATGTGGATGCTCCTTTTGTTGGTGGGGGGCGATCAAAGCATAGCGAATTCTTTACATTTATGCAATATGTAAAGAATTCGCTAGTGCCGTCTGCCCGACTCAAAATTGCTGTCGTTGCCGGATGATATGTGGAACTGGATGGGGCACCGGCAGACGACTGTGACAGTTACTGACGAGTAGCTGCGGAGTTCTTTATATGGGTGACCAACTCGCGCTGAAGCTCCTTCTTACGGCAAAAGGCTTGCGTAAAGCGCGCCTTTGATATTTATGAAACGTGCATGGACAATTCAGTACTGGTTCGATGAGGATGGTTAAAAATGAATTTTGAAAATTGGCTTCAACAAATAGGCAAGTCAGAACGCACTGCGCATAGCTACTCCGGGGCGATTTCTGGAACAATTTCCGAGTGGGGGCTTGCCGCTGGAATTACTGATCAGGCCTTGATCAACATTCAATCTGTCCAAGTTTTCAGAGAAATATCTGAGCAGCTAAAACAACTCAGTACCTTTCAGGAAAAGAATACGCGTGGTAATGGTATGTATAGCGCTGCTCTTAACCAGTATGCAGCCTATCTTGATGATGTATTCAGTGAAACCCTTCAGGAAGATATTGAAAAGGTCTTCAATAATGAGACCCTTGAGAAAACAGAAAAGTCGATGCTGATCAATGCGCGAGTAGGGCAGGGTAAATTTCGACAGAAGTTGATAGAACAGTGGCGCGGCTGTGCGTTGACGGGGTTTAGTGATACACGATTTTTGGTTGCATCGCATATTAAGCCCTGGCGAGACTCGGATAATAGGGAGAGACTGGATAGCTATAATGGCCTGCTATTATTGCCGAACCTTGATAAGGTTTTTGATTTAGGGTTTATTACGTTCAGGCAGCGCGGGGATATTGAGATTTCCGAAATGCTTGAAGATGAATCATTACTTGGGATTTCAAAGAGTATGCAGATTCAATTGGATGGTGCTCACCAGGAATATATGGCGTTTCACCGCGAGTATGTTTTTGAGAAACGTTGTGGTGTGTGATGTTTTTTGAAAGCTTTGATTGGGATGCTTATGGAAATAGATATTGATGATCGTCATGATGAATTGGATTGCTACATTTTAGGCGATCAACCAGTAGCGTGCGGTATATGTGGAGCGAGAACAACCTTTTATGAAAAAGAAAATGGAATGCAGATACATAAATGTATGAATACTGTGTGTGATTATCGGTTTTGTACACAACCCGGAAAATGCGTCGGTGACCTTGTTGACGCTGGAGCGAACAGCCCGGGCTCTGGGTATGCGTCTAAAAATCGAACTGGATGCGGCCTGAGCGGGCCTGGCTACCGTTTTCAGAATAAAAAAGGCCCTGGTAATTACCAGGGCCATCGTATTGGTGGAGGCGGCGGGAATCGAACCCGCGTCCGCAAGTCCTCCGCCCTCGGCTCTACATGCTTATCCACGTCTTTAAATTTAACTGGCTGCTACCCGACGGGCAGGGAAAACAGACAGCGATTCCGGATTAGGTTTTAACGCATCGGCCCCGGACGAGCTTCAGCGCGATCCTGCATGGGATGACTCCGGTGATCCGGGCGTACAGGCACACGCCGGGCCGAAGGCTTTACACCGGTTTTTAAGCGGCTAAAGCGTAGTTGTCGTCGTTGGCAACTATAAGTTTTACAGATGGATTTACGAGGTATTCTGTTCCTCGGCATGCACCTCAGGTTTTGCAACCCACGTCGAAGCCAGGTCGCCCCCGGTTCGTACCAGTGACAGTATACAGGACACCGGGGTTCCCGCCTATGCGTGCCGCTTGGCGGCGGCGCTCTCCGACGGTTCCCGCAGCCTGCGGGTCCGACTTTGCGTTGCGGGCGGGAGCCCCGGCTCCCTGTTTTTAATATGGGCCCTTTGCGGTGAATTTCAAGCTCAACGGGCCCCTTCCAGTGGCTGGACAAAGGGGGTGTCCGGCCAGGCGGGGGTGCTGTTGAGGTCGACCATATCGCGACGGGTGGGGTCGAACACGACGCCGGTCGAGACGCCTTCGATCAGCAGGTCGATGATGGTCCAGGGTTCGCCGGTGCCGGTCAGGAACAGCGGCTGCACGTTCTCGAAGCCGCTCTGGCGGCACAGCTTGTCGCGCGGTTCGATGGGGCGCTTGCAGCCGGTGACGGTGATCAGCTGCTCGTCCCGGATCGGTTCGCCGCTGTCTTTCAGGCGCAGGTCGAGGATGCGTTTGCCGTCCGGGTTGGCGAGGTTGACGGTCATGGACAGGCCGGACCAGCCTTCCAGCCAGCCGCCCTTGTGTTTGAAGGGCTCGGTGGAGTAGGTGCGGGTGAGCGAGTCCTCGATGATTGCTTTCAGCTTTGCGCCACGGATTTCACCGCTGGCGATGCCGAACATGATGGGATAGAAGCGGTAGATGTCTTCCAGTGTGATGTCGCCGCTGGCGAGGGTGTTGTCTTCCAGCAGCGCACCGGAAGCGACCACACTGTCAAAACGGAAGCCCGGCACCATGGCCAGGTCGGTCTTGCCGTAGTGGCGCAGGATGTCGCCGATGGCGTTGTTGAAACTGCTTTGCATGGCGTTGCGGCGGTCCAGCGGGAAGTTGGTGTGGCCGACCACGGTATTGAGTGGTTTGACCAGCGCCAGCAGGCTGTTGGGCATGGGGTCGCTGAACTTCACGTCGATGGCGTTGAAGGGCGCGCGTGCCTTGCGGACCAGCGCGGCCACCTTCGGGTCGCTCGCCAGGTGGCGGTCGATCGGCAGCAGGGTCCAGTTGCGGGCGGTGACCGTGCCGTTGCTGACTTCGATATCCATGCGTCCCAGGTAGCCGTCGTTGCCGGCTTCCACTACCAGGGCGCCGCTGGCGGAGGTCAGGGGCTCGAAGGTGGCTTCGTGGGTGTGGGCCGAGAAGAACACGTCGACCGAGCCCGGTTTGATGACCTGCGCCAGGCGGTGGTCCTTGTGGATGCCCAGTTCGGACATGACCACTACGATGTTTGCACCCTGGCTGCGCAGTTCGGCGGCGTGCCGGTTGATCAGGTCGCGGTAGGCGGCTTCTGCCCCGGCGGCATCGAGGCCCTCACCGGTGAAGGTGAACCCGGGTGCGAGCAGGGGGTAGACGAACTTGACGATATCGGAGGTAATGCCGATGAAGCCGGTTTTTACGCCATTGATATCTTTCATCAGGGTGGCCGGCAGGACTTCGCGGTTGCCGATCTTGTAGCGCATGTTGGCGGCCAGGTTGGGGAAGTTCGGTTTCTTGATGGCGGCGAAACGGGGTTTCAGCGGGTCCGCCTGTTGCGCGAGCGCGGGTATGTGCTCGTTGGTATAGCGCAGGCGGAACACGATGGAGCTGTAGCCGAAGTCCCAGTTGCCGGGCACGCCGACGTCGATGCCGAGTGCGTTGACCGGGTCGACGATGGCGTTGCCCAGGGTAAACATGGCTTCCGCGCCGCCGTGGAAGGTGTCACCGACGTTCATGAGTACGCTGTGCGGGTTGTCTTTGCGGATGCGCTGGATCAGTGTGGCCAGGCGCGCCAGGCCGCCGCGTTCCTCGACCCGGGTGCCGCCGTTGCCGTCCGCGACCAGGTCGGGGTGCGGGGTCAGGTGGGCGTGCAGGTCGTTCATGTGCATGAAGGTGATGGTGGTGGACGCTGCGGTATCGGTCTGGCCGCTGACGGGATCCGCCGTCGGGGTCCGGTCGACGATTGCAGTGGCGCCGTTGCTGGAGCCGAGCGTATTGCCGGTGTGGCTGGCGTTGCCGGGGTTGCTGCCCGAGCCGGAGCCGCCGCCGCAGGCGGATAACAGGCTGAGTACGATCAGGATGGCTGCCGTGCCGGGTAACTGGAGTGCTGCTTTTGTTCTTGCCTTGGCCATGATGCCCTCTGGAACTGGTTGGAGTGCGGGGGATACTAGGCAGGCGGGCAGGGGATCACTGTGACGAAGTCACCGAGCAGGACAGGAATGAACAGGTGGATATGTCGCCAATCGAAGAATAGCGGGGGGTGGCCGTCTCCCCGTCATTCCGGCGTATGCCGGCATGACGCCGCCGCAGCAGGAAGTCGGTGAGAAATGCGGGCTAGCGGTTTTTCAGGATGCGCCGCTTGTCGCGCTGCCAGTCGCGTTCCTTGATGTCGGCGCGCCGGTCGTGTTCCTTTTTGCCTTTGGCGAGCGCGATCTCCAGCTTGGCACGGCCTTTTTTCCAGTACAGGGCGGTGGGGATCAGCGAATAGCCCTTGCGTTCCACGGCGCCTACCAGGCGGTCGATTTCGTCGCGGTGCAGTAGCAGTTTGCGGCTGCGGCGGGGGTCGGGGTGGATGTGGGTGGAGGCGCTCAGCAGCGGGGTGATCAGGCAGCCGAACAGCCAGGCTTCGTTGTCTTTCAGTAAAACGTAGCTTTCCACCATCTGCACCTTGCCGGCGCGCAGGCTTTTTACTTCCCAGCCTTCCAGCGCCAGCCCGGCCTCGAAGCGGTCTTCCAGGGTATAGTTGTGGCGCGCCTTTTTGTTCAGGGCAATGGTGCTGGACTTCGCCTTGTCTTTCTTTCTGGGTTTTTTCGCCATGCGCGCATTATACGCACGCCACCAGGAACTTGAGCATTTTCGCCATTTTAAGGACAATCCCCGGTCAGACCGGCATCCACAGGGCACCCCATGACTCAAAGAAGAACCTCTATCCACGGCAGCTGGTCGGGCCGCCTGGCCTTTGTGCTGGCTGCTACCGGTTCAGCGGTCGGCCTGGGTAATATCTGGAAGTTTCCCTATATTGCGGGTGAAAACGGCGGCGGGGCCTTTGTGCTGGTGTACCTGGTCTGTATTGCGACCATCGGTATTCCCATCATGATGGCGGAGGTCATGCTGGGCCGGCGCGGTCGCCAGAGCCCCATCAATACCATGCGTACCCTGGCCGAGGAGGCCGGCGCCAGCCATCTCTGGCGCTGGATCGGCTGGGCGGGCGTGCTGGCCGGGTTCCTGATACTTTCCTATTACAGTGTGATTGCCGGCTGGGCACTGGCCTATGTGTTCCGCGCCGCGGCCGGTTCGTTCAGCGGGGCCACGGCCGAAGGCGTGGCGAGTATTTTCGAGCAGCTGACCGGGGACCCGGAGCGCCTGCTGGCCTGGCACACCCTGTTCATGGTGCTGACCATGATCGTGGTGTCGCGCGGTGTACGTGGCGGGCTGGAAAAAGCCGTGCGCTTCCTGGTGCCGGGGCTGTTCGTGCTGCTGATCCTGCTGGACGGCTATGCGCTGGCCAGCGGGGCCTTCGACCAGGGGCTGGAGTTCCTGTTCACCCCGGATTTCAGCAAAATAACGGCGAACGGGGTGCTGATTGCCATGGGGCACGCGTTTTTCACCCTCAGCCTGGGGATGGGCGCCATCATGGTGTACGGGTCCTACCTGCCGGAGCGGACCTCGATCGCCAGGACCAGTATCATCATCGCCTCCCTGGATACCCTGGTAGCGCTGCTGGCGGGGATGGCGATCTTTCCCATCGTGTTCGTCAATGGCCTGGAGCCCGGTTCCGGTCCCGGCCTGATTTTCCAGACCCTGCCAATTGCCTTCGGGCACATGCCCGGTGGCTGGTTGTTCGGTACCCTGTTTTTCGTGCTGCTGGTGTTCGCCGCCTGGACCTCGGCGATTTCGCTGATCGAGCCGGCGGTGGCCTGGCTGGTGGAGAACAAGGGCATGACGCGGATCTACGCATCGGTCTACGCGGGTATTGCCACCTGGAGTTTCGGCTTGCTGACCATCATGTCCTTTAACCGCTGGGCCGAGTTCCGGCCACTGTCCTTTGTGCCGATCTTTAAAACCTACACGGTTTTTGACCTGCTGGACTACCTGACGGCCAATATCATGCTGCCGCTGGGTGGCCTGTTCATTGCCCTGTTCAGTGTCTGGGTGATGAAACGCAGCGACAGCGTGCAGGAACTGGACATGGGCGACGGAGCCGGCTATGTACTGTGGCGTTTCCTGGTGCGTTACGTTACCCCGCTGGCGGTGCTGGTGGTGTTCCTGAACGTGACCGGTATCGTCGACTTTTCCGGCCTGCTTGGACTGGCGGAGTAGCCCCATGACCTCGATCAGCAAGTCGGCACTGGTGCCGTACACGCCGGCGCAGATGTTCGCCCTGGTGGACGACATCGAGGCCTACCCCGAGTTCCTGCCCTGGTGTCGTGGCGCAAGGGTATTGTCGCGCACCGATGACGAGGTCAAAGCCACCATTGAGTTATCCAGGGGCGGGGTGGAAAAAGCGTTTACCACCTGCAACCGCAACCAGAAGGACAAGATGATCGAAATGCGCCTGGTAGAAGGGCCGTTCAAACACCTGGAAGGATTCTGGCGCTTCGATGCGCTGGGTGACGAGGGTTGCAAGGTGAGTTTCGACCTGGAGTTCGATTTTGCCAGTCGCATGCTGGGTATGGTGGTGGGTCCGGTGTTCAGCCAGATCGCCAATTCCCTGGTGGACTCCTTTCACAAACGCGCGGTTGAGGTCTATGGAAAACGCTGAGTCGATCCCGGTGGAGGTGGCCTATGCCAAACCGGAAGAGCAGGTGATTTTAAAGCTGGATGTGACGCCGGGAACCAGTCTCCGGCAGGCCATCGAACAATCCGGCATCCTCGAACGGTTCCCGGAAATCGACCTGGAAAAATCCAGGGTCGGTATTTTCGGCAAACTGAAAAAAGCGGACCAGGTGCTGCAGCCGGGTGACCGGGTGGAAATCTACCGGCCGCTGATCGCCGACCCCAAAAAGGTGCGCAAAGAACGTGCTGCCGCAGGCAAGCGCATGAAAAAAGGCGGCGGCAGCATGGAATCGCCTCCGTAAGGACGCGCCCCTGGCCGCGCAGCTTCAAGGGGCTGCAAGCGCCATGCCTGCCGTTTCGAGCGGCGCACAAACAGCAGCGAACGTTAAAGCCTGCGCCGTAGCGACCGACAAACACTGTGGAATCCCGGATATCCGCCACGTTGCCCGCGCCAGTCATCCAGGGACAGGAAATGAAGTGATAAGTTAAGGAATCAGAGCAAATGAACCTGCCAGCCCATGATACCGGTTACAGCGCCACGCAACATCTCCGCCAGGCGCTGCAGGAGCGGATAGACCAACAGGCCCTGGAGTTACCCGTGTTGCCGGATG